>CALFJC010000082.1 GCA_937877655.1 uncultured Selenomonadales bacterium
CTTTGGACAAGCAAAGAAAAAGTAGTTTAAAAAATAAATTTCATGATTGACTCAACCGAAGGAGTCGCCGAGATGGTTTTGCGTGCCCACTTTAGAAAAAAGGGGGCTCTATCTCTAAAGTAAAAGTTGTGCCCTTGCCGAGCTCGCTCGCCACAGAAATTTTTATCCCGTGATTGTCGGCAATCCATTTCGCAATGGGCAAGCCCAGCCCGTTGCCGCCCGCCGCATGTACCAAATCCTCACTGCTGACCCGAAAAAATCTGTCAAAAATTTTATCCAAATTCTCCGCCGCAATGCCAATCCCCGAATCCGAAATGCTCAAAAAAATTTTTCCGCCGTCAACTTTTGAACTGACACTGATTTTTCCGCCTTCGGGCGTGTACTTCACCGCATTATCCAAAAAAACTCTGATCATCTGCCTAATCGCCGTCTCGTCGCCGAAAATTTTTGCGGGATCATTTCTTATCAGCTCGACTTCGTGCGTTGTGACCGCAACTTTCATTTTCTGCATAACGTCGCCGACAATATCATCCAAATCCAAATCTTTCTTGTTGAGTTTCTGGCGATTTTGATCCGTGCGCGAAATGAAAAGCATATTTTCAAGCAAAGCCTGCATGTTTTCCACTTCGGAGTAGATCATTCTGAGATTTTCCATTAAAAGTTCTTTATCGTCGGTGCCGTAACGTTCAATGAATTCAATGTAACCTTTAATCACGGCGGCGGGGGTTCGGAGTTCGTGCGAGGCGTCGGAAACAAATTGCTGTTGCCTTTTTATTCCGCCCTGCAAACGATCCAACATTTTGTTCAGAGTTTTTGCCAGCTCGCTCAATTCGTCATCGGCTTGTCCGACGGGAATTCGCCCGTTCATTTTTTCAAATGCAATTTCCTGCGCAAGTGCATTCATCGTTTTTATCGGCTTCAAAATCCCTTGACTCATATAGTGTCCGATAAACAACGCAATAATTATTCCCAAAACATCCAACGCGATTAAAAGTTTCGCCAACTCGTCAAAAAGATTCGCTTCTGAAGTTATCGTTCGGAAAAAATAAAGCGTAATTGTCCTGTCCTCGTGAGTGTAATTCATTTTTCCGCAATAAATCAAACCGGATTTGATTCGCGCAATTTCAAAATCGTCATAAGCAAAAAGCGGCGGATTTCTCAAAACATTTTCTTCAAACATTTCAATCGAAGGATATTTCGGGTCGGTGTCGAGGAACATTGCGCCGTTCTCGTCAACAACTCTTAAAACCACTCCCGCAACCAAAGCCCCGCGAAAATCGGCGGCGTCAAAGCCATCATAATTTTCTTCAAGCTCCGCAAACATTTCTTCAATCTGATACATGCTGTAGAGAATTACATTTTTGGCGGGGCGATAAAGCGCGGTCATGACTCCGAACCACATTGCCCCATTAATCAAAATCAACAGCGCGATAAAACACGCCGCGTAGCCGAAAGTTATTTTCGTGGAAATTTCAAAACCGCCGAGTTTGCTCTTGATTTTTTCCTTTACGCCCATGAAATTTCCTCCTTGCCGATACGCAACTTGCTTTTCAAAACGATATTTGCTATCTTAAAAAAAATTTCGGATAAAGTTAGGGTTTGATTAAATATTTTTTTGAAGGAGGCGATTTTGTTGACGAAAATTTTTTTGATTCGACACGGCGAGACGGAATGGAACGCGATAGGAAAACTTCAAGGCAGTTCGGACATTCAACTTTTACCCGAAGGAATTAAACAAGCGCGTTTGTTGGCGGAACATGCTCCTTTTCATGCGGTCGACGCGATTTATTCAAGCGATTTATTGCGGGCGGTCATGACGGCTGAGATTTTGGCGGAGAAATTCGGCTTGCCGGTGATAAAGGAGCGCGGCTTACGCGAGACGAGTTTTGGCGAGTGGGAAGGAAGATTTTTAAGCGAGTTGGCGAAGGAAAATCCCAAAGGCTTTGAAAAATTTTTTACGAGACCCGACAAAGTTCAGCCGCCCGGCGGAGAAACTTTTTTGCAAAGTCAAGCGCGGATTATGAATGCTCTTGACGAAATTATTGCCGACAACGAGGACAAAAATATTATCGTCGTAAGTCACGGCGCGGCAATTCGGCTGATAATCTGTGCGGCATTGGTCATTCCCATTCGCAAAATGTGGGCGATTAATCAATACAACATGGCGTTGAACATTTTGATTTTTGAGGAAGGAAATTTTTTCGTCGAGCTTCTCAACAGCACTTTGCACCTTTACAAATTTTAAAGAGTAGTTGTCCCCCCCTTTTTCCTAAAGTGGGAACGCAAAACCATCTCGGCGTATCGTCGCTTCGATTCTTTCAAAATAATTTTTATGTAGGATCAACTTTCTTTTGCCGCGTGCGTCACGTGAAAAACGCCGGCGGTCGCCCCCATCTTGGGCGGGCGGTCTTTCTCGCACCGCTATAATTTCTTTCATTCCCAGGGGCTGTTGGTAAATTAAAAGTGAATGGCAGCAGAGGCAAGTAAGACAAAATTGGAAAAGCAGGTAGATAATTTGTCGAAACGAGCAACGATGTGGCGAAAATTCTTAAGCGACGGGCGTCCTTCTTGGACTTCTCGAACAAAAATTTTATCTTGTTCCGCTGCGTATCCGTTAAATCTTTTTGGTAAAATGAATTTGACATAAGCATTTCCTCTTCTTTCAAAATCATTTTATCAAGGAATTGCTTGTGTTTTTATTTTACTTGACTTTACCAACAAGCCCTAATCGCGCCGAACGTCAATTCGGACATCGTCATCAAGATGTTGCCTTCTTTTGCCGCCGAGTAAGATTTGTCGAGGTCGATAAAGTAAATCTCAATGAAAGTTTTGAAAGCCGTGTTCTTAATCACGTTAATATAAAAGCGACCTGCTCCAAATTTACGACAGTCTTCCTCGTTTTTCAAAATGATTTTATCGACTCGTTCGGAATAAAGTTCTGTAACTTCCGCAAGGCTGAATCTTTTAAAGGGTACCTCGAACATGAAATCATTTTACAAGTGACGGTTATTTTTCCGTATGGCTTCGTTGTTTTCTCCTCGTCAATCGAAAAAAAATTCCTTGTCACATCACGATTTTAAATTTACCAATACGATCTAAATGTAAAATTCCCAAAGAAAACGGAGCAGCCCGTGAAGACCGCTCCGATATTTTTTCAACGAAAATTTATTTTGCAAGCGACCAATTTTCTCCGCCGTGAATGTCGACAACCAGCGGCACCGAAAGTTTTACGACGTTCTCCATTGACTCGCGCAAAATTTTTTCGACTTCGGCAAGCTCGGAATTTTTTGCCTCAAGAACAAGTTCATCATGCACTTGAATTATTATTCGGCTCTCGAACCCGCGCAGATTTTCTTCCGCATGAATCATTGCAAGCTTGATAATGTCCGCCGCGCTCCCTTGAATCGGAGTATTCATAGCCATGCGCTCGGCGAGAGAGCGAATATTAAAATTCAAGCTGTTAATCGCGGATAAATTTCTTCGCCGCCCAAACATTGTCATAACATAGCCGTGAAGATGCGCCTGCGCAACCGTCGCGTCCAAAAAATCTTTAACGCCGGGATAACGCTCGAAATATTTTACAATGTATTCGCCCGCCTCCTTGCGGCTGATGTGCAAATCCTGCGACAAACCGTAATCACTCATGCCGTAAACAATTCCGAAATTAACCGCCTTTGCTTTGCGGCGAAGATCGGGCGTCACTTCTTCAATCGGCACGCCGAAAACTTCAGACGCCGTCCGAGCATGAATATCCTGTCCTTTAATGAAGGCGTCGATTAAATTTTCATCGCCCGACATGTGCGCGAGCAGTCGAAGTTCAATCTGCGAATAATCGGCGGACAAAATGCAATCGTAACCTTCGCCTGGCACAAACAAAGCGCGAATTTCTTTTCCTTCTTCCGTTCGCACGGGAATATTTTGCAAATTCGGATCGGAGCTCGAAAGTCTGCCCGTCGCGGTCACCGTCTGATTAAAATTCGTGTGAACTCGTCCGTCCTCGCCGATTAATTTTTTTAGCCCGTCAAGGTAAGTCGATTTTAATTTTGTCAGCGTGCGGAAATTTAAAATCTCGGCAACAACGGGATGGAGCGGCTTTAACTCTTCCAAAACTTCGGCGTTGGTTGAAAAGCCCGTTTTGGTTTTTTTGACGGACGGCAAATTCAATTTCTCAAACAAAATTTCGCCGAGTTGCTTGGGCGAATTTATGTTGAAAGTTTCGCCCGCCAATTCGTAAATATTTTTTTCAAGCGCGGAGATTCTTTCGGACATCTCGGCTGATTTTTTTTTGAGTTGAGTTTTGTCGACGAAGACGCCGCGCCTTTCCATTTTCGACAAAACTTCCGTCAACGGCAATTCCATTTCCCGATAAAGTTTCATTAAATCGGCGTCCGCCAAATTTTTTTCGTATTGCGGCGCGAGCCTTTCAAAAGTTTCAGTCGTCTCCGCCAAATCATTTCCGATTCCCAATTCCTCGTTCCGAATTGTTTTTTCGCGTTCGGGGTAAAGCAGATAGTAAATCAAATCCAAATCGAAAATTTTTTCAAGGTTGGGAACTTTGAAGGCGCGCAGATAATTTTTCAAGTCGCTCAAAACAATTTGCCCGCCGAAGTCATCAAAGATTTTCTGAATGTCTTCAAATGTCGCCGCGAAAACTTCTCCGCCGAAAATTTTTACTGCAAAACGATTCATTTTCCATTCCGCAACAGCCAAACTTTCCGCCGCATTTAAAGCTTCGTGATTCAAAGGTTGGAGCACGGCGATAAAATTTCTCGGCGCGAGTGAAAAAAGATTTTGCGTTACAAAAAGTTCATGAATTTTTTTCTTGATTTGCCTTAAAGCGTAACGGTTGCAAAATTCATCTGCGCGAGCAATGTCGGGAGCAATTTCAAACTCCTCCGCGTTGAAAACAATTTCGGGGACATTGCAAACAATCTGCGCGAGTTTCTTGCTGAGCGTCGCAATTTCTTCAGAATTTTCAAGGGCGTTGAGTGCCCTTTTGGATTTAATTTCTGCGCGGCGGGCGAAAACATTTTCAATCGCGCCGAATTCTTTAATCAGAGTCGTTGCGGTTTTCTGTCCGATGCCCTTAACGCCGGGAATATTATCGGACTCGTCGCCGCACAATCCTTTGAAGTCGACAAGCAACGGCGGCGCAAAACCGTATTCCTCAAAAAATTTTTCCGCGTCATAAATCTCGACGTCCGATTTTTTGTTCAGAAAAACTCGCGTATTGGCATTAATAAGTTGAAGAGCATCGCGGTCGCCCGTCAAAATGTCCACAGAAAAATTTTCGGAAGCTTGCGTCGCCAAAGTGCCGATAATGTCATCAGCTTCGTAGCCCGCCGCCGCGCAGGTTTTTATTCCGAGAACGTCGATTAATTTTTTCAGCAGGGGCAGTTGCGCGGCAAGTTCATCGGGCATTGGCGGACGCGTCGCCTTGTATTCGGGAAAAATTTCGTTGCGAAAAGTTTTTTTGGCGGTATCGAGAGCAACAGCCGTAAAGTCGGGCGAACATTCGCGCAGAATTTTGAAAAGGATATTCGCAAAGCCGACAACCGCGCCCGTCGGCTCGCCGCTCGGAGCATTCAAGCCGGGCATGGCATAAAATGCCCGATAAAAAATGCTGCTGCCGTCGATTATCAGAAATTTTTTCATAAGCTCGGCTCCTCTCCGGATTTAGGTTGCATTTCATTTTGTTCATCCAAAGCCGGTCTGGATTTTTCTTCGGATTTAGATTCTTCGGCTTGAGATTTTTCTTCAGCCGAATTTTTTTCTTCGGACGAAGATTTTTCTTCGGGTTCGTCAAAAGGTTTTTCGACTGTGGTTTTGGTCTTCTTGCGCTTTTTTTCTTCTTTAGGCTTTTCGACGGGCGGCGCGGTTATCGGCATGGATTTAAAGCGGAAAATTTTTTTGCCGTCTTCTCCCGTCTGCAAGCCGCCTTCAATATTGAATAAAATCATTGCGTCATCGGCGTTGCAATAAAGTTGTCCCTTCCGCTCGTAGCAAATGACTTTTCCGAAACGACTTTTCAAACTCGCTTCGGTTTTGTTCCATTCGAGTTTCATGCGCAAAATTTTTGCAATGGGCACAACGGGCAGATAAGAAATTCCGTCGCGCAGAACGGCTTTTGCAAAAAATCTCGTGTTGTTCGCGTCGGTCGGCTCGGCGAGCAAATCATTTACTTCGACGTTGTAAGGTTTGCCGACAAAAGTCGGTTCGCCGTCGGACGCCTCGATTTTTTGAGAAATATCGTATTCACTCTCGAAAGGCAAAACTCCGAAGGGCTCAAGCCATTTCGCCACGTCTTCAACAGTGACATCTTGAATTCCGTAACCGTCGGGATAAACGTAATAGACAACGTCATCTTCAGAATTTTTTTCGACGACAACGCGATTGTAAGTTATCTCGACGGGCGTGCCGACTTCGACGGCATCAAAAAGTTCTTCAACGTCGCGTTCGTTCATGCGAATGCAACCGTTTGAAACGTAATGCCCGATGCTGTCGGGTTTATTTGTTCCGTGAATCCCATAGTTGCCCCAAATTTGCATCCAACGATAGCCGAGCGGATTATCGGGTCCCGAAGGAATTTCGTATTCGGGATCGGAAGGATCAATCCACGAAGGATTAATTGCCTTCTCCGTGATTTTGTAATAGCCCGAAGGAGTCGGAGTACTCACTTTTCCCAAGCCGAGATGATACATTGCAAGGCGAGTGTTGCCGTCGTAAAAAAGCATGAGGCGGCTTGCCGAGTTGATAAAAATTTTTTTCTCCGCCTGCGCGGGCGAGGCGAGCAAACTTAGGATAAAAATAATTGCCGCGAAAAATTTCAACGCGCTCACTGTGAAACATTCCTTTCCAAAAAATATTTTGCCGATTATATCACGAAAAACTTTTATTGAACATGCGCGGCTGATTGGTTAAAATAAGTGCACAAAATTTTTTGGAGGGATTTTTATCATGAAGAAAATTTTTTTGGCGGGAGCGATGGCAATGGCTTTGATTTTTGGAAACACGACGGCTGACGCGGCAAGATATTTCACGCAAGGCGACAAGCCCGGCTCTTCGACTCCTTACGGCGAAAATTTGAAAGTCGGAAATTATGTTCAAGCCGACGACGCGAAAATTTATTATGAAGTTTACGGCAAGGGCGCACCGATTTTGATTTTGCACGGCGGCGGAGTCGGAAGTCCTTACGAGCTCGGAAAAATTCTTGACGAGCTGAAAAAATCTCACAAGCTGATTGTCATGTCGACACGCGGGCACGGAAAATCGGAAATCGGACATTCGCCTTTGACTTACAAACAAAAAGCAGATGATGCGCTTGCAATTCTTGACGATTTGAAAATTTCCGCGCCGATTCAAATTTTGGGTTTCAGTGACGGAGCATATACGGCTTACGAAATTGCCGCGCTTTATCCCGAACGCGTCGAGAGAATCACGGCGATAGGCGCGGGAACTTTGCAGGCGGGATATTATTCGGCTGAAATAAATCTTTCCGACTTGGAGAAGCTTGATGAAAAATTTTTCTCCGCGCAGAAAAAAATTCGCCCCGAGTCGGAGCGTTGGCAAGAATTTTTGAGTGACTACATGAAATTTTGGAGCGAACAAAATATCGGCGAAGAAACTTTTTCAAAAATAAAATGTCCCGTCTTGCTGATAACGGGAGACGAAGATGATCACGCGCCGATAATTACGGTTTTGGAAGCGCATCAAATGATTAAAAATTCTCGGCTGTGCGTCGTCCCGAAAGCTTGGCACACGGCTTTTCTCGACAATTACGACGTGACTTCGACGGCAATTTTCCAATTCGTCAACGCGCCGCTTGAAAATCTGTTGCCGAGCAAAAAACTTCAACAAAACAATTTGAAGGAGTGATTTAATGGCTGAAGATTTATGGGAAAAGCATCGCGCCCGAATTATGAATTATTGTTTCATGGACGATATTTTTTTCAGCGTTTGCTTTGACGGGAACAATGAATGCGTTCAATACATTTTGCGCATTATCCTTGACAAACAGGATTTGATCGTTGAAGAAGTTCACAGTCAACGAGTCATTGAAAAAGTTTTCGGGCGGTCAGTGCGGCTGGATGTTCTCGCCAGAGACGGCGCGGGCAAACTTTACGACATTGAAATTCAGCGGACGGATACCGGAGCAATTCCTCAACGCGCCCGCTACAACAGCGCGATGCTCGATTATCATATTCTCAACAAAGGCGAGGGCTACGAAAAACTTCCTGAAACATACGTAATTTTCATTACGGAAAATGATGTGCTCAAGGACGGCGAACAAATTTATTTTATCGAACGCCGAATTCAAAAGAGCGGCAAACTTTTCAACGACGGAACGCATATTGTTTACGTCAACGGCAGTATTCGCGGCGGGAATCCGCTCGGCGATTTGATGCACGATTTTTTCTGCAGAGACCCTTTGCAAATGAAACATAAAACGCTTGGGAACTGCGCGAAATTTTTTAAAAACCCGGACAAAGGAGGAGTTAAAATGTCAAGTGCTACAGAAGAATTAGTTACTGAAACTGAACGCAAAACTAAACGCGAAACTAAGCTTGAAGACATTCGCGCTTTGATGGAAACTTTGCATTTGACGGCGGAAAAAGCGATGGACGCACTTAAGCTTTCGCCCGAAAAGCAAGAGGAATTTAAGCCGCTCATTTAACGGAGGTTACATTGTGTCAAGTATCTTGGAAGAATTAATCGCCAAAAACAATGAGCGAGTCAGAGAAAGCGGCAGAGCCGAAGGTTTGATAATCGGCGAACGCAAAAACTTGCTCGAAAACATTCGTACTTTGATGGAACGGCTGAATTGGTCAGCAGAAACGGCGATGGACAATCTCGGCATTTCGCCCGAAAAACAAAAGAGACTTGTACCGCTTATCGAAAAAGAAATTAATCGTCATGAGTTGCGAGAAAAACTTGTTGCCGAATTCATGGCTAAAGGTCATTCAGAAATTTGGGCTAAAGCTTATGCAAAAGCTTATGATGAAAAACTAAACGATCTTTGTTCGCCGGCTTATTCGGATCTTTATGCGGAAGGTTACGCAGACAGTTACGTTAAAAGTTACAAGGCAAGAATTGTCGCAGAAACACTCGCTGTTATGAAGACGATGAAATTGTCGGCGAAAGAAACATTGGACGCGCTTGAAGTTCCATCCGAAATTCAAAAGGAGCTTATGCCGATTATTACGGAAAAATTTTTTGGAGGTAACAACATGAGAATTATTCACACGGAAAATGCGCCGGCGGCTGTCGGACCTTACAGCCAAGCAATTAAAGTCAACGGGCTCCTTTACACATCGGGGCAAATTGCAATCGATCCTGCTGTCGGAAAAATTGTCGCAAAAGATATTGAAGGGCAAGCCGAGCAATGTTGCAAAAATTTGGCGGCAGTGCTTGAGGCGGCAGGTTATGACTTCAGCGAAGTTTTCAAGACGACTTGTTTTCTTGCCGACATTGCCGACTTCAAAGCGTTCAATGCGGTTTATGAAAAATATTTTATCAGCAAACCTGCGCGGAGTTGCGTTGCGGTTAAAGATTTGCCGGCAGGCGCACTCTGCGAAATTGAATTAATCGCGGCAAAGTAAATGGGGAATTTTATCCGCGCAGAAAATTTACGTCACGTCTACAAAAGTTCTTCGGGCGATAAAGTTGCGCTTGACGGAATAAATTTTTCGATTGGCGAAGGAGAATTTGTCGCGATAATCGGCACGAACGGCAGCGGCAAATCGACGCTGGCAAAACATTTCAACGCGCTTTTGCTTCCTACGGACGGGAAAATTTTTATTGACGGGCTCGAAACTTCCGACGAAAAAAATCTTTGGCAAGTCAGAAAAAATGTCGGCATGGTTTTTCAAAATCCAGACAGTGAAATTGTCGCGGCGATTGTCGAAGATGATGTTGCCTTCGGCTTGGAAAATTTAGGCATTGCGCCCGAAAAAATTCGTGAGCGCGTTGATTTGGCTCTCGACTCCGTGAACATGAGCGATTATAAAAAATTTGCTCCGAGCAAACTCAGCGGCGGACAAAAACAGCGAATTGCAATCGCGGGCGTCGTTGCCATGCAAACGAAAATAATTGTCTTCGACGAGCCGACCGCCATGCTCGATCCTCTTGGGCGGCGCGAAATTTTATCGATGGTGAAAAAACTTCATGCACAAGGCAAAACGATAATTTACATAACGCATTTTATGGAAGAGGCGGCGGCGGCGCAAAGAGTTTTCGTAATGGAAAGCGGAAAAATTATTCGAGACAACACACCGCGAGAAATTTTTACCGACGTAAAAGAAATGCGGCGGCTGGGATTCAATGTTCCCGTTGCCGCCGAGCTTACCGAGCGACTCCGCCGAAAAAAATTCAAACTCCCGCCGAAAATTTTAACCGCAGACGAACTTGCAGACGCATTAAGGAAATTAAAATGATCTCGGTAAAAAATATCGATTACACTTACATGAAGGGCACGCCCTTTGAAAAACTCGCGCTGAAAAATATTTCTTTCGACGTTGCGGCGGGCGAAGTCTTGGCGATAGCGGGGCATACGGGCAGCGGCAAATCGACGCTGATTCAAATTATCGCGGGCTTGATTGATTTGCAAAGCGGCTCCGTTGCGATTGACAATTTGCCCGTCGCCGACAAAAAAATTCGCCGCCTTGTGGGGATTGTTTTTCAATATCCCGAACACCAACTTTTTGAAGAAACTGTCGAAAGTGATATTGCCTTCGGACCGAAAAATTTTGGATTGAGTGACGCGGAAATATCTGCGCGGGTGGAAGAGGCAATGCGGCAAGTCGGGTTGCCTGTCGAATTAAAAAAAGTTTCTCCGTTTGAACTTTCGGGCGGACAGCGGCGGCGCGTGGCAATCGCGGGGATTTTGGCACTCAAGCCGAAATATTTAATCCTTGACGAACCGACGGCGGGACTTGATCCGCTTGCGAAAGAAAATTTGCTCGGAGAAATTTTCGGCGCGATAAAAAAATCCGGCGCAACGATAATTTTGGTTTCGCACAACATGGAAGACATTGCGCGTTTTGCAAATCGCGTTGTCGTTTTGGCGCAGGGAAAAATTTTATTTATCGGCACGCCGCGTGAACTTTTTGCCAAAGAAGAAATTTTACTCCGCGCAGGTTTGGAGCCGCCGCCGATAACTCAACTCCTTAAAAAACTCAATCTCAACGAAAATGTTTTGACGCTTGACGAAGCCGAGAAAATCATTTTGAAAAAATTTAAATAAAAAAATCTCCGCCGCAAACTTCGACGGAGTTTTTTTAATTATTCATTGCTTTTGTACGGCATTGTCGTTTTGGCGCAGGGAAAAATTTTATTCATAGGCACGCCGCGTGAACTTTTTGCCAAAGAAGAAATTTTACTCCGCGCTGGTTTGGAGCCTCCGCCTTTAACTCAACTCCTTAAAAAACTCAATCTCAACGAAAATGTTTTGACGCTTGACGAAGCCGAGAAAATCATTTTGAAAAAATTTAAATAAAAAAATCTCCGCCGCAAACTTCGACGGAGTTTTTTTAATTATTCATTGCTTTTGTACGGCATTGTCGTTTTGGCGCAGGGAAAAATTTTATTCATAGGCACGCCGCGTGAACTTTTTGCCAAAGAAGAAATTTTACTCCGCGCTGGTTTGGAGCCTCCGCCTTTAACTCAACTCCTTAAAAAACTCAATCTCAACGAAAATGTTTTGACGCGCGACGAAGCCGAGAAAATCATTCTGAAAAAATTTAAATAAAAAAATCTCCGCCGCAAACTTCGACGGAGTTTTTTTAA
>CALFJC010000083.1 GCA_937877655.1 uncultured Selenomonadales bacterium
CATTTGCGGGACGAGAATTTATTTTGCGGGCTTATCGCGAGGCAGTCGAAAAACGCTACAGATTTTTTTCTTTTGGCGACGCAATGTTCATAACAAACAAGATTTAAATTTTCGACGCACTGATAATGTCGGTAAGTGCATTTGCGGGACGAGAATTTATTTTGCGGGCTTATCGCGAGGCAGTCGAAAAACGTTACAGATTTTTTTCTTTCGGCGACGCAATGTTCATAACAAACAGGGAGAAATAATTATGGTTGGCTGGAATTTTCCTTCAAACGGCGGCGGCTTGATTCGCGGCGTGGCGGAGGCGGGCATTCAAACTTTTACGGGCAAAGAAATTTCTTCCCTTGCCCGCGAAACTTGTCAAAATTCTCTCGACGCCGTTGCCAATGAAAAATTCGCCGTGACTGTCGAATTTCAACGTTACGAGATTTATACCAAAGACATTCCCGGCTTCGACGAGTACAAAAATGTTTTGAACAAATGCCGCGAATATTGGTTCGGCAATGCGACGGCAAAAAAATTTTTGGACAGAGCGATTGAACAAATTAATTTGCCCAAAACTTTTGTCCTGCGAATCAGCGACTACAATACGACGGGACTTGCCGAGCCCTTCAATCCGAAGTCTCGTGACGGTTGGAATGCCTTGACGAAAATTGACGGCGGCGCAACCAAAATCGGCGACTCGGCAGGCAGTTTCGGCATAGGGAAAAATGCTCCCTTCGCAAATTCTTTTTATCGGCTCGTTTTTTATCGGACGAAAAATTTAAAAGAGGAATGCGCCGCGCAGGGCATGTCAAGACTTGTATCTTTTCTCAATAAAGAAGATGACATTTCGGCCGGCGTCGGCTATTACGGCGAAAAAGAAAAAAATCTTCCTGTCAAAAAAATAAATGCTTTGGATGAAATTTTTGGACGAACAGGTATAGGCACCGACATTTTTATTTACGGCTTCAACGGTAGCGAAACTTGGGCAGAGGAAATTATTTGCGAGTTGCTTGAAAATTTTCTTGTTGCCATTCACCGAAATAAATTGCGCGTGAAAATCCAAAATATGAGGATTGATCAAACGAATCTAAAAAAAATTCTCGGCAAATATGAGGACAAAATTCCGACTGCAATTAATTACTATAAAATTTTGTCGGGCGAAGACGGAGTAAAATTTTTTGAGGAAGATTTTCACGGCATGGGAAAACTTAAACTGGGCATCTTTCTTGGCTCAAATCTTAATCGAAAAGTTTTAATCGTGAGAAAAAGCGGCATGAAACTTTTTGAACAAGATCGAATTTCGGGATCAATTTCATTTACAGGCGTTCTTGAACTTGACGGGCAGGAGCTTAATGAATTTTTCCGCGAAATGGAAACGCCTTCTCACGACAAATGGGAGCCGGGACGTTACGAAAAAAATCCCAAGCTGGCGGAAGAATATTTTAAGGAGTTGAGAAAGTGGGTTCGCGATACAATTTCAAATCTCGGCACGGAAAATATTTCGGATGAAGTGAACGTCGAAGGCTTGGATCACATGCTTGACTTCGATGACAGCGCGATTGGCGGCGGTTCCGAAAAGGAAAAAGAAACTCTCGACGA
The DNA here is from genome assembly GCA_937877655.1 of uncultured Selenomonadales bacterium. Lineage (GTDB taxonomy): Bacteria > Bacillota > Negativicutes > Selenomonadales > Selenomonadaceae > Quinella. The sequence continues at coordinate 1,588 of CALFJC010000083.1, forward strand.
TCTCGCGCCGCCCGAATTTGAACTTGTGACCGTCACAAGCACCAAAAAAACTTTTTCGATAACAAAAACTCGGACGAAAGGCGTTATAACCGATAAAGACGGCGACCCTCCCGCGATAAGAAAACCCGGCGGCACTCGCCCAAAAGGAACTCGGAAGAATCACACGGGCGAAGAAAATCCCGACGGCGAAAATATAATTTTGAAACAGGACGGGCTGACAAAAATTCGTGTGATAAAAGTTTCCGACAAAAAATATCGGCTGATTCTCAAAGTTCCGCAAAACATTTCGAGCGGCAACCTTGAAATTTTTGCTGTCGGAGAAAATAACAGCGGCGAAAAACTTTTTATCAAGTCGGCTACAGCCGCCGATTCAAACAGCGAAGTTGAGGCGGCAGGCGACAAAATATTTTTTAAAAATCTGCGCGGCAATGCGGAGACAAAAATAAGTTTTGAACTTCGGGACGAAAAAAATTATGCGTTTGGAGTTGCCGTTTATGAAGATTGACGACCGCCGATTATTTACTTATCCCGTGCTTGCCGAAGGACGCGACGATTACAAAAGTTGCAAGTTTTCCGCCGAAATGAAAGTTTCTTCGGGCGACGCAAATAATTTTGTGTTGGAAATTAATTTTTCGACGGACTGCGCGGAGCTAAAAAAGCTTATCGAAGGCGGCGACGCGGAATATCTTTTGCACGTTGAATGTCCGGCGACCATCTATCGAGAAATTGAGACTCGGAGTCTCGAAAATTTTTCCTGCAATATTCCGTTGAGTCTCATTAAAGAAAAACTCTATCCGGCGATTTTTATCGTCCTTCGCAGAGATATTAAAAACTTTTCCTGCAAAGATTGGAACGAAGATTTTGATTGGTTGAGTTTCGATTTGCAAAAGGGCAGTGTGCTTGCTTATCAAAATTTTACGCCTTTATCATTGCCCGACGACCCGAATATTTTTAAAAATGTCAGTTCGATTTTCAGCGTTTGCAAGAGAATTAAGGAAAAAAATAAACCTTTTGATGTCGAAATGACATCGGAGAAAATAAAAATTTTTTTGACGGAAAAGGACTTCGATTTATACAGTCGATACGCATCAAGACCCGAAATGCAACCGATTTTGAACACCATGATAATTTTGCCTGCATTGACTTATGTTTTTGAGGAATTAAAATTCGAGGACGTGCAGGATCACAGTTCGGACATATGGTTTATGTCATTGCGTGCGTCTTACAGAAAAAAGGGCTTAAGTTTCGACAAACTCCTTGAGGATAAAAATTCGCTCGAATTGGCGCAGGAAGTCATGAATTTGCCGATAACAAAATCTCTGGAAAGTATCGCACATATTTTCGACGACGCGGCGGAGGATTTGTAATGGAACTTTGTTATATGGATGGCGACGCACTCGACACTTTAAAAAGAAGTTTGCCGCAGATTTTGGAAAAATATTTTATCGAAAAAGACAATGCTTGGATTGCCAAGATTTACGGAAAAAATCCTTTTGTAAAGTTTCGCGAAGTGCCCGACTTTGAACTTGCGCCGCTTGATTTGGAGCCGGGCGAGATTCATTTTCGCAACAGCAAAATTCTCTACAAAAATTTAAGCTTCCTTACGCCGCGTCAAGCCGCCGATGAAAGATTTTGGGCGGGACTCTGTCACGGAGTTTTTTATGATTATGTGAGGCGGCTTTTGATCTATGACAAGGTAAAAGATTCTTCTGACGAGACGAAAACTATTAATGCAATCAAGAGCAGATTTTTCTTGAGCGGCGGTGCGCGAGAAAGAATTATAAACAACACCTTGTCAAAATATTGGTGGGCGCGACATATTTTTTCGGACGAAGGTTTGGACATTCTCGGCGCGAATGATTTTTCCACAAAAATTTTTTCCATAGGTACTCGTGCATTTATCGGCAACAAGAAACTTTTAAACGGTTTCATAAAATTTTTGCGGCACTTCAAAGAAAAAAATATTGAACTCAACGCAAAAACTCATATTCGTCCCGCAATGTCGGAGCTGAACAAAAGAGGCGGCGCAATAATTTTGGACTGCTTGACCGAAGAAGAAATTGCGGCGATAATGATTGAGCACGTCGAAAAATTTTTCGCAGAAAAATCTTCGGCAGAAAAAACTTCGGCAAAAAAAGTTTCGACAGAAAAATCTGCGGCAGAAAAATCTGCGGCGGAAAAAACTTTGTCGGAAAGAATTGTTAAAGACGGCGACAAAATCTATGCAACTTCTCTTGCAGAAGGCTCTATCAAAATTTTTAAGTTCGGCAATAAAGTTTTTCAGAAACTTATTGGTAAAAAAGTTGGTCATGTTTTTGAATGGAACGGCAAGCAATGGAAAATAACGGTGATTAAAAAGGCTTGAAAATTTTTAACGGAATGAAAATCAAGGCGGGATGCTTTTCAAAAAAGAATTTAAGGAGCGGGCTTAATGTCGGCAGTAACTTTTGAATTGATACACAAAGACGCGGCAACGGGGGCGCGGGCAGGAATTTTGAATACGCCGCACGGGAAATTTTTAACGCCACTTTTTATGCCGGTGGGAACGCAGGCGACGGTAAAAACACTTTCGCCGCACGAAGTACAAAATTTGGGCGCGGGCGTCATTTTGGCGAACACGTACCATTTATTTTTGCGCCCGGGCGCGGAGCTTGTCAGAAAGGCGGGCGGACTTCACCGATTTATGAATTGGACACACGGCATTTTGACAGACAGCGGCGGCTTTCAAGTGTTCAGTCTCGGCGACCTGCGAACAATAACTGAAGACGGCGTAAAATTTCGTTCGCACATTGACGGCGCGGAAAAATTTCTTTCGCCCGAAATTTCGATAGCAACTCAAGCTGCGCTCGGCTCGGATATTGCAATGGCTTTTGATGAATGCATTCCTTATCCCGCCGATTATGAATACGCCAAAGCCTCGACTGAAAGAACTCATCGTTGGGCGGAGCGGAGTTTGAAGGCGGCGTCGAATCCCAAGCAGGGAATTTTCGGGATTGTGCAAGGCGGTATGTATGAAGATTTGCGCGAAGAAAGTTCAAAAGTTATTGGGGCAATGGATTTTGCGGGCTGTGCAATAGGCGGGTTGAGTGTCGGCGAGCCGCGTGAAGTTATGTACAAAATGCTTGAGGCGTCAACGAAACATTTGCCCGAAGACAAGGCGCGATACTTAATGGGAGTCGGTACGCCCGATCATTTGCTTGAAGGCGTCCTGCGCGGCGTAGACATGTTTGACTGCGTTTTTCCCACTCGCGTTGCTCGAAACGGAATGGCAATGGTTTCGCCGCAAACTTCTCCTCGCGGACGGCTTGTCATGAAAAATGCCGAGTTCACCGAAGATTTTACGCCGCTCGAAACTCATTGCGATTGTTACACCTGCAGAAACAAATTCACTCGTGCCTATATCCGTCATCTTATCCGCGCAGATGAAATTTTCGGCTTGAGGCTTCTTGCGCTCCACAATCTGCGTTATCTGGAAAGATTTATGGCAGATATGCGCACGGCGATTTTAAATGATAAATTCAGCGAGTTCAGAGAAAAATTTTTTACGGCTTATGAGGGAGGCAAATTTTTGAATGGATAACGAAACGGCGGCGACGTTGGCAAATTTCATGCCGATAGTCTTAATGCTCTTGATTTTTTATTTTCTGCTCTATCGCCCGCAAAAAAAAGCGCAGAAGGAGCGCGAAGAAATGTTGGGCAGTTTGAAAGTCGGAAGCCGCGTTATAACAATCGGCGGAATTTACGGGACGATTGTCAGCCTCACAGATGACATAGTTATACTAAAAATTGCGGACAAGGTTGAGATTGAAATTGCTCGCGGCTCGGTCAACGGCGTTGCACCTGACAAATAAAAAAATCCTCGCGGAGAAATTTCGCGGGGATTAATTTTTTGTCTTGAAAACTTCGCGCATCTCGTCCGATTGAAAAACTTCCTGCGCCTTGCCGATTTTCAAAACTTTTTTTCGGCAAAAATTTTCAAAGGCACTGCCGCAAAAAAATTCTCGCGGAGAAATTTCGCGGGGATTAATTTTTTGTCTTGAAAACTTCGCGCATCTCGTCCGATTGAAAAACTTCCTGCGCCTTGCCGATTTTCAAAACTTTTTTGTTCAGCAGAATCACTTTGTCGGCGAATCGCTCTATCATTTCCAAATCATGCGAGATTAAAAGTATCGCCATGTCTTCTGCGGCTTTGAGTTCGGCGACGAGTTCATAAAAAATTCTCATACCGACTTTGTCGACGCCGCTTATTGGTTCGTCCAATAAAAGCAGGTCGGGCAAAGGGTCGAGCGCAAGTGCCAATAAAATTCTTTGCAATTCGCCGCCCGATAATGCGCCGAGTCTTCTGTCGATTAAATGTTCTGCTTTGACGCGCCGAAGATTTTTTGTCACGCGAGGACGAATGAATTTTGAACTGCACAGCCAAACAGGTCGCCAAGTTAAACATGCCATAAATAAATCCAAAACTGTTGTCGGGCTCGTCGCGTCGAATTTCAAAGTTTGCGGGACGTAGCCGATAATCGGACGGAGATGTTCTCCTTTCGCGTCGAAATAATTCAAATTGCCCGAGTGTTTGACTTCGCCGAGAATCGATTTTAAGAGCGTCGATTTGCCCGCGCCGTTCGGTCCGATTAAAGCCGTCAGCTCGCCGCAATGAACCGTAAAATTTACGTCCTCAAAAATAATCAGCTCGCCGACTTTGACGGAAAAATTTTCTATCTGCGTTGTGCAGAGTTTCGATTGATTATGTCTCAAATGAAATACCTCCCTTTCTTTTCGCGCACAAAGAAAGGTTTCAAAGAAAAAGCTTTTTAACCTACTTTTCTTTTGCTGCGCCCAAAAGAAAAGTAGCAAAAGAAAAGGGCGTTTGCCCCGCAAAAAAAACATCCATGTTTTTATTGCGGGCGGGCGCACGTCCTGTGCGCCCGTGTCTTCGCCACCCGCTGTTTTTTGTCAGATTGATAATTTTTTAAACATCCTCGTTGCCAGCCACAATAAAAAAATTGCGTAGATAAGCAAAATCAAAAGCGACGTCAGGTTGAATCCTTCGCGCAAAAGAAAGCTCGTGTGTGTCAGCGGCAAAATTTCTATCACAAAGCGGACGGCGGGCGGCAATTCGGCTGTGGAAAAAAATGTTCCGCATAAAAAACTCATCGGCATTAAAAGATAAGTGTTGACTTGCGCAAGTTCTTCATACGTTTGAACTTTCAATGCCGCGCAGAAACATATGCTCCCGAAAATCATTGAGTTCAAAATTACTGCGATAAAAAAATTCAGCGGCTCGGAGAAAAATTTCAAGTTCGCGCCGAAAATTATTGCAACGCCTAAAATCAACGCCGTTGAAATTAATGCTCTCACAACTGCCGATAAAATTTTCCCGATAACAAAAGCGGCGGGCTCAATCGGCGCACTCAAATATTCTTCCAAACTTTTATGATAAACGCGCTCGGCGTGTACCGTTGTTATGCTCATGTAACTGACATTCATTGTGTTCAGCGCGATTATGCCCGGTACCAAAAAATCAAGGTAGTTGCCCGACGCCAGATTGATATTTTTCCCCAAGCCCCAGCCGAAGGCAACCAGATATAAAACGGGCGTCACAAGTCGCGATAAGATAAATTTTTTCAGCCGCCGCCGCAAAACTATCCAATCGCGCCACATTATCGTTAAAACGTCTTCAAACATTTTTTAGACTTTCGAGACGGGCAATTTCTTTTTTGTGACTTTCAATCGCGTAACCGATTCTGATGTGTTCTTCTTCCGTGAAATCGGAATTTTCATAAGCCGCAGAAATTTTTTCCAGCCGCGCTTTGACCTCCGAAATTTCATTCTCCAAAATGAATTTATCTCTGAAAGCAAATCCGTAAACCGCCAAAATTTGTTCGCGGGTTGTTTGATAATAAGAATCTTCGCCCGAAATTTCGCCGAGCAATTTTGCCAGCTCCAAAACAATTTCAAAAGGCTCTTTGCCCGCATTTATCATTTCACTTAATTTTATTCGGAGCTCTTGTGCCGCGCCGAAAAATTTTTTATCTGCCAAGAAAAAATCCTCCTCAAAAGCAATGCGTTTAAAGATGAAAAGATCATAAGATGGAAAGATTGAAAGTAAAAATCTTTTCATCTTGTTATCTTTCCATCTTGCCATCTAATGCCGAGCATAACAAAAGAAAGTATGAAGAAATTCACCAACTAAAATAAGTGTAAACGCTGAAAACCGCCAGTAAAATAATTTCTCCAAGCAAAATCGGTTTCAATGTTCCAAATAAATCCGCTTTGAAATAATCAATCGTCACAATCAAACAAACATGAGTCGGCGTCAACATTTGCCCCGCCACTCCGAACGCCATTGCCACGCCCGCCAAATTTAAATCGCCCGTGCCCATCGCCGCAACTATCGGCATGACAATCGCCACATGCCCTTGACTCATGCCCGTCAAAATTCCGATTATCAGCGAGACGCAAGCGATTATCACGGGGATTGGCAACGGCGACGCTTGAAATGCCGCCACAATTTCGCCCAAAACTTCCGTCACGGAAAGAATTTGTATGAAATATAAAATGCAACAGATATTCAGCGACATTTTTAAATCAAATGCGCCCAAGAAAATTTCTTTGACTCCGACTTTTCTTCCGACTGCCGCCAATACAAAAACCCACAACGTCACGACCAAGCCCGTTGAAATTGACGCGTTGAGCCCGCCGAAGACTACGATTAAAAATACCGCCGCCACAGGCAACAACGCCAAAATTAATCCGTTGCGTTCATGACGAATCTCCGCCGCCGTCTCCGAAATTTTTATCTCTTGAGGAATTTTTATCGGGCGAATCAAAATCAGCCAGCCGACCGCTATAGCCAAAATCGTTACCCAACATAAATGGCTTATAAATTCTCCGAAAGTCACACCCGCGATTGAACACGCCATGATCATTCCGGGAATTATCGGGCTCGAAAACTCGAAAAGATGTCGGAACCAAAAATTTATCGCCGATTTATGTTCGGGCGTCAAATTTATTTTGTCGCTGAGCTCCTCGACAATCGGCGCAGAAAATCTCGCTCCGCCCACGCTCGGCAACAAGCCCAAAAATGCGGGCATCGCCGCCAACAAAATTTTCACGTCGGAAAATGTTCGCCGCAATGATTTTACCATGTCCGTCAACGCGCCGCTTAATCGCAACTCAATTTCCAAGCACATGACGAAATACAGCGCAAAAATTATGTCGTATGTTCTTGACAAGGTAAAAGTTTCGTAAAAGGCTTGCGCCAAAGAAACGGGGCTTGCCGAACGCATCAGCCAGATAAAAATTCCGCTCGCCAACATGCATACGCCGATTTGAATTTTGAATCGCAACAACACGATTATTATCAGCAACGCGATTGTCAACAGCAAAAAAATATTCAAGTCAAATCTTCCTTAACAAGGGGAAAGGGAAATGGGAAAAGGGACAAGAGATAATTTCTCCCTTGTCCCTTCTCCCTTAACCTTTTTCTTTTAATTAATCTTGTTTGTCAAGCAATTCGAGTCTGCCGCTTCTCGGATGGAACATCAGCCCGTGAATTTTAACGTCCTTCGGGATAAGCGGATTTTCTCTCAGCTGTTTAACAACCTTCATAACATTTTCTTCCGGTTTTTGGAAACTGTCCGTCCACTCGACAAGTTCTTTTTCGACCATTTTAATTGCGTCGGGCGAAATGCCGCGCTCCAACATGCCGCTTGTTAAACTCTTTGAAGTCGTTTTCGCCATGCCGCATTCATGATGTCCGATAATCGCAACTTCTTGCACGCCGAGTTCATAAATGCAGACGAGAAGACTGCGAACCGTTGTATCGAAAACGCCGTTGAGGCAGTTGCCGACCGTTTTGATAATTTTCGCGTCGCCGCGCTTGATTCCGAGACAGGGCTCAAGGAAATTGACAAGGCGCGTGTCCATGCAAGTAACTATCGCCAAATGTTTTTTCGGCAATTTGCTGTCGTGATGATCTTCGTGCTCGTAAGCTTTGTACTCTTCCGGCAAATTCGCGCAGAAATTTTCGTTGGTCTGAAGAATATCGTCGATTAATGCCATCTAATTACCTCCCAAAAAATTTTTCAAGCGCATTGTATAACTACTTTTTCTCAAAGTCAACGTAACCGAGCTTTCTGATTAAAAATAAACCGTCCAGCTCATTCAATTTTTCGTCAAGATCAAATTCCGAATCCTCTTCTTGACATACTCCCCACGCATAAATGCGGGGGATTCCGTTATCAACAACCTATGCTTCTAATGAAAGCGAAGTCTAACAAGGTCTCTACCGCAAGACGATGCCCCGCCCTGTGTTCTTTACGAACTTTTCTTTTTGGTCTGTCTGTCCTACGCTGGAGTGCCGCTATTACCGCGTGCTCCTCCCTCTTGGCGTTGTGGTGGGCGACAGGGGTCGAAAGGCTCGGCCGCTGCTACAGCTGTTTTACTGGTCGTCCGGGTAGAGTTTGAACTGCCTTTAACGCCTGGTCTGTCCCCAATTTTCACTCCTCACCTCTCAAAAAAATTTTTTTTCATTATACAAGTACGATTAAAATATGACAAGAAACTTTTTCGGCGTTTCCTCCCCATAGCTAAAGCAAGGGGCTTTCACGCCGCATTATTGGTAAATATTTTTTTGTGTCAATTTTTCCGCGCAGGTGTCAACGTATTGCCTTGCCCCTTAATTTTTCCACAAGACAACGCCGCTGCGAGCCGGTATGTAAAGCTTAAGCCAATCTTTATCGTCTCTGTCGTAAACGGGATCGTAATTCGTGTAGTGCGGAATTGTGTCGTCCGTCAAGCCGAAGCCGCCGAAAGCTTTATCGTCCGTGTTGAGCATAACGTCATAATCGCCCTTCGGAACCAAAAAGCCGTAGTCGACGAAAGATTTTGTCGGCGAGAAATTGAAAATGAACAACAATCTTCCGCGCATGTAAGCAAGAACTTGATCCGCGTCGTCATGCCAAATTTCTCTGACAGGCAAATTTGCAAAATTCGGCTCGGCTTTGATGACTGCCAACATTGCCCGATCAAAAGCTCCGAGTTCTTGATAACAAAGCGTCGGATCGTCCGCCAAATGCCATTGACGTTGCGCATATTTGTGACTCCAGCCGTTGCCTTCACGCGGAAAATCAATCCATTCGGGATGTCCGAATTCATTTCCCATGAAGTTAAGATAGCCGCCGTTCATTGTCGAGAGCGTCACGAGCCGAATCATTTTGTGGAGCGCAATACCGCGATTTGCAACGTCGTTTTCATCGCCCTTTTTGAAATGCCAATACATATCCGCATCAATCAGACGGAAAATAATCGTCTTATCGCCGACTAATGCTTGGTCGTGACTTTCGGCGTAGGAAACAGTTTTTTCATCTGCGCGGCGATTTGTCATTTCCCAGAAAATGCTTGACGGTTTCCAATCTTCATCCTTTTGCTCCTTGATCATTTTAATCCAATAATCGGGAACATTCATTGCAAGGCGATAATCGAATCCGAAGCCGCCGTCCTCAAATTTGCTTGCAAGCCCCGGCATTCCCGAAACATCTTCGGCTATCGTAACCGCGTCGGGCTTGACTTCGTGAATCATTTTATTCGCCAACATTAAATAGCAAATTGCGTTGTCGTCTTGATGACCGTTGAAATAATCGCCGTAACCGCAAAACGCCTCGCCGAGCCCGTGACTGTAATAAAGCATTGAAGTTATTCCGTCGAATCGGAAGCCGTCGAAATGATATTCCTGCAACCAATATTTGCAATTCGACAACAGGAAATGTAAAACGTCGTCTTTGCCGTAATCGAAACACAAGCTGTCCCAAGCCGGGTGTTCGTGACGATCTCCCGCGTAGAAAAATTGATTCGGATCGCCCGCCAAATTTCCAAGCCCTTCAACTTCGTTTTTAACCGCGTGGCTGTGAACAATGTCCATAATGACGCCGATACCCATTTGATGCGCCGCGTCAATCATGTCCTTCAACTCGTCCGGCGTGCCGCAACGACTGCTCGGCGCGAAAAACGAACTTACATGATAGCCGAAACTTCCGTAGTAAGGATGCTCTTGAATCGCCATTACTTGAATCGCATTGTAGCCCGCCTGTTTGACACGCGGCAAAACATTTTCCTTAAACTCGGTGTAAGTGCCGACTTTCTCCGCGTCCTGCGACATGCCGACATGACATTCATAAATCAAAAGCGGGTCTGTATCGATTTTAAATCCCGCGTCATGCCACTCGTGCGGTTGCGGCGGATTCCAAACCTGCGCGGAAAAAATTTTCGTCTGCTCGTCTTGAACAACGCGCTGACACCATGCGGGAATTCTCTCGCCCATGCCGCCTTCCCAATGCACTTTCATTTTGTAAAGATCGCCGTGCTTGAGTTGGTTCTCCGAAAGTTTCAGTTCCCAGTTGCCGCCGATAAGTCTTTCGCAACGATAAGCCTCGTCTTCCTGCCAGTTGTTGAACTCGCCGATTAAATAAATTGCTGTGGCATTGGGAGCCCATTCGCGAAAAACCCAGCCGTAGCCCGTCTTGTGCAAGCCGAAATAAAGATGTCCGTCCGCAAAATCCGACAAAGTTTTTTTGCCGTCCTGCGTAAGCTGAGAAATTTTCCACAGCGCATGTTCGTGACGCCCGCGAATCGCTTCCTCGTAAGGCGCAAGCCAGCCGTCCTTCTCCACCAGCCCGATGTGTTTTTTAGCCATAAATTTTCCTCCCTCTGAATCGTTTTCAGAATCTTCCGCGCAGATTTTAACAAAAGATTTTTTTCAAGTAAAGGATTTTTATTTAGGTCAAGGAATGCAAGAAAAAATTTTTTATCGCGGAGAAAATTTTATGCTCGCTTTGACAAACTCCCCACATGGGGGATTCTGCTATCAACAACACTTGCCCGAAAATTCGGGGCTTACGGTGACTCCTGCACGGGTCGTTGCCCCAACCCTTTTATCAATTAGCAATGAGCAATTAGCAATGAGCAATTAAAAATTCATTATTTATTACTCATTGCTCATTAATAATTGTTTTTTACTCGCCTCGTACTTTAAAATTCTTACGAAGTCGCCAAAAGCCAAATCAGAAATTTTTCTGCCCCAAAGTCGTTGCATTGTCGCTTTCTTATGGAGCCTCGCAAATTTAAATCGCGCTCGTCGTCGGTTATTCGAGCCGTTACTTTTTCTTGACAATTCCCGCGATGCTTTGGCTATCGCCTTTGCATTTTTGGCGAAAAACAGAGGGCTTGTCGCGTCTTTTTTAAAAGTATTTGTAGCGTCGAACTTTTTTAAACTTCGGCGGCGAACAGCGTACTTTACGCTTGAAATTGCCGAAAAACAAATCAAAGGCTCGGTTGATTCTCTCGGCTACGTCTTGCACTGCTTGCGGTTTAGAAATTTGCCAAACAATTTGTAGCAACGATTATGGAGCGCAAGGCAATGATTGTAAGTCAAATCTGCCGCATTTATCTGCTTGTGAAGTTTAATGTTGTGCTCGGATTTGTAGAGTTTGAAGCAGAAAGTTTTCATTGCACTCACCTCCAATAATATTCTAACATTTCAAAATTTCAAAAGCAAAGGGGCGGCTTATATCCCCATAGCTGAACTGAAGCTGGGGTCTTACGCCGCCTTCGATAAAAAAAATCCCTCCGAGTTTGTCGAAGGGAAATTTTTATGTTCAATTTTTGTCGAGCAAGTTCAAAAATCTTTCCAGTGCCCAAACCATCCAACGCTGATTTCCGGTTAAAGTTTCTTGACAATGCGGTAAAAATTCTTTGCGCGTCGGTCCTTGCCAATTTTCAAACCACTCGTTGACAGGGCGCGGCATCGAAATTTTTTGCGGAATATTCAAGGTCGGATAAAGTTTTCGGAACGCCTCGCGCACAATGTATTTTGATTCGCCGCCGCGAATTCTTTTATAATCAATGGGCTGGGCAAGTTTTGTCAACGAATACGGCGCGATAAATTTAATCCCCGCTGTTTCACAAGCATTGACATACGAGCCCGCCGCTTCTTGATGATAATATTTACTCGTGAAGTCATAAGGATCAATTCGTCCTTCAATCTCAAATTCTCGAAACGGCTCCAGCAACATTTGCGGTTCACGCAGAACTTTATAAGGCAAAACGAACGAATAACGATTGACGAACTCGCCGAACAGCCAATCTTTTGAAAGCAAACTGTCTATTCCGCCGTAAATTGTGTCGGCATTTTCAGCAAAGATAAATTTGTCAAAGCCGTCCGCCAAAGCTTTTTTCGCGGCGATAAAAATCTGCGTTTCAATCGAATGAATCGGCGCACCCTTACGGAGCATAATTGTATCAACGACTGCTTCGACATCTTCCCAATAAATGTCAACGATTTTGTGGTTGAGCTTGCAAATTTCTGCGTAACGAGCTGCGCGCTCGGATTCGTCAACAACTTTTTTGCCGGGCACCAGACAGCGGAAAGTGTAAGCCGTCGAACCTTCGGGCATAAACTTTGCCAAAATCGCAGAATCCATTCCGCCACTCAATGCAAGAGCCGCTTTGCCGTCGCGAGTAACCGCCTCGACCTGCGCCTTCAAAAAACTTATTAACTCGTCGCCGTCGGCAATGGGCGTGCGCTCATAACAGATATTGACGTTTTTGTACGGCAAGCCGAAATTAATTGATTCGTCATAGAGATAACGATAAATCAGAAACGAATTCATACAAAAATTTTTGTCGATCATGTTCAATCAATCTCCCTCACCAATTTTAATGCTTGACTGATAACCGTTGAACTGACGCCCTTAGTATAAGGAAAGTAAACTATTTTGACGCCGACTTGTTTAAATTTTTCTTCCATCTCTTTCCAGCTGTCGGATTGATACCAATCGTCACCCACGAAGAGAATATCGAATTTCAATTTTTCCCAAGCCGCAAATTTGTCAATTTCATTTTGCGGAATTGCCGCATCAACGTATTTAATCGAACGAACAATCTCCAATCTGTCCTCGAACGGAATAATGGCGCGTTTATGTTTGTATTTTACAAGTTCATCAACCGTCACGCCGACAATCAATTTGTCACAAAGCCCCTTTGCATTTTTCAGCAGGTTGAGATGCCCGATATGAAAGAGATCGTAAACACCCGTCGTATAACCTATAGTCATGTCGACTCCTCCTTAAATTCATCGGCAATGCTTTTGTAAATGAATTTGCTTGCCAACATTTTGTTGTATTTCGGATAGTTGAGATATTTATCGAAAACTTCTCTGCGTTTTGCGGCTTTATAATCGTCGCCTTTGATAAAAACTCTTTGCATAAGTGCAGAAATGCCTTCAAAATCTTTTCCGTCGACAAGATAAGAGACTTTTAAAATTTCGTTGCCAAGCTCATTAAATTTTTGCTCCTTGCGAGTCAAATAAATCATGGGTTTATCAACATATTGGTATTCGGCAATAAAAGAGCCGCTGTCATGGATCATGCCGTCGCTCGTGGCAAATATTTCTTGATAATAAGCTCCCGTATAAACCTGCGCGTTGGGAAGATCGTTCCATTTCTGCAGATATTCATTGAAAGCCTCGATTGAAGGAAAAACTCCCCGCTCAACTGCTCTAAAGAGCAAATTCGGATGCGGCTTGACTACCCAAGAAGTTTCGGGATGCGCTTTGGCAAATTCATACATGAATTGATAATTCCATTGGAAAGTTGAGTAAATAACATTTATCCCCGTTATGGAATGATGCGGAGCCCAAATGATTTTCTTCGCGTCGGGACGAGTCATTTTCCAATTAAATTGAAACTCCTCGCCTTTCTTGAAGAAAATATCCAATTTCGGATAGCCGCTGTAATATCCTCGCGGCATTCCGAGTCGGTTCATTTTTTTGTAAATCTTAAGGTTAATGGTTGACTGAAAAAAGGTTTTGCAGGCGACATGGAAAATAAAATTGTTGTAAAAATCATTTGCGTGAGTCGAAATTCCGGTAGCATAGGGAATATATTCTATCAGAGTTCTTGCAGTTATATTTAAAGGACGAAGTGAATTCGGAAAAACTTGAAAATAAATTGTCAAGAAGATAAGTACATCCTGCTCCGGAACTTTTGCATCTATTCCCTCCAAAGGAACGACATTTAAATTTCGCGATTTAAATTTTTCCACGCCTTGCCAAAAATCTTTTATTATGAGTTTATTGCTGGAGCGGTTGACTCTCAAGAAATTAAAAATTGTAACCTCAAATCTCTCGTCATTTGCAAAGTAATTATAAAGATCATCGCCGCACCATACCGAAGTATCGTACAGCAAGAAAGCGACTTTAATTTTATTTTTTCGGCGAATCCTCCGTGCGGAAGCTTTAAAAACACATTCCATAAAATCGTTGTAATCATTTTTGGGCACGATATATGACAGCTGATGGAAGTACTCATAAGTCATGTAACAGAAATTTTCCAAAGGAATAAGGTTTCTTTTGAAGAGACGGAAGGCAAGCAAGCTGTTCGTAATTAAAGTGCCTTTTAAATTTAAATGCGTCATGTCGCTGAAAACATTGTAATTGAAACGTTCAAACATGTTGACGCACGTAAAATCGTAACTTTCTTCAAGCTGATGAATTTTTTCTCGGAAACTGTCCAAAAGTTCTTTGTCGTAATTTTTCCTTGCGAGCGGCGCGAAAGGAAAAACTACGCCGACAGGTTTTGCGCCGTTATCGAGACAAAGTTGAATATAATCCTTGAGAATTTGAAGATTTTTTTCCTCTGCGTCGCCGGACAAAGTTGTTTCAATTTCCCAATCAACTGCCGCCTTCATTGAGAAATTGGAGTTGTTCGCCGCCTTTAGCGCATTTAAATTTAAATCTGCCTGCGCGGAAGTTGTCGCCAGAAAATTATTTTTAACGTCGTCCGTGAGTAAATTTTTCAACATACGATCGTTATCATTTTCGGCGTCGGGATTCAGCGCGAAAAGATATTGAAGATTTTTTGTACAGCGAGAAAAATCTTTCGCGTTGTCGTAACGAAAAGAATCGGGCGCGAGTCCGATTAATACAAATTTGATTGTGCCGGGCGCGACGTGTTCAAAAATATGTTTTGCCGTCAGATAACTCTGCCGCAAATCTTGAGCGGAGTCGGCAAGATTTACTCCGCCGCGTGCGTCGGCTTTATCCTTATGAACGCGGGGAATATGTTTCAAATTCAGCCCGACCTGCATGTATTCGTTTCCCGTTGCAAAAAAATCTGCGCCGTGCTCCTTAATGTATTGCAAATTTGCAAACCATGTCGGAGAAATTTGTTTGACGACATCAAAGTTGACAATATTTTTTTCGGCTACGTCGAGCGTCATTAAAAATTTCTTCATCTTGCCAATGTCGCTTGCGTCGTTCAAAAAGCTGCTTATCAGCCAAACACAATCTTTATATTTTTTTGCTTGCTGATGAATATTCGAGAAAGAATTAATGGGGATTTGTTTGTCGCCGATCGAAAAAACTTTTTCGTTGCTGTTGTCCATAAATATTGCTTCCAAATTCACGTTGTCGAGTTTCAAATTTTTTATGGCACTTTCCAAAGACTCTTTGTCAAAAGCGACCGGCACGACATTTATTTTTTCCACGACATCACCTCCAAAAATTACAAAAAAATTCGCCTCAATCGGGCGAAAGTATATCAGATCAAAAAATTTTTTTCAATAATTAATCGGCACTCGACGGAACAAACAATTATTCCTTACGCAACTCGTCGGAAATATTTTTGTAAATGAAATCGCTCGCCAACATGCCCGTATATTCGGTGTAGTAAAGATATTTTTGGAAAACTTTTTTGCGCTCGGCGGCTTTGAAGTCGTTGCCTTCGATAAAAACTTCCTGCATTGTCGCGGCGACCGCCTCCAAATCTTGTCCGTCGACAAGGTAAGACGCCTTCAAAATTTCGTTGCCCAACTCGTTGAACTTTTGCATGTCAAGGTTCAAATAAATCATCGGCTTGTTCACATATTGATACTCCGCGATAAACGAACTGCAATCGTGAATCATGCCGTCCGAAGTGGCGAAAATATCTTGGTAATAAGCTCCCGTGTGAACTTTTGCATTCGGCAAATCTTCCCATTGTTGAAGATATTCTTTGAACGCCTCAACCGACGGGAAAATATTTTCTTTGACCGCCGAGAAAAACAAATTCGGATGCGGCTTGACAACCCAAGAAGTTTCGGGATGAGACTTAGCAAATTCATACATAAATTTGTAGTTGTATTGAAAAGTTGCAATGTTGACGCCGCCGCTTATCGTCCAATGCGGAGCCCAAATAATTCTCTTCGCCTTCGGACGCATCATTTTCCAACCAAAACGAAATTGCGAATCGTGCTTAAAGAAAATGTCCATCTTCGGGTAGCCGCTGAGTATGGCGTAGGGAGCTCCGATATTGCATTTCTTTTCGTAAGTCTTGAGATCAACCGTCGCCGCAAAAAATGCCTTCCAACAAACATGAAAAATTTCGTAGTTGTAAAGATTGAAATTCGCAATGCTGATTGCGTAAGGAAGATAAATCTCCAAAGTTTTCGCGGTTATTTTTTCTGTGCCGACAACCTCCGGCAAAACTCCCAAGTAAGGCGTCATGAAAATCAGAATGTCTTGGGGCGGAAAATCGAAATCGGGCTTGTCAATCGCGACAACATTTAAGCCGCGTGATTTAAATTGTTCGACGCCGTGCCAAAAATCTTTTTGAATAAGTTCTTCATCGGGTTTATCCTTCCGCAGACAAAGAAAAATTGTGGTTTCAAATCTTTTGTCCCGCGCAAAAATTTTGTACAGCTCATCACCGCACCAAATTGAAGCGTCGTAAGTCACGAAGCCGATTTTAACTTTGTCTTTATGCCGAATCATTTTCGCCGCAGTATTAAAAACATTTTTCATCAGATCGTTGTATTCGCCCTTAGCCACCGTCCAAGACAAATGATTAAAATAAGTGTAAGGCATTTCGCAAAAAGTTTCTGTCGGCAAAAGTTTTTTTCTGTAGAGTTTCAAAGAGATCAGAGAATTTACGAACATGGCTCCCTTTGAATTCAAATGCGTCATGTCGTAAAAAGAATCGTAACTCAAATGATCATACCAATCGACGCAAAAGAAATCATGACTTTTCTCCAGCTTGCGAAGTTCCTCGCGTAAACTGCCGAGAATTTTTTTGTCGTAAATTTTTCTGACGTTCGGCGCGAAGGGAAAAATTATCGCGACAGGTTTTGCGCCGTTGGCAAGACACAGCTCGATATAATCTTTCAAAATCTGAATATTTTTTTCAACCGCGTCCGTCGAAGGATATTTTATGTTCCCGTCCCATTCAATAATTGCCTGCGCGGAAAGACCGGGATTTTGCGCATCCTTTATCGCGTCGAAATTCAAATCTGCCCGCGCGGAGGTTGTCGCCAAAAAATTATTTTTAACGTCGTCGACAAGTAAATCTTTCAGCACAAGATCATTATCGTTTTCAACGTCGGAGTTAAGCGCGAAAAGGTATTGAAGATTTTTTGTGCAGAAAGGAAAATCCTTCGCGTTGTCGTAGCGAAGAGCATTGGGCGCGAGCCCGATAAGGACAAATTTAATTGAGCCGGGCTTGACGTGTTCAAAAACATTTTTCGCAGTCAAATAACTTTGTTGCAAATCCTGCCCGACATCGGCAAGAATCACGCCGCCGCGTGCAACATTTTTATCCGCATGAACGCGGGGAATATATTTCAGATTCAAACCGACTTGCGTATATTCGTTGCCCGTCACAAAAAAATCCGCGCCGTGCTCCGAAATGTATTTTAAATTCGCAAGCCACGTCGAAGAAATTTGCTCGGCAACTTCAAAGTTAATGATTTTATTGCCGGGCACTCCGATTGTCGTTAAAAAATTTCTCATCTTGCCGACTTCGCTCGCGCCCTTCGCACTGCCGCCTATCAGCCAAAAAAATTTTTTGAATTCATTTACCCGCTTATTCATGGTCGAATAAGAAACCAACGGAACTTCTTTATCGTCAATCTTGAAAAATTTATCGTCGGGAGCAAGATCCGCAAATATTGCTCCCAAATTTATGTTGTCGAGCTTTAAATTTTTTATGACGTTATCCAAAAGTCCTCTGCTCAATATGACAAGTACGACATCTGTTTTCTCCACAGAACCGCCTCCAAAAAAAAATTAATCAGGTCGATTAAAAGTATATCTGATCGAAAGCTTCCGATCAAGAATTAATTTCTTGTCAAAAGTCACGGCGTCGAAGTCTGCGCAAATAATTTAACCGGTGTTGAAAATTTTTACAAAAAAAATTCGCCCGTAACGGCGAAAGTATATCTGATCGGAAGAAACTTTTCAAGAATTATTCGGGCAGGCGGTCGAGCAGTTTTAAACTTGTGCCGTCCATGAAAATTATTTCGTTAATCTCAATGCGAATATCTTTTTTCCGCAAGCCGTGTTTCATTGCGTCGGAATCTGCGCGGATAAAAGGATTCAAAGTTTTCGTCACGTCGAAAGTTTGAATTCCCTGCGCCGCGTCAATCATGTCGATAGCAAACGGCGTGAAATTTTCTTTTCCGTCCTTGCCGAGAAGAACAATGTTGCCGACAACTTTTTCAAGCGGTTTTTCGGAATAAACGTCGGCTTTCAAGGTAATGTCCAAAGTTTTTGAAAAACCGTACTCGTCGCCGTCCGAACCTTTCAAGGTAAAACTTTTGACTTTAAAAGTTTCGTCCATCTTGCGGCTTATCGGCAAGTTCAAAGAGTTGAGTTTTATCTTCAACGCCCGACAATAGCCGTTGTAATAATCTTCAAAACCCCTCGCGTTCACGACGCGCCAATTAATTTCTTCGGCGGGCTCAAGTTCAAGGACAACTTCAAAAGAAAATTTCATCTGCGCGTTGTAGAAAATCACGGACGAAGTCATCACGTTGCCGACGAGATGCGGCATTGTAAAACTTTTTATTTCGCAGGAAGTCAATCCCGATTTTATAAAAAATTTTTGTGCGTCGCCGGGATTGTCGGGAAAAATAATTTTGCCCGTCGAAATGTATTCGTCAAGAGCCGTCCGCGCAGAATTTATGAAGTCGGGCTTAAGAAAATTTTCGTAGCGATTTTGAATTTCGTCCATTGAATAAGCCGTCGGAGCAAGCGTGTCATTAATCTGCGCGGTCAAAATTTCTTCGGCGGCAACTTCGATAATTTTATCTGTGTCGACATATTTTTTAAAGGTTGCAAGGTCATGTTTTTCGAGAGCCTCACGGGCGGCGCGGAGCGAGTGAATCGGTTTGTTGTCGAGCTTCTGAAGGTTTTTATAAGCTCCGATTCCCAAAACTCCGCCAATAATCAAAAGGACGGCAATCGCCGCCAAAAATTTTTTATTTCCCATTCCCAATTCCTAATTCTTAATTCCTAATTCCTAATTAATCAAGTCGGGGCGGCGGGCGCGAGTCAAGTTCAATGCTTGAGTTTCGCGCCATTTTTTTATCTCCGCATGATTGCCCGACAATAAAACTTCGGGAACAATTTTTCCTTCAAACTCTCGCGGGCGCGTGTATTGCGGATAGCCAAGTTTTCCGTCAAAAAATGAATCCGTCGCAGCCGACTCCGCCGACCCCAAAACATTCGGAAGCATTCTTGCCACCGCGTCAACGATAACCATTGCGGGCAATTCGCCGCCCGTCAAAACGTAGTCGCCGATTGAAATTAATTCGTCCGCCAAATCGTAAATTCTGGCGTCAAAGCCCTCGTAATGTCCGCAGATAAAAATAATTTGATCGAAGACGGCAAGCTCCTTAGCTTTGTTTTGAGTGAAAACTTCGCCGCCGGGATCCGTGATAATTATTTTGCGCGAAAAATTTTCGTCCGATTTACTCAACACGTCGCGAACGGCACGATAAACGGGCTCCGGCTTTAAAACCATGCCCGCGCCGCCTCCGAACGGCGAATCGTCAACTTGCTTGTGTTTGTCAAAGGCGAAGTCGCGCAGTTGAGTAAATCTTATCTCCAAAATTTTTTTCTCGACGGCGCGCTTGATTATACTTTCGCCAAAAACTCCGCCGAACATTTCGGGAAACAAAGTTATGATGTCAATAAGCATTTTTTTAGCTGATAGGTGATAGGTTTTAGGTTTTAGGTTTTTCCTATAACCTATAACCTAACACCTATAACCTGTAACCTATAACCTATAACCTAACCTCTATTTTTTTTTCGACAATGTCAATCGACTTTACAACCGACTTCAGCGCAGGGATTAAAATATTTCCGTCAACCTCGAAAACGTCATTGCTGCCCGTCTTCAAAACGTTGGTGACGGTTCCGATTTTTTTTGCGCCGTCAAAAATTTCACAGCCGATAATGTCAAACGTATAAAATTCTCCGTCCTCAAGCGGCGCGGCATCTTTTCTGTCGACCGTCAAAAATTTATTCGTCAAAGCCCGCGCAGATTCGCGGCTGTCAACGCCCGCAAATTTCATGAAAATCTGCCCGTTGATATTCTTGACGTTTTCGATATGAAAAATTTTCCCGCCGACAGAAATTTTCTCCAAGCCGTCGAAGCGTCCTTCAAAATCAGTAAGCGGAATTATTTTCAATGTGCCGTCAAGCCCGCGAGCCGCTCCGATTTTCCCGACGATTATTTCTTTAACTTCTGATTGCAATGATTTTGTCATCTTCCACCAAAATTTCTACGTTCATCGCTTCGCGCAGGTTGTCGCCGATTTTCAATTCAACCAGACGTTCCGTCGTGCCCTGAACTATTTCCGCGCCCAATGCCAATTTTTCAAAAGTTTCTTTGCGGTGATGCGCCTCGTCCAAACGCCCTTGACGCGGAGCCATTTCTCTGCTGAAGAAATTTCTGATCTGCGCTTCGTGTTCGGGACTTTTTTCAATTTCGCGTTGCATGTCGATATTAATTTGTCTGAGTTCAAGCTCCATTTGCTCGGCAACTTTTACCGCCTCGTCAACGAGACGCGCCCGCAATTTTTCCGTAAGTTTTGCCTTAATCGTTACAGGTACCGCCATTTTTATGCTGTTCATTTTCCTGCCTCCAAAAAATTTTCCGTTACGCATTAAAAAAGCGGCAAGCCGTATCTGCTCACCGCGCCGACTTTGTCATTCGATGTCAACTGAAATTTTTTTCTTTTCGCGTGTTGCGGCGGATTTGACAATGGTACGAATTGCCTTTGCTATTCGCCCTTGTTTGCCAATAACTCTGCCCATATCATCTTTTGCGACGTGCAGTTTTAAAATCGTGCGATCCTCTTCTTCAATCGCCTCAACCTGCACTTCTTCGGGTTTTTCGACAAGTGCTTTTGCCAGCACCGTTACAAGTTCTTGCATGATCCTCTACCTCAACTAATTTGTTCGATAATTATTCTGCAGCCTTAGCCGCCTTACGCTCTTCGTGGATTTTTTTCATGATGCCCTTTTTGCTAAGGAGCGAGCGAACTGTATCGGTCGGCTGTGCGCCGTTTTTGATCCAGCCGATAACTTTTTCCTCGTCGACATTGACAATGGCGGGGTTTTTGGTCGGGTCGTAATTGCCGACGATTTCAATGAAACGACCGTCACGCGGCGAACGGCTGTCCGCAACGACTATGCGATAAAACGGTTGTTTCTTCGCGCCCATTCGATTGAGCCTGATTTTTACCACTATCTCACCACCTTTCGGGTGTTCGATTTATTTTTTGAAAGGAAATTTGCTTCCAAGTTGCCCAAGTATCCCGCTGAGATTAGGGAGCGAAGGCATCTTCGGCTTATTATTCTTCCCCTTCTTTAATTTTCCTTTTTTGCCCTTAACTTTTTTTGAAGATTGCTGTTGTTGCGTTTGGCTCGTCTTGAACTTGCGCATCATCTTTCGCATTTCCTCAAATTGCTTAAGGAGTTTGTTGACATCGGCGACTTTCGTTCCGGAGCCCATTGCGATTCGCTTGCGTCTTTTGGCGTCGATAATGCTTGTATCGGCGCGTTCTTTTGGCGTCATTGAAAGGATAATCGCTTCCATGTGCTTGACTTCTTTTCCGTCAAGATCGAGATCTACGCCGCTTAATTTTTTCTTCAGCCCGCTAAGCCCCGGCACCATGCCGAGTAAATCATTAAGCGAGCCGAGTTTTTTTACCTGCTGAAGTTGTTCAAGAAAATCTTGTAACGTGAATTCGTCCGCCTTGATTTTCTTAACCATTTTTTCGGCAGTTTTGGCGTCGATTGTCGACTGCGCCTTTTCAATCAGACTCAACACGTCGCCCATACCCAAAATTCTTGACGCCATGCGGTCGGGGTGGAAAATTTCCAAAGCCTCAAGCTTTTCGCCCATGCCGACGAATTTTATCGGGCAACCTGTCGCCGCCTTTATCGAAAGTGCCGCGCCGCCTCTGGCATCGCCGTCGAGTTTCGTTAAAACTATTCCGTCAACACCAAGCGCGTTGTGGAAAGTTTCGGCAACATTGACTGCTTCTTGCCCGATCATTGAATCGACAACCAACAAAATTTCGTGCGGCTTGACTGTCGCCTTGATGTCTTTAAGCTCCTGCATAAGGCGTTCATCAATTTGCAGGCGTCCTGCCGTGTCGATTATCAAAACGTCGCGGGCATGTTTGTTCGCGAAATTTATCGAGTCTTTGGCGATTTGAACGGCGTCCTTTATGTCTTCGGTGAAGACGGGAACTTCCGCTTGCGCACCGACAACTTGCAACTGTTTAATCGCGGCGGGACGATAAATATCTGCGGCAACCAACGCGGGGCGTTTGCCTTGCTTTTTCATTTGCAAAGCGAGCTTGCCCGCCGAAGTAGTTTTGCCCGATCCTTGCAAGCCGACCATTAAAATTATCGTCGGCGGTTGCGAGGAAATATTCAACTTCGCCGCCTTGCCGCCCATTAAATTTGCAAGTTCTTCGTTGACAATCTTTATAACCGACTGCGCGGGCGTCAAATTATTTAAAATTTCCGTGCCGAGTGCGCGAGCCTTAACCGCCTTTTCGAAGTCACGAACAATTTTGTAATTCACGTCCGCCGCCAAAAGTGCCATGCGAACATCTTTCAGAGCTTTGGTAATGTCGTCGTCAGTAAGTTTTCCATGTCCGCGAAGTTTGCGAAATGCTTCTTGAATGTTTTGGGATAAATCTTCAAACATGATTTTGCCCCTGTCAAAATAATAGGCACTCCCTCAGACGGCAGTGCCGAATTTTTTAAAATCAAGGCGACACCCAGAATCGGACTGGGGATAGAGGTTTTGCAGACCTCGGCCTTACCACTTGGCTATGTCGCCGTTTTCATGCCTTCAGCTTTTCAAGCCGTCAACACTGCGCATTATAAACGCTAACCTTTTACAAGTCAAGCAAATTATTTCTTCTTGGAAATTTTCTTCTTGACAGCTCCCGCGACTTCCTTGACGCCTTCTTTGACGGTTTCTTTAGCCAGCTTGACGCCGAACTTTACGCTTTTGACAACGCGCTTTGTATTTGTATTGATAAGATCTCCGCCCGTTTCCGTGACACTGACTCGCGCCTGCTTGGAGCGGTTGCAGTGCTTGCACAAACATTGAAGATTAAAAGCTTTGTCGGAGCCGTGGTGTTTTTGCGGAACGATATGATCAATGTCGACATCAGCCTTGCGAAGTTTTTTCCCGCACTTCGCGCAGGTGTACCAACCGTGATCCGATTTATTTTCTGCAAACCAATTTTCTCTGTAACCCATGCGAGCCACCTTCTCCGAATTTTTTTGGGTAATTTGTCGCCGACGTTTAAAATTCCTGCCCGCCGCTTAAAAAATTTGCGGCAGGTAACTTTTTTTGTTATCATTGAAAAAAATTTACAGGGAGTGACAGCTTTGTTCGGATTCGGATTTTTGAAAAGATTTTTGGGCGACAACAACGACAAGGAGATTAAACGTCTCCAAAAAACCGTTGATAAAATTAATGCGCTGGAGGCGGGCTTCCAAAATTACACGGACGATAAACTCGCCGACTCAACCGAAAAATTTCGCGAACGTCTTTTGGCGGGCGAAACTATGGAAGATATTTTGCCCGAAGCCTTCGCGGTTTGCAGAGAAGCCTCGCGCAGAGTTTTGGGCATGAGACATTTTGACGTTCAATTAATGGGCGGCATGTGTCTTCACGAAGGAAAAATTGCCGAAATGAAAACCGGCGAAGGCAAAACTCTTGTCGCAACTTTGCCCGTTTATCTCAACGCGCTCGGCGGAAAAGGCGTTCATATGGTCACGGTCAACGATTATCTTGCACGCCGCGACTCGGAATGGATGGGACGGCTTTACAGATTTTTGGGCTTGACTGTCGGCTTGATTCTTCACGACATGGATTTTCCCGAAAGAAAATTTGCTTACAGTTGCGACGTAACTTTTGGGACAAATAATGAATTCGGCTTTGATTATCTTCGCGACAACATGGTTATTCAGGAAGAACAAATGGTTCAGCGTCCGTTGAATTATGCGATAGTTGACGAGGTCGATTCGATTTTGATTGACGAAGCGCGGACGCCGCTTATCATTTCCGGACCGGGCGCGAAGTCGACGGAAATTTATGCGGTAATGGCTCGCGCAGTTTCCAATCTTAAAGAAGGCGAAGATTATAAGGTTGACGAGAAGCAAAAAACCGTTGCGCCGAATGATGAAGTCGTTCCGAAGATTGAAAAGTTTTTGGGCATTCAAAATCTCTACGCGCCCGAAAATATTGAGTACTCGCATTGTTTCACGGCGGCTTTGAGAGCAAAAGCTCTGATGAAACGCGACAGAGATTATGTCGTTCGCGACGGAGAAATTGTTATTGTCGATGAATTCACGGGACGCCTTATGACGGGCAGAAGATATTCCGACGGACTTCATCAGGCGATTGAGGCTAAAGAAGGCGTGAGGATTCGGCGCGAGTCTCAAACTTTGGCGACGATAACTTTCCAAAATTATTTCCGCATGTACGACAAACTCGCGGGCATGACGGGTACCGCCAAAACCGAAGAAGACGAGTTCCTTAAAATTTATAAATTGCCCGTCGTCGTCATCCCCACGAATAAACCTGTTCGCCGCACGGATCATCCCGATGTTGTCTACAAAAATAAGCGGGCGAAATATCGCGCAGTCGCCAACACCGTCGAGCAGATTCACGGTAAAGGACAGCCCGTCTTAATCGGCACAACTTCAATCGAACAATCGGAAGAACTCAGCGGCTATTTGAAAAAGCGCGGCATTCCCCACAGCGTTTTGAATGCGAAATTTCATGAAAAGGAAGCGCAGATTGTCGCCGACGCGGGGCAACGTGACGCCGTGACAATCGCAACGAACATGGCGGGGCGCGGTACCGACATAAAACTTGGCGAAGGCGTTCCCGAACTCGGCGGGCTTTTCATAATCGGCACGGAACGTCACGAATCACGGCGCATTGACAATCAGTTGCGCGGGCGTTCGGGGCGTCAGGGAGACCCGGGCGAATCAAGATTTTATATTTCGTTGGAAGATGATTTAATGCGGCTTTTCGCGTCGGAGGCAATAGCAAAAGTTATGGACAAGCTCGGCATGGAAGAAGACGAACCGATTGAACATTCGCTGATAACAAAATCGATTGAACATGCGCAGAAAAAAGTTGAGGCGCGGAACTTCGACATTCGCAAGCACGTTTTGGAATATGATGACGTCATGAATCAGCAACGCGAGATAATGTACGGCGAGCGGAAAAAAATTCTGCGCGGAGAAAATTTGCGCGACAACATACGCGGCATGGTCAATCACATTATCAAGCAGGAAATGAATCAATACGCGAACGAAAAACTTTATCCCGAAGAATGGCAGCTTGACGAGCTGATAAAAGACGCCGAAAAAATTTTTGCGCCGCCCGGCGTTTTGAAGGTTTCGGAAATGGAAAAGATGAGCCGCGACGAGTTGAAAGAGCATCTTGAAAAATTGGCGGAAGATACTTACAAACAGCGCGAAATGATTTTCAGCGAACCCGTCATGCGCGAATTGGAAAAAGTTGTCATGCTCCGAATTGTCGATAACAAATGGATGGAACATTTGGATCACATGGACATGTTGCGCGAAGGAATTAACCTGCGCGCTTACGGGCAACGTGCGCCGCTTGTCGAATACAAAATTGAGGCGTTGGCAATGTTCGAGGAAATGGAAGGCGCAATTCAAGATCAAATCGCAACAACAATGTATCATGTGGCAGTTGTTCAGCAAGAGCCGCCGCAAGCCGCGCAGGACGAAGAAACTCCGCCCGAACCTTCACCGAAAGAAATAAAAGCCGCCGAGTCCGTCGTCCGCCGCGAACAATCGAAAGTCGAAGATCGTTTGCAAACTGCGCGGGCATCTCACGGCGACGAGTCAAGCCCCGCCGAAGCGCAAAAACGCGCCAAAACTGCCGACGGCAAAAAAATAGGGCGCAATGATCCTTGTCCTTGCGGCTCCGGAAAAAAATATAAAAATTGTTGCGGGCGCAATAAGTAATCGGAGGCATTTGACAATGGAAGAAAATAAAATTTTATCGCCGATTCAACTGACGGTAACAACAATTCCCGGAATATTGACACCGTTTGGCTATCGTCAACAAGACACTTGGATAGTGCCGTCATTTTTTGTAAATGAAGAATATCGCTTGCCGCCGATAAAAGATTTCCAACCGAAATTGATTTTGGACGGCGGCGGCAATATCGGTTGTGCGGCGGTTTATTTCGCAAATAAATATCCCGCCGCGCAGATTTACTCCGTCGAGCCCGAAAAAGATAATTTTAAGTTGTTGACTTTCAACACGGCTTTTTACGACAACATTCACCCGATAAAATCCGCGCTTTGGAACAAAGAAACTTTTATTCGCGTCGAAGACAGAGGATTTGGCGTCGGCGGATTCATGACTTTTGAGACAACCGCTGATGCCGCCGCCGCTTTTCAAACAACGACCGTTTCAAAACTTTTGGCAGATTCGGGCTTTGAGGAAATTGACATTCTCAAGATTGATATTGAAGGCGCGGAAAAAGAAGTTTTCGCCGCGCCCGACGTTGACGAATGGCTCCCGAAAGTCAAAGTGCTGATTATCGAACTGCATGACCGCATGAAACGCGGTTGCTCTTATGAATTTTTTAAGGCGATCTCAAAGCACAAATGGTTCTTCGCGTTCAGAGGAGAAAATTTGATTTTTATCCGAGAAAGTTTAATGACATAACGAAAGGGGAAATTATTATGTTTGACATTGCCAAGCGCAACGAACAAGGACTTTTGGTTTACGACAGAGAAGCGGCACGCAGTTTATTCACGGAAAAAGAAAACGCGCTCTTTGATGAGTACATGGAAAAATTTCGTGTGCTTTTTGACAAGCATGAACGCGGTGAAATTTCTGACGAGGAATATGAACGTTTTGCAGAGGAACTTGACGACGAACACACTGCGGCTTTCAGCAAGCTTTATGACGAAGAATTTGGTATTCAACCCGAAGAAACTTCCGAAGAAAAATTTTCTGCACCAATGAATTTTGCAACTGCTTAAGAGGATAAGATTTTGTACAACATTACTTTTTATGAAGACAAAAGAGGGCGTTCGCCCGTCCGCGATTATACCAATCAACTTGCTCTTAAAAATGACAAAAACAGCCAAATAAAATACCAAAAAATACAGCTGAACATCTATCATTTGGAAGAAAGCGGCACTCGTGCTCCCAAAAAATTCGTTAAACACGTAAGAGGCGAAATTTGGGAGTTGCGTCCCCTGCGCGACAGAATTTTATTCGCGGCTTGGGTTGGAGATTCATTTGTTTTGCTTCATACTTTTCAGAAAGAAACGCAGAAAACTCCGCTTGCCGAAATTGAAAAAGCCGAACGCGAACTTGAAGACTTCAAAGAACGCTTCGGCTTAAAGGTTTAAATTTTAATGCCCAAATCCCACGAGGCGGGCCAATATCTTTCTGCAATGTCGAGAATCGGCGGAACCAATTCCTCGACATTTTTTATTTTGTAAAGTCGCCACTCGTCGCC
This sequence comes from uncultured Selenomonadales bacterium, assembly GCA_937877655.1. Taxonomy (GTDB): domain Bacteria; phylum Bacillota; class Negativicutes; order Selenomonadales; family Selenomonadaceae; genus Quinella. The sequence goes on from CALFJC010000083.1 coordinate 29,464, forward strand.
GCGCCTGTCAAATTCCAAAACAAAATTCAAAACGCCGATCATTTTCCCGTAACTTGAATTGTCACCGACCATTTTAACGGCAAGCGTCGCCTTGTCGCCCGAAATTTTTTCTTCGCCGAAATCTGCGCGGAGACTTTTAAGCAGATTATTCAGCTCGGCGGCAAGAAATTTAATCGGAGTTTCGGAAAAAGTTTTCGCGTCTTTAAAGCTCCCGTCGAAGTAAGCGGCGATAACTTTTTTAATCAAACCGAGATGAACGCCGCGAAATTTCTCGTTGTAAAGGCGCAGAATCGTCGAGCCGAATTTAAAAAATAAATCTTTCGGATAAAGCTCGTGAAACCTCGCGCAGTTTTTTGCAAGGAAATCGGTTGATTCTTCGTAGCCGAGATTCATTAAAGTTTTCAAATCGACATGGGCAGAAAATTCTTCAACGTCGCGAGCATTTATCGCCGCCAAAATTTTTTTCAACTCGTCTTGCGGAGTATTCAAAGCTGTCAGCTCCTTAAAAAATTTTTTTCCAAAATACGCCGCCGCGCCGTCAAATTCCTTTAAAAAATTTTTAATCGCCTTGACGAAGGGCAGGCGGCATTTTAAAATTATTTTTAAGGGAGGCGATTTTATGAACGACGACAATTTTAATAAAACTTCCGAGCAAAAAACGCCGAATGAAGGCGAAGCAAGATTTGACGTTACTTCACTCGACGAAGTCAAGGACGAAAACGGCAACGGGATTTTCCACATGACAACAAAATTTAAATGGATTCTCGCGCTGTCAATTTTGATTTTGCTCGCAACCGGCGTATTGATTTACTCGGTGTATATGGACGCGCTCCAAGTCGAAATTTGGCAACTGGCAATTTGGTGCATCTGCGTCATATTGGCATTTTATTCCGTCGTGAAAAAATCATTGGCGGCAGTGATTCTGAATTTTATTTTATTCTTCGGCGTGTCGCTGATACCGGTTTGGCAATCGGCACACGAAAATTTTCAATCGGTATTTGAACTTTTTTTCGGCTAAAAAAATTTCCCCGTATTGTCGCAGGGATTTTTTTATCGGCAACGAAATTCATATTGACCGCTTTTGATCATTTTGATATAAGAAGGACAACTCATAAAAATTTTAATCACATGCTCTTAAGGAGGAGAAATTATGCCGGACATTTTTTCAGATATTCAGTCGGACATTCAATCGCGAGATCCGTTCGCGTTCAGTTTGCAGGAACAACTGCAAGACGTTTCGGGCAAGGAAACGGAAGAATTGCCCAAAGACGACACGCCCAAAGATCACACGGATTTTTTTTCCGACATCAAAGAGTTTATTAAAGACAAGCTCCCTTTTGTGGATTCCGAACGAGAAATTTCCGAGAAGCGCGATGAAGAATTTAAAGATTTTCTCTTTAACTGGTCTGATTCGGGCTACGGTAATTGTTTCGCCTTCGCAAGCGGCTTCTTTAAAGATCCTACAACGGGAAAAAATTTCGACCACAAGCCCGCGCCGGGAGATATCAGCGGACAATGGGACGGCGATTATATGCCTTACTTCGATGATCTCGTGTATGAAACCGACGAAAACGGCGTCCGCCAAACTTTGGAATATTATTGGGCTAAAGACTGCGCAAGGAGCGACAAAGAATTGGAACGCGCACCTTCGGGCGATTATCAGCCAAAAGAAGGCGAAAGGCTCGTTGCAATGATGTACAGCGACCGCCCCTACGCAGAAGATTTTCATTTCATGGTGAAAGGGCAATACGGCACGTGGTATCACAAACCGGGGCTCATGGCTCCCAAACGTACTGACGAATCGGGCGAAATTATAACCGACCCCGCAACCTGCAACAGAGGTATTTACGATCATTTTTGCGGCTACTACATTGTTCGCGACAAAGTTTAAGGAGGAAAATTTATGAGTGTCAAAGATTACAAACAGTTCAATGCTCTTATCGGTGCCGAGGAAGAAAAAATCCTCAAATATTTCGGCAAGCCGACGCGCTCTCTCAATGCCGTTGTGCTTTACAAACGTGACGAAGGAATATTGGCATTGGTTTTTCAAGCAAAAGGCGAAAAAAATTGCGTAACGGGTTTGGCTTTTTTTTCGGCGGCGGGAGAATTTGAACATGCCTTCGGAATAGAATTGCTCGACGCCGAAACCGTTCGTAAAGCTCAAGAAGTTTCGACTTACCAAGAGAAATTGGATATTTTGGGGCAACCGACGGCAGACATCGGCAGCGGACGCACGGTTCTTGCATATTTCGCCAAAGATTCAACTTTGCTCACGTTGCGCGAAGCCAAAGACGGCGGCGCAAAACTCTCCGTTATCAAATTGACTGATAAGGAAATGTGGGAATAAGACGGGAGCAGAACAAAAATGACTCGGCTCCTTAAGTTTTATCCTCAAATTCCAAAAGGCAAAGCTTTCGTTAAAAAATTTGAACAACCTGAGGAGAATTCTTTAAATTCGGACGAAATTCACAGCCCGAAATTTGAAGGTAAGGGAGGAAAAAATATGCCGCTTAAAAGAGTTACGAGTATCGACTTCGGCAGTACCAATTCGCAAATTGCACAGTGCTACCAACAAAGTTCCGACGGCAAAGTTTGGACAATCGCAATGCAACACAAAAATATTCAAGATTATCTCCTGCAAGTGCAAGGCGAATACAATATCCCGACAATCATTGTGACGCCAAACGACGTGCCCGAAGACATACGAAATACGATTAATTTTGGAGATGAAGGCGGGCTTTTCGGCTTTGCCGCCGCGAGTATTTTTTATAAGTACAAAGGAATTAAACCGCGCATAGAGTTCAAAAAAGATTTTTTCTGCTCCGGCGAAGATCTTTCAGATCCCGACAGAAGAAAAAAATTTGACGAAGCCTGTGAATCAATCGAATTGCTTTTGCGTTTCATGAAAAATATCACAAACAATGCACAGAAATATTTTACCAATCAACAAGTTCCGGACGAAACGATTATAACGGTTCCCGTACGCGCCACGGCAACCGAAAGAGATACAATGCGCGAGCTGGCGGAAAATGCGGGCTGGACAAATATCGTGATCCTTGACGAAGCCCGCGCCGCTCTCCGATATGCACTCGGTGCCCAAAATTCGCCGCTCCTTCAAAAAATCGAGCAGCTGACTGTTCATCAAAAACTTAACGTGCTGATTACGGACATAGGCGGCAGTACGACAGATATTCTCTTGGTTGAGATTAAGCCCGACGGTCAAGGCAGTTTCAAAGTAAATATTTTGGGGCAATGGCCCGAAATCGGCGAAGAACATACTCTCGGCGGCATAGAGATCGATAAAAAATTATGCGAATGGTTTTTGGAAAAACAATATCTCCTTCCCCATCTCGTTGAAGAAGACATTGAATCTCACGGATATTTTGCTTTTCGTCAATTCAAAGAAGACTCTACAAAAGCACTCCACAACAACAAACCCGCTTTGATGGGCGACAAGATTAATAATCTTAAGGTTGACTTGGAGAACTTGGAGAATTTCACAGCTGCAAAGTTCCAATATCCCAAAAACGGCGAGATTAATGCCTCGACTTTTCTTTACGAAATTGCGGGCGATTATCTGAAAGACCTTCGCGAGGCGATAGGTAAAGTTTTGTCGAATTGCAAGGTTAAGGAAGAAGATATTGATTGCATCTTGGCTTCCGGCGGCGGCGCACAAATTTTTGGTATCTCTGAACTTTTGAAGGGCGAGCCCTTGCCCACGGTGGACAAAGATCACGCATTGCAATTCAAAAAAATTCAAGCCGATCCCTCAAGGTACATCGAGAATAAAGAAATTTCTTCCGCTCTCTGCGCTATGGGCAGTGCTTTGCCTTTGCCTCAAATCCGTTTCAAAAACTCTTCCCCCTGCGAATATTTCTACACCTTGAATATTTATCGCACGGCTTCGGGCATGGCGGAAGGTTGGGATGAAATTTTTTACTCGCCGCCCAATATACCGAATCACTTTACCAAAACCGCATTGTCGGATATAAAATGTGTTTTTGCTCCCAAAAATGTTCCCTTGCCGCATGAGGAGAAAAAACATTATTTTGAACCGCGTGTGCATACCAAAGACGGAGATGTTTTTGTTTATGTGATAAGCGTTTTTTCTCATTCTGAGGAAAAGGGCACGCATTTTCAAAAGGCATGGTCGAGTTTTTCGCGGCGCACTTTGGGGAGATTTATCAAAGATCAACTTCCGGGAAAAAAACACAGGTTTGTTCCGGCGACTGTTGATGTCGAAATTAAAATCGGCGATAATCTTTCGATTGAAATCAATCCGTCAATCAACATTGACGGTCAATGGCTTTTTGTGTTAGTAAATCGTCAAACAAATAACTGAATTTTAAGGGAGGATTTTTTATGGCGAGTAAATATGAACTCACCAAAACAGAAATGCAAAGTGCGTTTAACAACGCTCTGGCGCAATTCAGCGAAGGAAATGCATTGGCATCGGTTCTCTCAAATATTTTGGATCGCTCCTATTACGAAAGCAACAAGTCTTCCGAGTGGAAATTTTCTCCGTGCGAAAAAAGCGAAACTTTGCAATGGATTCGTTTTGAGCAATTGCCGACGGGCGATACAGAAAATCCCGACAGCTATCGCCCGAAAGAACGGATGCAGGGACTTTTGAATACTCTGCGCGGCTTGAGCGACAAAACAGCTTTTCTGTTGATAAGAAACGGCGGCTATACTTACCTTTACATGGGAATTTTTTCCAAAACCCAAGGTCTCGAAGCGGTAAATCAACTCCGCGCCTTAACAGAATTGAATTTAAAGGGCGTGACAGTCTCCAAAGTTGAAAAAATTCGCGGCTGGGACATAACCGAAATTGACCACATCATAAATTCCCTGCCCTGTTGCGGAGTTTTGACGGGGCAACCTTCAATAAGACGCAACGAAAACGAAAATCCTCTGCAAAACTTGGACAAATTGACGGCGGGTTTTCGAGACGGCGCGGGCGTGGAAGTCAATTACGCCGTTTTAATTTTGGCTGAACCCGCAAAAGACAGCGAAGTTAAAGACATAATAAATCGAGTGCACCGCTTGAAATCCGATTTGCATAAATACAGAAAATATACTCACACCATTTCGCAGGGAGAAACTGTCGGCGAAAACACCGCGTGGGGCGCAGGTCTTACGGCGGGCGCGGGCGGAATCGGTACGGGACTTTTTGCTTTGGGCTTGACGGCGGCGGCAATGTTTACGGGTGTCGGAGCAGTTGCATTGCCGGCATTGTCCGGATTGGGCGCGGCTTCGGCAATCGCTGACGTAATAGGACTGGGAATTCACGGATATTACAGCAAGGGCAAATCAAAGCAAGTGACTTCGACAAATGCAATTTCCGTTGAACATGTAAATTACTCCGTCGATTATTGCATGAATCTGCTTGATAAGTTGGTTACGCGACTTGAAGGCGGCAGGAATCAAGGGTTTTGGAATGTCGGCACTTATATTCTTGCCGAAAACAAAAACGACGTTGATTTGGTCGCTTCAACGCTCCGATCAATTTATTCCGGGCAGGATACCTACCAAGAGCCGTTGCGCATTTTTAATTTTAACAAATCCGCTGAAGTGCATCAGCATATAAAAGGAATGAGTTTACTCTCCTTGAACACCGCCGACGAAATAAAAGCCATGTCGGACGGACTTTCTTACGGCGACAGTTGGCACATTTTCGGCAAACTCTATGAATCGCTGTCCACGCCGATAAATACTGAAGAACTTTCTGTCATGATGAGTTTGCCGCATAAAGACGTTGCGGGACTAAGCATAAAAAAAGACGCTGTGGAATTTTCAACCAATCCTCCGACCGCCTCAAAGGAAGTTCGCAGCGTTGAACTCGGAACAATTTTGGATATGGGTGCTCGAACGGGACATCAATTTAATTTCGATCTCGACCGCCTGAACCGTCACGGACTCATTGTCGGCTTGAACGGCAGCGGCAAAACCGTAACCGGCAGAAATATTCTTTACGGCATGATAAAAAATGGAATTCCTTTTCTCGTCGTCGATCCCGTCAAAACCGATTATCTTTATTGGGCAGACAGATACAATCGCAAGCACAAAGGCGAGCGCGGCTTTAAGCCGATAACGATTTATGCGCCCGGCATTGATGAATTGCCCGAACTTGAGACGCCGATTGAAAACTTGGAAATGAATCCTTTCAAACCCTATGCGGCGGAAGGAGCGAATCTCAACGTCATAAATCACACCTCGCAACTTTTGAATTTGTTGCGGCGAACTTTGGCAATGGGCGACTTCCTGCCCATGCTCTTGGACGAAGCAGTTTATAATTACATTGCGGCAACTTTGGGACCCGAAGCCGCCGAATCCCGAAGCTTGGATCCAAAAGAAATTAAAGAATATCCGACTTTCAGCGGCTTGAAAAAACAAGTGCGCGACCTTTTGAAAGATCGTCAATACTCCGAAGAAAATACTCGAAATTTCAGCGCGGCAGTGGAGACAAGAATAAATAACCTCACTCGCGGTTGGAAAAGAAATTTCTTCGAGACACAAGACTCAACCTCTGCTGAAAAACTTTTTGAAAATAATGTTGTCATAAGCCTTGCGGGCGTGGGCGACAACAACGACAAGGCTTTTCTTATGTCCATGCTCGTTCAAGCCCTTTATGAATACAGAGTTTCAAAATACAATTTCGACACGATTTATCGCAATCGCGTCAAGGCGGGCAGAGACACTCACAACGGAAATTTTTTGGCGCATTACACGGTTTTGGAAGAAGCACACAGACTTATTTGCGCCCCGCGTCCCGGACTTTCTTCCGACGTCGACCCGCAAGGTGCCATAGCCGAAAAATTCTGCGAGATGCTCTCCGAAATCCGCGAGCCCGGCGAAGGAATTATGATTATCGATCAATATCCTTCCCGTCTTATCGCCGACGCAATTAAAAATACCGACGTCAAAATAATTCACAATCTCCAAGCCGCCGACGACCGTCAAGCAATGGCAAGTTGCATTTCGCTGAACGACGGGCAAAGCAGACTTTTGGCGACGCTCAAAAAAGGCAACGCAATAATCGGGCAGGGCGATTCCGCAATGTGGTTGCAGATCAATTACAAAAGCGAATGAACAGGGAGGCGCAAGAGATGGCGCAAAAAAATTTCTTGCGGGAATTTCTGGACAGATTAATTCAAATGATAGATTCTTTTCTTGGAAATGATAAAAGCGAAATTCCCGCTCGTCCTCCCAAAAATACTTTCTCTGTCAAAGGTAAAGCGGCTTCCGTTGCCGATAACGAAATTTTATTCAAAGAATTCAGGCGAAAAGCTGAAAATTTTCATTATCTGCTGGACGCGACTTCATTTTTCTGCAACAAAAAGGAGCGCATTTATACTCGTGAAACTGCGGAAACTTTGTCGGAAAAATGGGAGTACATGCTCGACGCAAAAGATTGCAAAAAACTCTTGGAAAAATTTGATGAGATAAAAAAAACAGAAGTCGCATGTGAAAAAACCATTCGCGCTTGGTTGAAATTCCTCGAAAACTTCGGTCTAAAAAGATTTTCTGCGGAGGAGGGAAAAACGGTTTTGTCAGCCGAAAATCGCGGAGACTTTGAAAACGGGCGACTCTTTGACGACGGCGAAATTTTTTCGATTAAAACCTATCCGTGGTATTTGAACGGCGAAATTATCATTCGAGGGGAATTTTATTCAAAGACTCGCCGCGAAGGCTCCGAAGTCGTTTGTGGAAGGGAGAATGAATAATGAGCATGTCAATGCCTGCTTGCGGAGCAGTCGGCTTGGCGGAGAAAACCTATTGCCTTGAAATGATTTTTAATTCCTGCCTTCAGGAAAAAAAAACTTGTGCGCTGTGCCCTTTACTCAATTCAAGTAACAGACATATTAAAATTGAAAAGGCGTTTGTGCTTGTGAAAGATGCGGCGGAAAAAATTTACGAAGCGGGTTTCAAAAAAATCTCGTTGCGCTTAATCGGCGGCGACAATTTGGAGGATTGGTCGCTCTTCGTCGAGTTTTGCGAAAAAATTTGGGGTGCCGAGAAGGATTTAAAATGTCCCGTCGAAATTACGGCGACGACTTGCGGGTTTTGCTTGGACGCCGATAAGGAAAATTATCTCTTGGAAAACAGCTCGCGTCTGCAGTTGATATTTCGTTGGAATGGTGAGGCGGCGCGGCAAATTTGGGATAATTTTTCCGTGTTGAAATATCATCCCATGACTTGCGAAGTCGATTATTGCCTGACCAAGAAAAATATCGAAAATTTTTTTCTCGACATGAAAGAAATTATTGAGGCAGGCAAAAGATCTGTCGTGGAATTTTTAGATTTGGACAGCTGGAAAGCGCAGGATGTTGCGGCTTACATTGCCCAAATAAAACTTCTCGCCAAATCGCAGAACCGAACGAAAAATTTACTCATGCAAGACGCTCCAAAATCTTGCGGGCAAAAAATCCACACGTTGGACATTGACGGGCGTCGTTATCCTTGTCGCTATTTTTCGCCCGAAAGAATGCTTTATTCGGCGTTGCGGAATATCGGAGAGGAATACGATAAAGAAGCCGCGTGTCCTGTCGCCAATCGATTTTTGAACACAACTGCCCATAAAAATTTGGACAAAGTTTGGATATGAAATCTTTTGAATGATTCCGTTGCAAAAAAATTCCCCGCCAACCGAACGGGGTTTTTTATTGAAAAAATTTTTTACGGTTGATAAAACTCCTCCGCTTCCGTGATCAAGCGGCGAACAATTTCTTTGACGGGCAAAATTTCTTCAATGCGCGGCATATATTCGCCCGTGAAAACCAAGCCTGTTTCCAAATCGCCTTGCTGAGCCCGCATCAATGCTCGGACGATACAGAAATTGTGTTTGCAAGCTTTAAGGCATGAGTCACAAACTTTCGGCGGAACATTGCCTTCCATTACGTGCTTTGAAAAAGGAGTTCTTACCGCTCTGCCCGGCAAACCGACAGGGCTGTTAATTACCACGACATCTTCCGGTTTGGATTTAAGATAATATTCCTTCAAACTCGGCGCGCCGTTTGATTCGAGACTTGCCGCAAATCGCGAGCCCATTTGAACGCCATTCGCTCCCAATTTTAAAACTTCGGCTATGTCTTTGCCCGTCAAAACGCCGCCCGCCGCTATCACGGGAATTTGAACGGCGGCACGAATCGGAGCAATCAATTCGCGAACAGAAATATCCGTGCCCAAATGTCCGCCCGCCTCTTTACCTTCGACGACGACTGCCGACGCTCCGAGCTTTTGCGAAATTTTTGCCAGCTTGACAGAAGAAACTATCGGAACTATCGGCGTGCCGGACTCCCTTCCCAAACCAAAAATATCGCGTGAAAATCCTGCGCCCGCAACAATTAAATCTATGCCCGCGTCAATGGCAGTGTGCACTATGCCGAAAAAGTCACTCGCCGCAACCATTATGTTTATCCCGATCACTCCGTCGGTCAGCGAGCGCGCCAATTTTATTTCATAGCGCAATTCTTCATGAGCCATGCCCGACGCCGCAATTAAGCCGATGCCGCCTTCATTTGCCATAGCCGCCGCAAGCCGCGCCGTCGACAAACGTATTGCCATGCCGCCCTGCACGATTGGGATTTTCGCTGTCTTATTTCCTATTTTAAGTTCCGGTAGTCTCACGGATAATCCTCTCCAAAAAAAATTAGGAATTAGGAGTTAGGAATTAGGAATTAATTTTCCATTCCTAATTCCTCATTCTTCATTCCTAATTGAATTCAAGCGTTGGTTTGCTCGTCTATGTACTTAACAACATCTTCCACAGTTTTGATTTTTTCGGCTTTCTCGTCGGGAATTTCGATATTGAATTCTTCCTCGAACGCCATAATCAATTCAACTATGTCCAAAGAATCCGCTCCGAGATCGTCTACAAAGGTTGAGTTCATTTGAATCTCGTCCTCTTCGACTCCAAGTTGCTCTTTGACGATTTTTTTAACCTGATCAAACGTTGACACTTACAGTCACCTCCTTTCAAAGCCGCGTCACATGACAAGCCCGCCGTCAACCGACAAAACTTGTCCCGTAATATACGCCGCCTGATCCGATACCAAGAACGCCACTGCATTGGCAACGTCTTCGGGCGTGCCCATTCGCCCCGCAGGTATCTCTTGTAACATTAATTCCTTGATTTTTTCGCTGAGCGCGGCTGTCATATCGGTATTGATTAAGCCCGGCGCAACCGCGTTGACCGTCACGCCGCGTGAGGCAAGTTCTCTTGCCGCCGATTTTGTAAAGCCGATTATGCCCGCCTTCGCCGCCGCATAATTTGTTTGGCTGATATTGCCTTTGAGCGCGACAACACTCGACATGTTCACAATTCGTCCGCCGCGTTGTTTCATCATGATTTTCGTAACAGCCTTTGTGCAGTTGAAGACGCCCTTTAAATTCGTGTTGATAACCTTATCGAAATCGTCTTCCGACATTTTCAAAAGAAGATTGTCGCGGGTTATGCCGGCATTGTTTATCAAAATGTCCAGCCTGCCCCATTTGTCGACAACTTTTTTTATAATCTCCGTCACAATCTCGAAATTTGAAACGTCGCCTTGCAAAAGAATTGCCTCGCCGCCAAAAGACTCAATCGCGTTTTTGACTTCTTCAGCCTTCGCGATATTGCTTGCGAAATTTAAAGCAACCTTCGCGCCGTCTTGAGCCAGTCGCAGAGCTATTGCCCGCCCTATGCCTCGTGAAGCACCCGTCACCAACGCAATTTTGCCCGACAAATTTTTTTCCGTCGCACTCATTACAACTTTTCGCCTCCCGGTTGAAGAATATAACACAAAGATTTTCGCTTGTCTACAATTTTTGCCTATGCGAATATTTCTTTTAAATCTTCGGGGCGTAGAAAATTTTTTTCGGGAGTTGCCGTCGGTTTTTTCTGCCGAAATTTTTTTCGCGTTTATAAATTTAATCTCCGATTTTTAATCCAATGCCCGATAACACAAATCGCGATTGTAACGGCTGTCTTCGTCGGCGGGATTCAATCGAAGTGCTTCATCAAAATTTTCCGCCGCCGCACGATAATTTTTCAACTTAACGTAAGCCAAGCCGCGATTGTAGAAATTTTTATAATCGGAAGGATTAAGCTCAATCGCCTTGTTCATGTCGGAAATTGCCTCGTTGAAATTTTTAAGCGAATAAAGAATTGCTCCGCGAATTGAATACGCCGCCGCGTTTGACGGATTCAACTCAACGGCTCGTGCACAAAAAATCGCCGCGCCTTTCGGGTCGCCCAAATAATAAAATCGCAATGCTTCTTCCAGTTGCCGGTTGGAGCGAAAAATTTTATCTTCGGCGGCAAATTGCTCCGAAATTTTTTCCGAGTCACGTTGAGATTCTGCGGCGGCAAGTTTGCTTTTCAGCTCGGCAATTTGTTTATCCTGTTCCGCAATCGCCTTTTGAAGTTCAAGATTTTGATTGACAAGCTCGGAACGTTCGACGGAGCCGCGATTCAGCCAGCCGCTTATGTCGTCGGTATTGATGTCGGCTTTGACGGTCGCACGAACGATTATACTTTTTCCGTCTGCAAGCGGCGTCAGCCGATAATCCACGTCGATAACTTTCAAAATGCCGCAAGTCATCGTAAAAATTTCGTCCTTCGTAACCATCATGTTGACAACTTCGGTATTTGATTCGACGAAGACGCCCGCCTTTTCCTGCGCGGCGCGTTCAGCCTTTTGCTTGGCGCGTTGCTTGGCAATGTCAAGAGTTTCAAACTCGCTCATAATGTATTCGTCGGTGCCTTCGCAAGTTTTAATTTCCGCGTGACTTATCGGCAGGAAAAATAAATTGCTCGCGACAATAGCCGCCGTCAAAAATTTTTTCATGTTAATCACTCCCAAAATTTTTTTGATGATAGCAAAAAAAAATCCCTGCCGCAATTTGCAGGGAAAAATTTTTTATGACTTAAGCGCGTCCAGAGTTTTTTTCAAGCTGTCCGTATCTTCGACGTTGAGACTTTTAATTTTTTTGTCAATTCGCCGATTGAAACCGCAAAGAGTTTTTCCTACTCCGCACTCGATAAAAGTTTCCGCGCCGAAATTTTTCATTGCCTCGACACAAGCTATCCACTTGACGGGATGATCCGCCTGCGCAACGAGATTATTTTTAATTTCTTTCGCCGAAGTCTCCAATTCGCCCGTGAAATTCGCCGCAACGGGAAATGCCGCATCTTTAAGTTCAACCTTGTCAAGTTCGGCGGCAAGTTTTTTCGCGGCGGGAGCCATCAAAGTACTGTGAAAAGGAGCACTCACGGGCAAGACGACCGCCTTTTTCGCGCCCGCCGATTTTAATTTCTCGACTGCCGCTTCAACGCCCGCAATTTTTCCCGCAATTACCGTTTGCCCCGGACAGTTGAAGTTGACGGCTTGCACTTCGCCAATCTCCGACGCTTCCGCGCAGATTTTTATAATTGTTGCGTCATCAAGCCCGATTATCGCCGCCATTGCTCCTTCGCCGACGGGAACCGCTTCTTGCATAAATTTTCCGCGCTTGTGTACCAAAATTACCGCGTCCGAAAATTTCAATGTGCCCGCCGCCACCAACGCCGAATATTCGCCGAGACTGTGTCCGCCCGCAATGTCCGCGACAATTCCTTCCGACTTTAAAATTTCGTTGACAATCACGCTGACAACCAGAATCGCGGGCTGAGTGTTCGCCGTCAATTTCAAATCGTCTTCCGAACCTTCAAAGCACATTTTTTTTATCGAATAACCCAACGCGTCGTCCGCTTCCTCAAAAAGTTTTTTTGCCGCGTCGAAGTTATCATAAAAATCTTTGCCCATGCCGACAGACTGCGCGCCTTGTCCCGGAAAAATAAAAGCTGTCTTCATAATATCAGCCCCACTTGCTCTGAATATTTTCAACAACCGGCGCAATGCCGTTTACAATGTCATCAATAATTTCTTTGACGGTTTTAATGTCGTCAAGCATTCCCGAAATTTGCCCGATCATAACCGAGCCGTTTTCAACGTCGCCGCCGTGAGTCGCCTTGTGCAACGCGCCCGCGCCGAGTTTTTCAAGCTCTTCAACCGTCGCGCCGTTGGCTTCCATTTCAAGATAAGTGCGAGTGAGTTTGTTCGCCAAAACTCGGACGGGATGCCCCGTCGTCCTGCCCGTGACGACAGTAGATCTGTCTTTCGCCTTCAACACGAGATTTTTGTAATTCGGATGGGCAATACATTCTTTGCTGAGAACAAAACGCGTGCCCATTTGAATTGCGCTTGCGCCGAGAGAAAATGCCGCCACAATTCCCCGCGAATCGGCAAAACCGCCCGCCGCTATTACGGGAACCTCAACCGCATCGACAACCTGCGGCACAAGTGCCATCGTCGTTATTTCTCCAATGTGTCCGCCCGATTCGCAACCTTCGGCAATGACGGCGTCCGCGCCGCCCTTGACAAGTCTTTTCGCCAAAGCAACGCTCGCCACAACGGGAATAACTTTCGAGCCGATTTCCTTAAGCGCAGGAACATATTCGCCGGGATTTCCCGCGCCCGTCGTCACAACGGGAACTTTTTCCTCAACCATGAGTTGCATAACTTCTTTGACGAACGGCGACATCAACATTACGTTCACGCCAAACGGTTTATCCGTCCATGCTTTGCACTTTTGAATTTCTTTGTGCAAAATGTCGGGAGGCATGTGTCCCGCGCCGATAAGTCCGAGCCCGCCCGCGTTCGACACCGCCGAGGCAAGCTCCGCTGTCCCTATCCACGCCATGCCGCCTTGAAATATCGGATACTTGATTTTCAGCAACTTACAGATGGCGTTATTTTCAAACATCTATTTTCTCCTCCTCAACGGCTCGCTCGGCAGCCTGTCAATTATCCTTAAATTATACGAATACCTTTCATTTGTCAAATTAAAATTGAATCAAAGCGCGGCTTTTATTCGTTCAAAAATTTTGCTGTCGACATAATTTTTCGTGACGCCGATAGCCGAACAAATCGCCTTCGCGTCCGAAGAACCGTGACTTATCACGCAATAACCGTTCACGCCCAAAAGCGGAGCCCCGCCGTTCTCCGAAACATCAAGCCGCTTTGACATGTTCATAAAAGTTTTGGCGATAAGTTCTTTTCCCAAAAGTTTTGCGCCGCCGTTGGCAGTGAGTTCTTCGGTTAAAAGTTCCATTATCGTCAGCGCAAGCCCTTCACCAAATTTTAAAACGACATTTCCGACAAAACCGTCACAGATCACAACGTCAAATTTTCCGCGAGGAATGTCGCGCCCTTCGGCATTACCCGCAAAATTTATCGTCGACAAATTTTTAAGCAGTTGATAAGTTTCCTTGGCTTGCTCGTTGCCCTTAGTTTCTTCTTCGCCGATATTCAACAGCGCAACCAAAGGATTTTTTATTTTCAAAACGTGCTCGGCATAAAGCGAACCCATTATTCCGCTTTGAATCAAATGTTCGGGGCGGCTGTCGACATTTGCGCCGCTGTCGAGTAAAAGTGTCGTGCCGCACGGAGTAGGAATTGGCGTTGCTATCGCGGGACGTCCGATGCCGTGAATTCTTTTCAAGATAAGTTGAGCCGCCGCGACAGCCGCGCCCGTCGAGCCCGCCGAAAGTACAGCGTCGCATTCGCCGTCCCTAACCATTTTTGTAGCAACCACTATTGACGAATTTTTTTTACAGCGAACGGCATCGGCGGGATGCTCGCCCATATTTATAACTTCGTCGGCATGTTTTATCGTTATCGGAAAATTTTTCCCGTCGGATTCTTTATCGAGCATGTTGCGAATTTTTTCTTTGTCGCCGACCAAAACTATTTCGCAAGAATATTTTTGAACTGCCAAAACTGCTCCCTTTATAATTTCCGCCGGAGCTTTGTCACCGCCCATGGCGTCGACTGCAATTTTCACAGGTCTCCGCTCCTCCAAAATTTTTTATCGAAAGATACAATAAATTATCAATGTGAAAAGAAGGGCGCACAGGACGTGCGCCCGCCGGCAACAGAAACAGGATGTTTCTATTGCCGGCACACACGGCAAAAGTAAGTTGTTACTCCGAATGACGAGGACAAACGCCCCCGCGAGGTGCCTTTTCTTTTTGCTACTTTTTCTTTGGGCAAGCAAAGAAAAAGTAGATCCTAAAAATAAATTCCATGATTGAATCCAATCGAAGTGGTTAGCCGCCGCCTCGACAGTCGGTTCCGCGAATCCACGCTTTGACAAAGGGGGGATTTTTCTTCCTCTTTGGGCATGCAAAGAAAAAGTAGTTTAAAAAATAAATTTCATGATTGACTCAATCGAAGTGACGAATTGCCGAGCAGGTTTTGCGAGTCCACTTTTTGGAAAAAAGGGGACAACCCCCCGCAAAAAAAATAAGCAGGTTCAATGCCTGCCCAAAATAATTTCCGTATCCTCAAGCCGTCTCTATAACTTCTTTTCCGTCATAGTAACCGCATTCCAGGCACACATGGTGTGGGAGTTTAGGTTCTTGGCATCTCGGACATTTAACATAGTTCGGAGCTTCCAACTTCCAATTTGCACGCCGCCTGTCGCGTCTGCTCTTGCTCAATTTTCTTTTAGGTGCCGCCAAAGCTTACACCTCCTTTTTAATAATTATGAATTAGGAATTAGGAATGAGGAATGAAAAACAATTCGTAATTTCTAATTCATAATTCCTAATTGACTCAATGCCGCGAGTCTCGGATCGATTATAAATCTGTCGCATCCGCACTCGCCGTCATTCAAATTTGCGCCGCACACGGGACATAAGCCCTTACAATCCGCCTTGCAAAGATTTTTCATTGGCTGCCCGGCAAGCAACACATCCCGCAAAAGTTCAGTCACGTCGATAAAATCTTCAACCGCCTCCGACTTGTCAAACTCTTCCTCAAACTCGTGAACTTGATCTTCCGTCGCTTGAGTCAAACACCTGTCGCAGGTAAAAGACTTTCGGCACTCGATGCGCCCGCGAATCACGAAACATCTTCCGACATCTTCAACCTCGCCGAAAATTTTAACGTCGCCGAAAATTCCTTCCGAAGAAAAATCTTCGCCGAATAATTTTTCCGCCGTCGCGCTGAACTCGAAAGGAGCTTTGTTGCCCCTTGCCGTTTGCACTTTCGGCATTTTACAACACCGCCTTTTTCATGTCAAGGAAACTTTAGCCTTTAAGCAACAATGTCATCAGCAAAAAAGTATCGTCAATGCCCTTCAACAGATCAAAAAATCTGTCGAAAAGATTCTTGTTGTGATCCATTTTCGCCGTAAACCAATCAACGAGCCGCAACAAATCTTTTTCTGAAGTCAAACCGTTCTGCGTCGCCGAAAACATCATCAGTTCAAAAATTTTGTAACTTATCATGAAGACGGCGAAATTTTTCGTAATGTTTTCTTCGGCAAATCTGAAAGGATAAACATTCATGAAAAATTCGTTGACGAAATAATTTTCAAGGACAGTCGAATATTTTTCAAAAAAATCTTTCCGAGCTTCGGCGAGACTTTCATATTTGGAAATGATTTTCGGGACGTCAACGCGAGATTTTTCGTCGGGATGAATTTCCAGAACTTCCGCAAACGCTTTGATAAAATCGCGCCCTTCAACGGATTTCAAACAATCCAACGTGTACTTGAGAAATTTCAACATGAACAGGATAAATTTTTCCGAATCGGTTTGGACGCTTTGAATCAGCGGCGGCAACTCATTCATCAAAAAATCTTCCGATTCATAAGTGCCGATTGATTTCATCAGAGTTTCTTTGTCGGCTTTGGCGGAAAGCAATTCTTGCAATTTGTCGAGGAAAAATCCCAACGCGATTAATCGCTGATCGATTGTAAATCTTCGTTCTTGCAAAATGGAGATCATCGCGACTTGAATTTCAAAAAAGACGGCGACATCATTTTCGGGAACAGAAAAATTTGTTATTGAGATTTTGCCGTTGTTGCTGTGAATTTTCATGGGAACTTCGACGAAATCAAATTTCATCGGCTCTTTTTGAAACAAAATCAGCTCCGCCGCGACGGGACAAGTCGGAGTCAAAGCGCGTTCAAAAAATTTCCCGAAATTTTTGGTGTGGCGCGGATAAGTCGAGCAGGTTACCGATAAAAGTTCTTCGCCGTGATCTTTTTGCAGGCGACACAAATTTTCTTCGGTAAGCATCGGGCAAAATCTTTTTTCGTCCAGCGTCACGATATATTTATCAAGCTCCTCATTGAATTTTATCTGCGAAATAATTTCCTGCGCTTCGGGGAGCTTTGAATATTTTTTGTAAGTCGCCGCGTCAATGTCAATGCGCCAATTTTTGCAACAACGGGCATTGCACTTTTCGCCGTCGCATTTGAATTTGCCGACGTATTCGGGCTGAAAGTACAGAAATGTTTTTTTCATGTTTCACACCAAATTATTTTCAATCATGTATTCGGCGATTTGCAAAGCGTTGAGAGCCGCGCCCTTGCGAATTTGATCTCCGCAAACCCAGAGATTGAGTCCGTGCTCTATGGAAAAATCTTTTCTGATTCGTCCGACTTCAACCGCGTCCTTGCCCGAAGTTTCAAGCGGTTGCGGATAAATCATTTCGGCGGGATTGTCGCGAACGATAACGCCCGGGAATTTTTCCAACGCGGCGCGAGCTTCTTCAACGGAAATTTCGTTTTCAAACTCAATGTTGACGCTCTCGGCGTGCGAACGATAAACGGGAACTCGAACGGTTGTTGCCGTGACGCGGAGCGCGTCGTCCTCCATGATTTTTTTCGTCTCGTCAACCATTTTCATTTCCTCTTTGGTGTAGAGATTATCCATGAAAATATCGATTTGCGGAAGGAGATTCGACGCAATTTGATAATGTTTGTCGAGCTTGGCGACGGGCAAAATTTTTGCCGTGACTTCTTCGCCGCGAACCAATTCTTCAAGTTGCGATTTCAATTCGTCCATGCCTTCGCGCCCCGCGCCCGAAACTGCTTGATAAGTCGACACGACAACGCGCTTGATTTTCGACAAATTGTAAAGCGGCTTGAGTGCCATGACCATAATTATTGTTGAACAATTCGGGTTGGCGATTATTCCTTTGTGGCGAGAAATTGCCTGCGGATTGACTTCGGGGACGACGAGCGGGACTTCGGGATCCATTCTGAAGTTTGAAGAATTGTCGATGACGACCGCGCCCGCTTTGACTGCCGCCGGTGCAAAAAGTTTGCTTGCCGCGCCGCCCGCGAACAGCGCGAATTTTATTCCGTCGAAAGATTTTTCCGTTGTCTCCTCGACCGTGTACTCTTTGCCCATGAAATTTATTTTTTTGCCCGCCGAGCGAGATGACGCCAACATTTTCAATTCGCCGAACGGGAAATTGCGCTCCTCGATGAGTTTCAAAAATTCCTGTCCGACCGCGCCCGTTGCGCCGACGATTGCCGTATTAAATCTCTTCATAAAAAAATTTCCTCCTTTGAATTCATGCCGATTATTCTAGCAAGTTAATTTTTCAAGGTCAATCTGCGCGGTGTTGAAAAAATTTTTCTTCTGCTATAAAATTTCTCGCAAAAAGGAGGAAAAATTTATGATAAGCAAGGGAATAATCTTGGCGGGCGGTTCGGGCACGCGACTTTATCCGCTGACGGAAGTTGTCTCGAAACAATTAATGCCGGTTTTCGATAAGCCGATGATTTATTATCCGCTGTCGACTTTGATGTTGGCGGGCATTCGGGAAATTTTAATCATAACGACGCCGCAGGACAGTCATTTATTTCAAGCATTGCTCGGCGACGGTTCGCAACTCGGCTTGAAAATTTCTTATGCGGTTCAGCCCAAGCCCGAAGGTTTGGCGCAGGCATTTTTAATCGGAGAAGAATTTATCGACGGCGAAGGTTGCGCGTTGGTTTTGGGCGACAATATTTTTTACGGCTCGGATTTTGCAAAGTTGGTTCAACGAGCGGCGGCTTACGAAGAAGGCGCGACGGTTTTTGCTTATTACGTCAACGATCCGCAAAATTATGGCGTTGTGGAATTCAATCGCGAAACGGGGCAAGCAGTAAGTCTTGAAGAAAAACCTAAAGAGCCGCGCTCGAATTATGCGGTTACGGGGCTTTATTTTTACGATAAAAATATTGTTGACGTTGCGAAATCGATTAAGCCGTCGGCTCGCGGCGAATTGGAAATTACGGACGTGAACAAAATTTATTTGGAGCAAGGGACGTTGCGTGTGGAGAAAATGCGGCGCGGTTATGCTTGGCTTGACACGGGAACTCACGAATCGCTTTTGCAGGCGGGAGCTTTTGTTCATACGATTCAGACGCGGCAGGGCTTAAAAATTTCTTGCATTGAGGAAATTTCTTATCGCATGGGCTACATTGACGAGGAGCAACTTTTGAAACTTGCCGCGCCGCTTGCCAAAAATGAGTACGGAAAATATTTGCAACGCCTAGCCAATCGAGGGAAGTAACCCCCTTTTTTCTAAAGTGTGCCCGCAAAACTATCTCGGCGGCTTGAACCCTCGATTCAAAATCAATTTTTGTAGATTAAACTTACTTTTCTTTTGCAGCCCCAAAAGAAAAGTAAGCAAAAGAAAAGGGGCTCAGACCGGCAAGAAAACATCCTGTTTTCGTTGCCGGCGGGCGCACGTCCTGTGCGCCCGTGTCTCTGCCACCCGCTACAAATTTTTTCATTACGAATTACGAATTCCTAATTGCCTTTCAAGGGTGTCCATGACGCCCTCTTTTTTTATTCGGCTAATTTCGATTGAATGTAAATTGCACACTCCAAACGCTTCTTTTGAATCTCGCAACCGATTTCATACGGCTCGCGAATATCTCCGTGAAATAAATCCGCATTGGCATGACAGCCGCCGCTGCAAAAAAATTTCGCCCAACATTCTTTACACTTCGGCTTGTTCAAAACATGAGACTCACGAAAATATTTCAGCCAATGCCGCGCAGATTTCTCCACGCCGTCATAAATATTTCCCAAACGATATTTTTCGCGTCCCACGAATTGATGACAAGGATACAAATCGCCGTTCTCCGCAACCGCAAAATATTCATGCCCCGCGCCGCATCCCGCCAACCTTTTCGCAACGCAAGGTCCGTTCGATAAGTCAACGTTGAAATGGAAAAAGAAAAAGCCGCGTCCTTCGCGCCGACGTTCAAGATAAGCCGACGTCAATCTGTCATACTCTGCAAAAATTCTCGGCAAATCTTCTTCCGTCAGTGCAAGTGGCGAATTTTTCAAAACAACGGGCTCAACCGATAAAATATCAAAGCCTGCGTCGTGAATGCTCAACACGTCCGCCGTAAAGTCAAGATTTTTTTTCGTGTAAGTTCCGCGCAGATAATAATTTTCTCCACCGCGACTTTCGACAAATCGCTTAAAATTTTTTATCACCCGATCATAACTGCCGCGCCCGCTGATGTCGGGTCTCATGGCGTCATGAATTTCTTTGCGCCCGTCCAAACTCAACACAACCGAAATATTATTTTCGTTCAGCCATGCAGAAATTTTTTCGTCAAGCAAAATGCCGTTGGTCGTCAAAGTGAGTTTGAAAATTTTTCCCGTCTCCCGCTCGCGTTGCCTGACGTATTCGGTAACCGCTTTGACTGTTCGGAAATTTATCAACGGCTCGCCGCCGAAAAAATCTATCTCGCAATGTTTTCTTATCCCCGAATTTTTTATAATGAAGTCAACCGCCGCCCGTCCGACTTCTTCGCTCATAACTGCGCGGTGCCCGTAAGTGCCGCCGTCGCCGAAACAATATTTGCAACGAAGATTGCAATCCTGCGCAACCATAAGGCAGAGACTTTTCACAATGCCGCGAGTCGCAAAAGTCGGCGGGACATTTATATCGGGAGAAAAAAGTTCGCCCGCGTCAATCAGCTCGTGAAGTTCGCTTAAAATTTCGGCGGTATCGGCGGCGGGATATTTTTTTAAAATCTGCGCGTCGTTGGTGCCGTCGAAGTCGTCAAGGATTTTGAAAGTTGCCTCGTCGATAAGATGAACCGCGCCGCTGTTCACGTCCAGCAAAATAAAATCTTCGCCCTGTTTGAATTTATGAATCATGAAATTTTTAAGTCGCCTCTTTCCGGTGGTTGTTTTGATCTTTCCACCTTTCCACCTTGCCATCTTTCCATCTAATTTTCGTTGTCGGCTAAGCGCAAAAGTTTCAATTCAAACGGATCATCGGGCTTGGGCGGCGCGTGATGCTTGGCAATTATTTTTGCCTCTTTGAAAAGCCCGATTCGCTGAACTTTTTGCGCCCCCAATTCCGCATGATGATGATAAACATAAAGTGCTCGGTTGCCGTTGAGTTCCAATCGCTCGGCAAATTTCGGAGCGAACGTTGTAACCAACACAACAAAAATTTTCCCTTTAATCGTCAAGTCGCCCGCCCGCCGTCCGACGTCGTGAAGAAGTGCACAACGAATCAAAAATTCTTTGTCCACGCCCTGTTTATCTTCAATAACCAGCCGCTCAATCGTGTAAGCCGTTCGCAGACAATGCGCTTGGTCGGCAATGCTCATTGCAAAAAAAATTTTCTGCTCTTCGGCTGAAAGATGCGCGGAAATATATTTCCCGTCCTCAACCGTAACTCGCGCCGTAACCGCACGAATAAATTGCTTAATCCTTCCAAAACAACTCATTCGAGATAAACTAACTCCTTACAATTTTTTTCCGCGCAGATTTTTTCGGAATCAACTTTGCTTTGCGGCATCAAGGAAACTTCGACGATTTTTCCTTCCGTCCGAAGTTCAGCCGCTTTTTTTATTGCCGATTCTTCTTTTCCCGCCGCATAACCGAGATAAATTTTTTCGGCTTGAGAATTTTCCTTGACGCCCTGAATTTTCCGCGCAGATAAAATTCTTTCAATGCCCAATGCAAAACCCGTCGCGGGACAATCCATCCCAAAATCTTTCAACATGTTGTCGTAACGTCCGCCGCCCGCCAAAGAATAGCCGACGCCCGCCGCATATGCCTCGAAAACCATTCCCGTATAATATTCAAAATCGCGAATCAAGCCCAAGTCGAAAGTAATTTTATCGGCAACGCCGTAAATTTCAAGCAGGCGATAAATTTCCTTAAGATTGTCGAGAGCTTTTTTTGAACGATCATTTTTTGCGATTGATTCTGCCGCAGATAAAATTTCTCGTCCGCCTTGAAGTTTGGGAATTTTTTTCAGCGAATCGTCGACGGGCAAATTTTCAAGCGCAACTATGTCGTGATGTTCAATCGCCGATTTTATTTCGGTTTGAAGAGCGGGCGATAAATTATTTTGTTCCATCAAGCCGCCCGCGAATTCGACTTGTCCGAGACAAATTTTAAAATTCTCAAGCCCCGAAAATTTCAAAGCCTGCGCGGCGAGCCCGATAACTTCGGCGTCGGCAAAAGCATTTGAAATTCCCAAAAGTTCAACGCCCGCTTGATAAAATTCGCATTGACGTCCCGGCTGATTTTTTCTGAATCGAAAAACATTTGTATTGTAAGAAAGTTTCAGCGGCAGGGAAGAATTTTTTAATCTGCCGGCTGTCAAACGCGCTATCGGCGTTGTCATTTCGTGTCGAAGTGCCAGCGTCCGATTGTTGCGGTCGAACATTTTGAACAAATGAGATTCAATTTCTCGTCCGCTTGAAGTCGTCAATGTCTCCAGATATTCCATTGTCGGCGTGATGACTTCTTCATAGCCGAAACTCGCAAACAAGCCGAAAATTTTTTGTTCGATGATTCGTTTTGCCGCCGCTTCTTCGGGCAAAAAATCTTGTGTGCCGTAAGGCGTTTCCAAAAGTTTTGTCATCCAAAATCCTCCAGCTTAATGAAAAATCGACGCGAGCCCTCGCGCCGACCAAAAATTTTTCTAAATCTTAATTCCTAATTCCTAATTCCTAATTTTTCTTTCTGACGCCCGCCAAAATATTTTTGATTTTATCTTCCGTCGATTCGGGAGCAGATTTTTTCGCGTCGGCATTTTTTCTGCTTGCGTTCAAAATGCTTGAGATGGCACTCTGCGCCGAAACAGTTTGCGGAGCTTCGGACGCGGCAGGTTTTGCGGGAGTCGCAGGAGCCGCAGGCGTCGTGGGAGCGGGATTATTTGCATTTTCTCTGGCGTTGGCGAGAATGTTTTGGATAACGCTTTGCGGCGAGGCAGGTTGTTGCTGTTGAACGGGAGCCGAAACTCCTTCAACTGCTTGCGGCTGCGCATCTTTGTCGTACAAAATATTTCCGCCGAATTTTTGCCCGCCGATCTCAAGCGCGTCGGTGTATTGCCACATGTAACCTTTGAAATTGTCTTCCGCGTTGTACTGCGCCGACCAAACTTTGCAACCGAGCGATTTCCAATCGATTAAATCTTCAAGCCAAGAAAGATTTGAATAAACGCCTGCATTGAGCGGCGCGATATTGTCGAGAAAAGCTTTGCAAATATTTGTTACGTGACTTTTTGTGAACTCGAAGAAGTGACGCTTTTTGTATTCGTCGGCGTCGGACATTGAGAACCAAACGGGGAGCTCCAAAAGAACTCCTGCGCGTTCGATAATTCCTTTGCAGAAAGCAGCTTCGGCGGCGGCATCGCTCGGCGTCAAAGCGTAGGAATAATGATAAGCTCCGCAGATCAAGCCCGCCTTGTGCGCCTCTTCGACATTGCGCTGAAAATTTTCGTCAAAGCCGCTCTTGCCGTAGCCCGTCCGACAAATCGCAAAGTCAATGCCCGCCGCCTTCAGAGCCGCCCAATCGACAGACTCATTAAAAACAGAAACATCCACACCGCGCATTTAAATTCCCCCTTAAAATTTTTTATGAATTTTATCATTAAGAAACTGCTTTTTCAACCTTGCAAATTATTTTGGGGCATGTTAAAATTTTGGCGGAAGCGGTTGTAGCTCAGCAGGATAGAGCAGTTGCCTCCTAAGCAACAGGTCGTGCGTTCGAATCGCACCAATCGCACTAAAAATTTTTAAGGAAAAGGAAAAAGGAATTTGGGTAAAATGAAATTCGGCTCTTCGCAAAAGTGAAGGGCTTAAATTTTTATGGGAAGGAGGAAAAATTTTTTTGAGGAAGTTTTTGGCAAGTGCGGCTGAAGCAAAAGGTTGGTGATGATTTTAAATTTTATTGGGGGGAGAAATCATGTCAAGGAGGAAAATTTTTTTGAGCGTCTTGGCTGTTGTGGCGGCGATAGCACTTGGAACTTATTTTGCTTTCACGCCGAAAAATATTTCCGCATCAAAAATTTTAGATGCTCCAATGCCGGAAGAAATTATTCAGCAGAATCAAAAAGGCGAAGGCGAATCAGAAATTTATTTGGCGGGCGGTTGCTTTTGGGGCACGGAACTTTTGATGATGAATGTGCCGGGCGTCAAAAGTGTTGAAGTCGGTTATTCCAACGGCTTGACAAGAAGTCCGACTTATCGCGAAGTTTGCAAAGACTCCGGGCACGCCGAATCCGCGCACGTCATTTACAATCCAAACGAAGTTCCCTTGATTAAAATTCTGGACGTTTATTATCAATCGATTGATCCGACTTTGGTTCACCGTATCGGAAAAGATTTTGATCTTCAATATCGCACGGGAATTTATTTCAGCGATCCTGACGACGAGGAAGTTATAAAAAATTCTTTGAAGAACCTGCAGGGAAATTTTTTTAATCCCGTTGTTGTGGAGTGCGAGCCGATTAAAAATTTTTACCGCGCAGAGGAAGAGCATCAACAATATTTGATAAAAAATCCGAACGGCTATTGTCATGTTTCGCGCTATTTGAATGACGAGAAGGCAAAAATTAAAGCGGCGGAAGAATTTCCGAACAAAGATTTTTCTCGCGGCAGAGTTTACGGCAAGCCGAGCAAGGCGACTTTGGAAAATCTCAGCGATCTTCAACGTTCCGTCACACAAGAGGCGGAGACCGAGCCGCCGTTTAAAAACGAATACGAAGAAGAATTTCGCGAAGGAATTTATGTTGACGTGACGAACGGGCAACCGCTTTTCTGTTCGACGGACAAATTTGATTCGCATTGCGGCTGGCCTTCCTTCACCAAGCCGATAGACAAAGATTTTTTGAAAGAGCGCAGGGATTTTTCCTTCGGCATGGAGCGGACGGAAGTTAAGGCTAAGGCAAGCAACTCGCATTTGGGACACGTTTTCGACGACGCGCCCGAAAATCTCGGCGGCATTCGTTACTGCATAAACAGCGCGTCGCTCCGATTTATTCCGCGTGAAAAAATGCAAGAAGAAGGCTACGGCGATTGGCTGAATCTTTTCAACTGATAAAGTTCAAAACAAAAAACCTCTCCGAAGTTTGGAGAGGTTAATTTTTTTTTGCGCGACTGCAAAACCAAATAAAAATTAGAATCAGAAGAATTGACAAAAAAAAAAAATAATTATTATAATGCCTAAAGTGGTACTCAAAAATTTTTAGGGGATGATCAAAATGGTTCATAAATTTTTGCCGGCTCGACGATTTTAACGGGAATAATACAAAGGAGGAGAGAAGCATGAAAAAATTTATCGTTTTGGCGTTAAGCATGTTCGTGTTCATGAGTTCCTGCACGAATGCCGCCGAAGAAAACTGGAAAGAAGAATTTTCTTTTCCTGTGAAAAAAATTGTCGATGTACCTGCAGGGCGCAACGACTTCGATCACAAAATTTATTCTTTCAAAGACGGAGATGGGCTTTCCAGTCTGTTGTTCGTTTGTCACGGCGCGGTAACTTCTCAAAACGAATATGTGGCTTGCTTGGGCGGCAAATATTACAGGAATTATGCCGCCGCTGTGGACAACGAAATTCGCTATCACATTTTTCGCGGCGAGATAAGGCAGGGCAGTTTTGACAAGGTTTATTTTCTTACCTGCTATTCCGGCTATGCTCCGAAAAAAATAACAAAAATGCCTGTTCTGCGCAAAAATCTTCAGATGGCACTTTACAGCAGAGACGCACAAGCTTTTGAGGAGCATGTTGACAATAATTGGCGTGTCTATTATCTCACTCTCTACAGAAACGATCCGTATGGTGGTAATCTTGGCGGTACCAACAGTTCCGGGAACAGAAATATAATCAGAGCAGGGAACTGCGCGGAAGAATAATTTTTGGAAAAATTTTTTACAAGGAGATGAGTAAATGTTTAAGCGAACTTTTGCCGCCTTGACGATTTTGGCAACGATAATTTATTTTGCGGTTGAAGTCGAGGCGGCAAAGCTCAAGCAAAATCCTGCAGAAGCAATTCAGTTTTTTGCAGAAAGTTACGTTTTCGGCACGGGCGAAAACTCGGCAGCAGAAAATTTTTTGTCGACAACTTTAAAAGAATTCCCGCTGAACTCTGCGACGGCAGAAAAAATCAAAGTCACCTATGCCGCAAAGCTTCAGTCGGTTATGAAAATTACCGCGACGCTCAAAAAAAGTGACCGCGAACGTCCGATTGTGACAATCACTACGACGCCCGTTAATGCGTTGGCGACAGATACAAATGAATTGCTCGCGTTGAAAGTTGATTCGGTTATGGGAGCCAATCCTGCTTGGCAAACTCGCGCCTTTCAAACAATCGACAATTTTATTGAAGATTTGCCTTTCAGAAAAACTTCGCAGTCTTTTGACGTTGTCTGCATTGCAAAGAAAAACTCGGACGGAAATATTTCTTGGGAGCCCGAAGATATTTCGGCATTCCAAAATTTTCTTGCGCCGAATATCTTTCTTCCTTCCAAAACGGAGATAGAAAATTTTCTCGGCGGACTCGGCGGAGAAATTGAAACTTTTACTCCGCCCGTCAAACCGCCGACAAAATTTGATCCTGTCGAGCAATCAAATACGGACGGCGATAATTGGTTAATTTATTGGTATGTTTGCGGCACCGACATTGAAACCGGTACGCCGAATCGTCTCAAAACCGATCGCGAAAACCCCGGAAATATTACAACTTGCATTGAAGAAGTAGAAAAAGCAGATTTATCTTCGGGCAAGGTAAAAATTTTAATGCAAGCGGGCGGAACTTCAAATTGGACACACGAAAAATTTAAGCCGAACAACGGCAACGTCGGTCGCTATCTTTTTGACAGAGATAATCGCGATTGGAAACCTGCAGAAAAATTAGTTCCCATAAACTTGAATAAGCCGAGTTCCTTAATGAGTTATCGCGAAGGCTTGGAAGATTTTCTGTCTTACGGAAAAAAACTCGAACAAAAACTTTATCCCGACGGAAAATTTCGCAGAGTTTTTATTTTTGTCGATCACGGCGGCGGAAGTTTGAGAGGTGTTTGCAAAGACGAATATACCAACGGTCAAATGCTCGGCTTGAAAGACATGAAGAAAGCTTTTGATGAAGTTTTTGGAAATTCGACGAAAAATCCGCCCTTCGAGCTTGTTGCCTTTGATACCTGCCTAATGTCGACTTATGAAACGGCGGTTGCCCTAAAGGGAACAGCACGCTTTATGACAGCGTCTCAAGAAGAGATATTCAGCAAAATCATGTTTGAATATACGGGTTTTCTAAGCGAACTTTCGGCAAATCCAAATATGAACGGCGAGGCGTTGGGGCGAATCATCTGCGACACTTATTATCAAAATTGTATAAGTGCTTCGGAGATTGAAAAGAAAACTGAAGGATTGGTAAATACAAATGATTATCCTGCCTTTGCCACCATGTCCGTTATTGATCTGTCAAAAATGCCTGACTTGGAATCTGCTTACGAAAACTTCGGTAAAGCGACTCTCAAATACCTTAAGGAAAATCCTGATCCGGGTCCATTTTCCAACGCAAAACTTTCAGCCGAAAAATATCCCATTCCAAAAAACGCCAAAAATCCTCCGTATAGAATGATTGACTTGAAAGACTACGCGGATAAGATAAAAAAATCACCTTCGCGTTTTAAATCGGATGATTTAAAGGGAGCATGTGACAAGCTGATAACAGCGATAAATAAACCCGTTGTTTACAATGAAGTGCGTGGAGACCTCAGACCCGACGGCGGCGGGCTTTCAACATACTATCCTTTCAACCTTACCAAAAATGACATTGACGCTTATAAAGAATTGGCAGATGAAAAATTTGCTCCGAAATCTCAGAGTGAATTTTATAGCCTTATGCTCGATAAATTCGCCGCGAATCCCTCAAGTCTTCCGACCTCTAAAGTGCCTTCTTCCAACACCAATTCCGCGAACAACACAAACGCCGAAAATCCTTCGCCGCCTCAAGGTATAACTTTCGATTTATCTGATCTTAAAGAAGTAAACGTCGAAGTTGATCATGAAACCAATACGGCGAAAATCAAACTTACACAAGAACAAATGAATCGTGTTGCAAGTGTTAATTGCATATTGGTAAATTTCACGTACGCTTGGAAAGACGGTGACCTTAAACTTAATTGGAGACTTTTGGGCAACGATACCGCCATAAAAGCAAATTGGGATACGGGCGAATTTGAAAGTACCTTCACGGGCGAATGGATCACGATTGAAAATCAGCCCGTTTGTGTTCATGTAATTTCAGAAGCCAAAGTAGATGAGGACGGCAACAAAAACGGCATCGAACTTTATTCCGTTCCGATTGAATTGAATGATCAAGCTTGTAATTTGCTTATCTCCTGCAAATATCCCGAAGAAGATTTTCGTTTGGTTGCAACTCGTCCCGACACCAACAGCGACGTTCCGACGGGCGAGCTTTACGGAATAAAAAAAGGCGATGAAGTTACGCCGATATATTATGAATCCACTATTTCTGCCGAAAAAATATATACATTGCTGGAAGAGCTTATAGAAAAATTTACAGAAAAATATCCTGCCGTTGGAGAAATAATTTATTCCGAAACTCTTTCGGACGAAGAAAAAACTAAAGCAGTTGAAACTTGGCGCGAAACTTTATCGGACGAAGAAAAACAAAAAATTGAGAGAGACATGGACGCACTTTGGGAAAAATTTATTTCCGGCGGCGGATTGGATTTTAAACGTCATAAGGGTAACTCTTTTGAAATAAGCGACACCATAAGAATTGACAACGATTCATTGCCTGACGGCGTCTATATTTACGCTTTCGAGTTTGTAAATCCTGTCGGAGATGAAAATGTTTATTCTTCTTCTTTTGCCGTCTTCGTTGTAAAGGACAAAAAAATATGCTATACCTTGCCGAAAGAAGAAATGTGGAAATTAATAAATATTTTGTTCACTTCTTACCGTGAGGCAAGAAAAAAAATAGAATCTGCCAATGATCTTGAAGATTAATTGCTCGTTCCTGAACAAAAAAACCGCTCCGAGTTCTGGAGCGGTTAATTTTTTTATAAAAACTCGCCGTAAATTTCAAGCAAAATTTTATCGAGCTTTGCGGCGTCGGGAACGTCGGGCAACTTGGAATTTTTATAAGCCGAAGAAATTTTTCGCTCGTATTCATTTGCCATTTTGAAAATCTCTTCAAACGAAATTTCGCCTGCACGAATTTTTTTCAACAGCGGCAATTCTTTTTCCCGATAAGTTATCACGCCGCGCCCTTCCAAAATGTCAATGCCCGTCAAGTACAATCGGATCAAATGCATGGCGTGTTTGTTCAAATGTTTTTCGTCTTTCTTGCAGTCGCGGCGATTCAATTTCGCATAACTTCTCAGCAATGTTTCCAAGCCGGAATTCATTGTCAAAAATTTTTGCAACGGAAGCTTTTCAGCCGAGATTGAAATTAAAATCTCTTCGTCCTGTATTTCAAAATTTATTTCGGAATTTTTCAGCCCGTATTCCTCGCGGCAAGCCGTCATCATTGATTCTATCGATTTCAATATGTGAATATTTTTTTCGCGTTGCGGATAGCTGTCATGTGCCAAAGCATTTTGTAACCGCCGAAGTTGCGCCGTCGCAAAACCGACATATTTTTTATACGCCAATTTTGAAAGAAAAATTTCTGCGTTGTCACGAATTTTTTTGCCCGCCGCGTTCATGTACAAAACATGTTCGGGGCGCGTGCCGAGCAATTCCAGCGCATTGGGATTATTTTCCGCGCAGAGCTTAAAAAATTTTCGGAGCCCGTAAATTACCGTGTCGGTCTTGTCGTCCGTAATTTGTTCAAAAGTTTTGTTCGTCAAAATGGAATTCAACGACTCGACGGCAAAGCCGCGAATATCAAGATCTGACTCGGCATTGTTTGTGCCGAATGATATTGAGCCCCAAACCGTGAGATAAGCGATATTTTTTCCAAGCCGTTCATCTTCGCGAAGAAAATTATAATCAACGCTTTGCAAAATATTTTTGTCCAAAAAGTTCACCGCCCTTTAGTTTTGTTTTCGCC
>CALFJC010000084.1 GCA_937877655.1 uncultured Selenomonadales bacterium
ATCGCAAAACATTTGAGTGACCACTATTACGACTACGCGATTCACAATAAAATCGGAGTGATGTCAGACGGACAACATCATCCTCATGTTCATATTATGTTTTCAGAGCGAATGATTGATGAAGTGGAACAAAAGAAGGAGCGAGCCGCTTGTAATTTCTTTAAATACCCCGCGCGGAAGAAAAAAGATGGTTCAGAGCCTTCTTTTGAAGAACGCCGCAAACATGGTGCGCCCAAAAATCGCAACTGGGCTAATAAAAATTTTCTTCCCGTTCTTCGCGCCGACTTCGCACAAATCCAAAATGAAGTCTTGGAGCAAAATGGCTTTTCCATTCGCGTTGACCATCGCTCTCTCAAGGCACAGAAGGAAGAAGCGGAGAAAAACGGCGATTCTTTCCTTGCCAGACTTTTTAGCCGAGTGCCGGAAGAATATGTTGGCGTTATTTCGTGCAAAGAAGATGATGACCCAAAAGTAGAACGGCTGAAAGAATTTCGTTCCCTGCGCAACCAACATTTTGATTTAGTCATGAAATTGGACGCTATCGCTAAGGAAAAAGAAGAATTAGAAACGAAAGACGCTGTTCAAATTTCTACGACCAAAGCCAAGAATCTTACCGACTCCCAAGATTTTATTTCGCAAAAATTTCTTTCTCAATATCAGCAAGAGCTGAAAACTAAAATGTTCACAGCGGTCGCAGAGGTTAATAAATGGAAGCGCGTCATTATTTCTTTTCATGACGCACAAGAACAAGCCAAACTCGAATACATGACTAAATCCGAGCGCGAATTATGGCAAAACTATTTTGAAACACTCGCACAGAAAAAACAGTTGGAAGAATTTTTACAGACTCTTAAAAAGCCAAAAGAAACCCAAAAGGACGCTTTGAAAGCCTATAACGACCTTGTTGCCGGTGTTTATTCTAAAATTTTTTCTCTATTATCAGCGGCAAGGTTGATGAAAAAATCAGTCGTCGAAATAGAAAAAAAGCTTGAATCTCCCGATTGCAAGAAAAATATTCAACTCGTCGCGCATCAGATTCTTCAGGCTAACCTTTACGCGAAAAAAATGTTAAGGCGCGAGAGTGATAATCTTGCCCGCGCCGTCGACGCTCTTCAAAATGAAATTTTCGCCCAAACTTTGACCGATGATAACAAAAATATTTACAAGACACGCGAAGTTTACGATATTATTCGCCGCCAATATTTCGGACTGAAGAAAGAATACGAAAGAACACTTGACCTTAAATTTGATTTGCAAAAGCGAATTATTTCGCCGCAACGCGCTTTCGCTATGGCAAAAAATATCTTCGTGGGCGGCTATTTAAAAAGACTACGCGCCACTATTCGCCAATATAAAAAAGATGAGCAACGTCTTGCTCAAAATATTTTTGCCTTCAATCAACGCGAAAATATTTTCCAAAATCGTGACTGGTCAGTTGTTTCCCACTCCATTTTCGCTCAGGAAAAATATCTTCTCACCAAACAAAAGACCTTAATCGAAATAGAAAAAGCTCGTCTCGCAAATCTAAAGCTTTCTATTGAACAAAAACAAGCCGAGTTGGATTCCTTGTGCCAAAAACCTGATTCGCTAAAGAAAATAGAACTAATCGCCGCTGGCATTCTTCGCAAAAACTATAAATTTGTCCGCCGATTAGAAGAAATCGAAACTCGCGTCAAAAATTTGGCGCAAAAAATCAATCACGCCAAAGAACAACTCGACGCGCTCAAAATTCAGCTTTCTCTCGATAAACCTAACACCGCTTACAAAGTCATTTCCAATAACCAGTCAAATAATTTTGCCGCAATCATCGCTGACGCTATTTTAATGGAGCCGGAAGCAATGCAACTGGTCGCTCGCTCCACCGGCAATAATCTCGAAATGGAAAAGGATTGGGAAATGATGAGCGAGTTCGATAAAGATGAAATCATTCGCCAAAAAATTATCCGCGAGCTGTGAAAAAATCGCATTCAGATATTTCTCCTTCCGAACCAATCTTATCTTTCATACCAAGGGAACTCATTTTCTTGATTTCTCCTTTATTTTTTGTGACTAAAGCAACCTCATTTGAAGAAAAAATGCCCTTCGAAACCAAAATCATTTTTTTCATCGGAAATTCATCGATGGCGTCCTAACGCCATTAGTGACGTTTAGTGACGAAACTAGTGACGAAAGTGCCGTTTCAAGTGACGTTTCAGTGACGAAATAATTTCCAAAAATTTCGCGTCCTAATGCGGGTTAGTGACGCAAGTGACGCAAGTGACGCTTTGGGGAACTTTTTCTCTCCTAAGAAAAAAATTTTATTTTTTCTGTGTGTGTGTTTGACTAATTTTTTCCCAGAAAATTTATTTTTTCTCTTAATGTCCTCTAACCTTGTAAAAACCGTCACTAACGTCACTAACGTCACTTTCGTTGATTTGACGCGACTTTTTTCAAAAAAGTTTCGTCACTCATTCGTCACTTTGCTAAAAGTTTCGTCACTTTTCCGTCACTTTATGAAGTATACCTGAAAAATAGCCTACTGTTATGATTTTATTCTGAAAGATTTAGGGCGAAAAACAAAACTTTTTCTTTCAGATGAGCAGATTTTTTCTTTCCTCTAAAAAAAAAATGGGCATGGAGCTCGTAAGCTCTGCCCGAAAACGGTATATCGTTGGAATCGATAGTTCCTCCGTTAAAATCGTCGGATTAATTGTGCCCGCCATTATTCCAACCAATGCCGAAGAATTTCCTTTCACCACCTGTGGTTCTCCGATAACTGATGCCGTCAATACGACTGATAGCATCAGTCAAAGCACGGTCGCTGTTCTTAAATTGCTGAAAGCATTCATCGGAACATTTTTCTTTCAGACGTCCTAAAAATTGTTGTCTGGGAATGGAGAGATTTTGCCCACGCTGGCAGTACTCGCTAATAAAGTCGTATATGAAATCGT
This sequence comes from uncultured Selenomonadales bacterium, assembly GCA_937877655.1. Classification (GTDB taxonomy): domain Bacteria; phylum Bacillota; class Negativicutes; order Selenomonadales; family Selenomonadaceae; genus Quinella. The sequence continues at coordinate 2,931 of CALFJC010000084.1, forward strand.
TTTCAGCAAGGTAGCTCCTGGTCTGTTCACGCATGGAATCAGCAATGATAAGCCCGTCGCGATAGAATAATTGAGCGGCGTCGACGAGAAGAGAGAGTATAGCGGCAAGAGAATCAGGAGCCAATAGTTTTTTCTTTAGTAGAGTGTCGGGATTTTTAGTGAAGTCTGCGCTAAAAAGCATGTTAAGCAATCTACGCAAAAGCCCCGGATCGCGAGTGTCACTCAAAATAGGCATGTGGTTACCACTGAGCATCAATTTGTGAGTAGGGTCAATGTTGTGAAATTCTTCATGAAGTCTGCGGACAGGGATTTTGTCACCGCCGGTCAAGGATTTGAATTTGGCAACGTCAAGGCGACCGCCTTGCGGGAGTTCTTCAACGATAGCAAGGCGACATTTTTCCAGAACGTTGAGTTCGGTAGTAGCTGCACCAGCGTCTTTCAATCTGCCAGCTTCGATGACGGCAGTGACGGGAACGCTGGCAGCATAGTCGTTGAGTAGAATGATTAAAAGTTTGGTGAGAGTGCCCTTGCCGTTGCCGCCGGAACCGTAGATGAAGAGAGCTTTTTCAGCAGAGACATCGCCTGTAATGCAGTAACCGAGCCAACGAATTAAAGCGGCGCGAGTTTCTTCATCCGGTAGAATGTCGCGCAAAAATTTATCGACGGTCTCATTGCGAAAGCCGGCATGATAGAAGGCGTTGACTTGCTGAGTGAGAAGAAGAGCAGGGTCAACAACCTCGTAGAATTTGCCGTCGTAAAGGTCGATGACGCCGTTTTTGCAGTTGAGCAGATTGGAATGGTTGTCCAAGTCGTCGGTGGTGATTCTGATACGATTGACGCCTTTGAGAAGGTTGGTAGCCGCACCGACGCAGAGGTTAGTTTGCCAGGAACGAATGATTTTTTTAGCGTCAGGGAAGTCTAAAGGATTAGGTTCGTTTTCTTCCAGCATCATGGCGAGACGACCGGCGAAAGGAAGAATGGCAGAATTTTTACCGGCGTTGCCTTTTATCCAAATGCCTTTGTCCTTATCGAAGGTCAACCAACGGTCGCAGTCAGTTAAAAATCGTATTTCATTGTTGAAGAGAAAATCAAGTCGGAGAGCGTTATAAAGGTCAGTATTCTTCATGGCAAAAAGACGAGTGACTTGTTCCGGAGAAAGTAAAAGCTTGGGATTTTTGGGCTTAGCTTGCTTTTCTTTCCAACGAGCAAGGTCTTTTTCTTGAGCCTCTTTTTGTTCTACGGCTTTTTGGAATTCTTTCTGGTCGCGCTTAATGGTGGTGACGATTTCATCGACGATAGTGGCAAAGTCGCTGGGAACGAGATTGGCGAGATTTTTAAGTTCGGTACTGGGATTATCGGAATCCTTGATTTTTTTCTTAGCGGAATCGCGAGCGTCGCGCATTACGTTAAAGAAAGTGGCGGCGAACTGCGGAAGATAAAATTTGCACAGAGCAATTTTGCGACGAATAGAAATGTTGAAAACGTCGTCAGGATTGAAATTCTCTGTTGTCAAATTGTCAATGTAAGCTTTAGCGTCTTTGAGTTCGGCGAGTATTTTGGGGTCGACGGGTGCATTTTTATGGTTGGTGCGCCATTGGGCAACGAGATGGTTGAAGAGTTTAGCGTCAGCAATTTCTTTTTCGATGATAGCAAAATCAGCTTGGGAGTCTTCGATAATCTTCGATACGAGTTCATTTAAGAATTGGTCGCCGCGAGTAATGAGTAGCTCATTAGCGTCGATTTTGTTTCCGAGTTCCGTTTGGTCGGCTTGCGAGAGAGAGTCGAAAAGGAATCTGGAAATGGCAGGAATGTTTCTTTTTGAAAGTTCACCGCGCAGATTTTCAGCGTTAGACTTGCCGGCGTCGTCGTTATCAAAAAGAATGAGAAATTTTTTGCCGGTGATTTTCCTTTTGTCGATAAGAGGAAGCAAAAGTTCTTTGTACCCGCCAACGGACAAGGTGGCGACGACAGCTACATTGCCGCCCGACGCTTGCCAGATACTCATGGCGTCAATTTCCCCTTCGACGACGAGAATCAGTTCGTTATTGCTTTTGAGAGCGTCAAGATTAAAAAGTTCAGTTTTAACTCCAGCGTGCATTTTCCAATATTGCTTGTCGATATTTGGACGGTCGCTAAGTAGCAGAGCGGCAAGATAATGAGCTTTATCCGCAGTAGGAATGATGATACGTCGAGTAGGAAAGGCTTTTCCTTTTTCGAGCCGGATTTTGGGATGAGACCATTTATCGAGATAACCACAACCGAAATGCTGATAAGTTTCAAGAGTTAAACCTCTGCGGTCGGAGTCGGGCAATTCGTCGAGGTGATTTTGAGAATCAGCGATGTCGATTTGAATGAGAGACAATTCAGAAGAAGAAGTTTCGCGCTTTTTTTTGGGAGGAGATTTTTTCTTTTTAGTGGAGTAAGTTAAGTTGGAATCGAGAGGATAACCGATAAGTTGAGCCCCAATAGCGAGAGCTTTGCACATGTCGTTGAAATCGTGAAGATTAAGGCGTTCTTCGTCAGCAATTATTTTAAGAAGGTCGCCTTGAAAGCCGCATTCGCGGAAACAGTGATAGAGCCAGCGGTCGCCTTTGAATTCGACTTCAACGGGAGTAGCGTCTCTACCTTTTCCGTTGCCGCAAATGGGGCAGATGATTTTGCGCTTATCAGGATTGCGACTTGAGCCAGCTTCTTCGAAAATGAAATGCGGGTCGTAAGAATTGATTTTGTCTTTCAGGTCGTCGGTAGCTGAGCGAGAAAGTCGCTTTACAGCCTCAACGTCAGAGTTGGTCGCGTAGGGTAACCATTGAGATTTGAAATTCATGTGATATAATCCTCCTTGTTTGAAAGAGATTTTTTAGCCGTCGAGAGCGGCATTATTTTTTTGTAAAAGCAAAAGACGACAGACATCATAAACTGATGAATGCCGTCTCGGATAATCTGAATGAGAGTCTTGAAAGAAACTTTGCCTTGATTTATAATGAAGCTCCATGAATTAGAGAATCATCTTGGTTGAGAGTTGTTTAACTCATGAAAGTTGTAGTAAGCGATTAAGTCTTAAGCTTTAGGGAATCTGCAAAATTTCTTAAAGTGACTCTCTGGTAGATGACGGTAATCATTCACCAGTGGCTCTGTAGTGCCTAGGAAACACTGCAGGGCTTTTCGCGTTTATGTAGGTCGTTCTATAATTTTGTCCTCCAATGATTTAAGTTTGTTTGTGGGTAAATTAAACACGTTCGCGAAATATGTATTCATCGCTTAATGCTAAAGAATGTCCCATAATGTACGCCTTTCATTAAAAATTAACTTGTTTGTTTATTAAACCTATGGATTTAGCTTTATCGACAAATCTTTTTGCATCATCAGATTGTGCTAAAGCTTGCCCAATGGATAGTAGCTGATAATAAATGTAGTCCTTATCTAATATCTGTAAGGAAATGCTTTCATCTAATACCTTGAATTTGTCATCTTTTTGTCTGCTTCTGTTTAAATCTATATGCACTCCGCCGAGTTTGTTAGAAATATAGTCGATAATATCATAATGAGTGAATTTCGTTCCTTTAACGACCAATGCGGTCTTTTTAAGATATTTATGAAGTTTATATTCTTTGGGATGTTCCATTAAAAACTTTCCTCGTTCATAGTTCCTTTTTACTTCGTTTGGGGTAGAGGCGAAATTTAAGAACCTGAATCCCTCGATTATTCCGCCATTATATTTCGCACCGCCTGCAACCGCAATTTCAATCTTGTCAACTGGAATTTCTTCATTGTTGCCAAATATTAATTCATCTGAATCGACTGCAATAATTCTCGGCTCCCCTTGAAACCCGATTTTTTGCCAAGCAGTACGATATGCTCTGTTACCATCTCCATCTAACAATAAACGCCGCAAAATTGCACTTGAATTGCGTAGCGAAACGTCGTTGATTTCTTCATTCCATTTGTTCATTAAAAAATCCAAATCTTCTGCTACAGTTTTCATTAGATAAAAATCGGTTGTTTTGTTCAAAATTGTTCTCCTAATACTAATTCTCCGCGAAAAACTCGCGATAGAATTGATTTTCTTAATATTTCGATATGCTCCAAGGTTTTTCCTGCTAAGTTTTTCGTCTGCTGTTCCCGACCAAGCAAGTCGTCGAGCAGGCGGACGATTTCTTTTTGCTCCTCTGGCGGCGGCAATGGAATGACATACGCGCCAATTTTTTTTGCGTTAATGTTAGATTGATTTACGCCGTCATTTTTCACGTGGTTACAGTATTCCTTTGCAGCAGGGGAATTCAAAACATAGTTCAGGTATTCGCCGCTTAAAACGTCGCGGTCATAATCCAACTTGATTAAATACCCCGCGTATATAGCGGGATATTCTCCGCGATAAATGGAAGTTTTGCCGACGAGTTCCGCGCTGTTGGTTCGATTGAAAAGCACATCGCCTTTTGAGAGTAGATATTTTTTGATGTCGGCTTCGTCGTCTGAATAGGCTAAATCCTTCCAATCAATTTTTCCGCATTGTAGGTTGCCCATACGGAGGACAATCATTTTGCCGAATGATTTAGATTTCTTGGACGTTCCATAAATTAAGCCTTTGCAAACAGAAGCGATCGTGCGTCTTTGCCAACTGTCGAGGGTTGTGCCGTGTTCCTCGCGCCACAGCTGTGAAAGTTCGCCGGTAAAAGCTTTGTGAAGTATAGCCGTCCGCCTAAGTTCCGAGCCGTCGACAACTGATTGAGCCAATGCCTTTGCCGCATCGAGGTCGGCAAACAGTTCGTCGAGCAAGGAAACGATGCGCTGCTGTTCGTCCAATGGCGGAAGCGGGAAATTTACTGCCATCAGATTTTTAATCGATACGCCGCCAATTAATCCATGTTTCATTGCGGTGAATTGCTCGGCGAAATCTTGCGTCTGCAGAAAATAATAGATTAGCTTTGGATTTATTTTATTTGTCACGAACGCGCAGAGTTTGTTGACGAAGCAAACGGGCTTGTTGGTAAATCCGAGCTTGCGCCCTGCGCTTCCACCTTCTATACAAAGTAGCGGCGTGTTCGCCGGAGCTATCTTAAAGTTATCGCTTGCGGGAATTCTGATGTTAGTCGCGTAATCAATCTGATTGTCGAAACCAATATCTTTCGTAGCAATGTAAATAAGTCCGTCATCCTTACCGAGATATTTTTCTGTTTTGATTTTCTCGTTAATGCTGTTGCCCGTAAAAAGCGTCGCTATATCTTTCATTTTGACCCATTGCCAGTCATTAGGGAGCGGATAAGGTTGCTCGTTAGTCGGAATCATTGTCAGCCCTCGAAAAAAGGATGTTCTTTGGTATAATCAGCAGAAGCTTTAAGGAAAGAATCTAAATCAACATCCTCAAAATACCTTCTCCGCCACAAAGTGTAATCCGATTTTTCTTTGAACAGGGTCGAAATAAATCTTTCCGTATCCGTGACGCCTAAATTTTCTATAAGGCAATTCATACCCAATTTCATAACTTCCGTCGTGCTATTCATAACTGTTCCCTCCCAAAATTTTAATGAAGTCAACGGGATTTATAACCTCAATTTTCTCGCCACGATATTTTAAAACTCTGTTGTCTGTTGTCAAAAAGTAGTCACAATCGGCTTGAATAGCGCAAGCAATATGAGCGGCATCCGCGTCTTTAATTCCCGTGCTCATTATTTCTCTTGCAATAGTTGCTGTTTCATTTAGTCGGTCAACATCAACAAACACGCTGGTATTTTGTTTGATGAATTCATGAATTGCCCTTCGTCTGTCCTCGTGAGGATTCTTGCTGTTCTCGTACAAAAGCACATGAGAAGCGGCAAGCTCTAGACTTCCGATTTTAATGGCGTCTTGAATAAAAATTTCTGCTTGTGATTCAAGCGAGATTCTTATTTGTGATTGGTCGTCATAAGGACGATTATAACAACAATTATCCAGATACACCCGAAGAAGTTTTTTAGCCATTATCTTACCTCCAGTGCTCGCAATTTGTTGACGACGCCTTGAAGTAAGTCGGTAGCCTCTTGCAGATTGTCAATCGCTTCCTCACCGAGTTCAATCGGGTCGGGTAGCTCGTCATAATCAACAAGAGAATCATCACGAATCAAACCTAAGTCAAGAGAATTTTTCTTTTCGGCGATTTGTTCCCGCGTGAAGACATTAAAGCGTTCGTCGTGAGTAGCGCGGCGGTCGTCAGCTTCAAATGCTCGTTCAAAAGCTAAGAAATGTTCACGGCGAAGCGGATTAGTCACACCGAATGAAGGCATATTCGTTCGCAGGTCATAGAACCAGACTTCACTGGTATTGTCGTTATCAGTCATACCGCGAGTAAAGAACAAAACATTAGTTTTGACTCCTTTAGCATAAAAAATTCCTGTAGGCAAACGCAAAACGGTATGTAAGTTGCATTTGTTCATGAAGTCGACGCGAATCCGTTCGCCGTCACCATCAGCAAAAAGAACGTTGTCAGGCAAGACGACTGCGGCGCGTCCGCCAGATTTGAGACTACGATAGAAATGTTGCAGGAAATTTAATTGCTTGTTGCTGGTCGGGAAAGTAAGGTCGTCACGTGTAGCTCGTTCGCCGCCTTTTTTCGTTCCAAATGGCGGATTGCTCAGAATTAGGTCGAAATTTTTCATGCTCTTACCGACTTCAGAGAGTGTATCGCCGAAAATAATTCTGCCGTCGAGACCATGCAACATGGCGTTCATCAGCGCGAGGCGGTGAGTATCGTGGACGAGTTCACAACCGGTAAAAGCCTTAGTCATTTGAAAAATTTGCTCCGTCGGCGAGAGGTCAAAGAAATCGTCGGTGTGATTGCGGACGTATTGAGCAGCGGCAATCATAAAGCCGAATGTGCCACAAGCAGGGTCATTGCAGAGTTCTCCCGCTTTCGGTTTCATCAGCCGAACGATAACATCAATAAGGACGCGAGGAGTAAAATATTGCCCTGCGCCCGATTTTTTTTCGTTGGCGTTTTTTTCGAGTAGACCTTCATAAAGGTTGCCAAGACCTTCTTCACGCGCCGAATACCAATCTAGCGCATTTATACTGGAAATTATTTTTTCAAGATTTTTTGGTTCTTCAATGTTGGTTACCGCGCCTTGATAAATTTCGCGTATTCTGCCCGTGCAATTTTCTCCGAGATGAGCGAGCAACGTTTTATAAAATTTTTTGAGTTCAATACCGCTCTTTGACGCAAGCACGTCCCAACGATAATCGGCAGGAATTTTATCTTCTGTTCCGGTTTCCTTCGCCATTTTAAGAAACAAAATGTAAGTCAGTTCCGTAACGTACTGATGGTAAGTGATTCCATCATCACGCAGAACGTTACATAGATTCCACAGCTTAGAAACAATTTCTTGATTAGTCATTTATGAAACCTCGTAAATTCCAACAAATTCTTAAATTCCTCAATACCCAACAAGATTCTCACAAGTTCTGCCTGATATTTTGGATTAAGCTTATTTGCATTTTCGCTGAATTCATGAGCAGACTTAATAGCTTGAGAAAGAAGCTTTTCTTGTTCCTCATCATAATCATTAAAATTCATGCCACATTTCCTCCGTCATCGTAAAGATAGCTGTTAAGTTCGTCGAGAATTTCTGACAGCCTTCCGCCAAAAATTTTATTAATTCTGTAGAATCCGCCATTTTGCTTAAAAGCGGTGCCAACTTCATCAAAAGAAGAAGTATCAATCAGAGTCTCGTTGAGCAGATATTTTTCGATACGGTCGAGCCATTTCAATTCTTGAGCGGAAAAATTATGAGCTGTTTTGATTCGGGAAATGGCGTTTGAAATTTTATCGGTATGATTCATGAGCTGAACACCGAGAGTATAACGACGAATCAAGCTGATAATATCGGCAGTGATTTCAGAGTTGGTCAGTTGAAAAATTGCGCCGTTGAGGTAGTCGACGCTGAAATTATTTTCACGCAAGACGCGGAGTAACTTTTTCAAGTCGGCACGAGTTAAATCTTTCGGACGTGTACAAACGACATTGAGCGCGACAATTTCATTTCGATTGGTCGCTATAAATTTTGCAAACTCGTCAAGATAATCTTTCGGGCTTTTTCCTTCACCATAGCCGATTTTATGCGCCGTCAAGAAATCTTCATGTTCGGAGATTACAAACGTTCTGCCGCGAGAAATTTTTTCTTGCAAAAAATCCTCGTGACTTAGGAGAAGATTTTTGGCGTCCTGCGCGGGCAAGGTCTTAAGCGTGTCAATAAATTCTCTTGCGGTGTCGTCAAGATTGCGTCGGCGAAGTCGGACAATGACTTGATTGACAACGTGCCGAATAGCTTTATCCTCGTCAAAAGTTTTCAACTTGTCGAGGAGTTGAGTAAAAGTCACTGAAGAATCTGCTACGACCGGTTTCATTTCGATAAATTTTTCCAGTGCGGCATAAACTCCAACCGCGTCAAAAATTCTAAAATGCGTTTTGCCAATGTCAGAACAAAGGCGCGTTGCTCGTCCTAGCATTTGTTCAAAGAGAATTCGAGACTTAACACGTCGCATAAAAACAAGAGTATCAATTTTTGGCACGTCAACGCCGGTCGTGAGCAAATCAACGGTAACGACGATATTCGGGAAACATTCATTTTTGAAACGTCGAATGGCGTCCTGTACGCGCTCCCTGTCACCAATACTGCCTGTAATTTTTGTAATGGCGTCATTGCTTATGCCTTGCGCGGTGTAAAGCTCTTTGAGAATCTGAACGATTAAATCGGCGTGCTTGTCGTCGACGGCAAAAATCAAAGTTTTGCCTGCGCCTTCGGGATTGATGTCGGCGGCGATTTCCTCAAGGACGACGCGATTAAAATTTTCGTTGACAACTTGCCGATTGAAATTGTCAATGTCAAAGTTCAGCTCATCGTCAAGCAATTCGCTATTCGTAATCTCACCTGTCAAAGGGTCGCACCTCGTAATAAAGTCACCTTTCTTGTATTGAATTCCTCCAACGCTCAGCTTAGTTTCTAATTCATGCGGCGGGTCATGGTCTACCAAATAACCATCAATAACCGCTTGACGATAGCTGTATTTAAAAATTGGTTTGCCAAATATTTCCGTTGTATGGAGTGCTGGTGTTGCTGTCAGCGCAATTTTTACGGCATCAAAATATTCAATAACGCTACGATATTTGCTTTGATAATCACTTTGGTCGCGGAAAGAAATTTCGTCATCGGCAAGTTCTCGATCGAAAATATAACCGCGATGAGCTTCGTCGATTATTATCAAATCAAAGTCAGTCACGCCAAAAGAAGAGTCGTCATATAAAACACGCTTGACCATGCTTTGAACCGTTGCTACTTGTAATCGCGTTTCTTTGCTAAAATTTTTTTCTCCGAGTTTGCCAACGTTATAAATTTTATCGAGTGGCAATAAATCTTCAAGCTTCACATCGCTAAAAACATTTTGAACTTGCTCACCTAACGAGTTTCTATCAACAAGAAACAAAATCCGGCGAAAACGCGCCGTCTTCAAAAATCTATAAATCATTCCGAGAACTGTACGAGTTTTGCCCGTTCCTGTCGCCATTGCTACTAAAATATTTTTCTGCCCGCTAATAATAGCTTGCTCAACGGATTGAATAGCTTCAATTTGATAATCGCGCAGATTTAATCCGTCTTCATCGCGCAACAAATCAAGCGACAACCTTTTCAATTTTTCATTGCCAACTGATATATTTCGTTTGAGTAACTCAACTATCCCAAATGGACTAATCCAGCCATGCAAAGCCTTAGGCGTATTATTCGATTCGCGCAAATCAAGAAACCAAATTCCTGACTTTGTTTCCAGCTGTTGGCAATACGCTCTGCCATTTGTTGCAAACGTAAACGGAACTTTATATCCACAAAAATTATTAAATTCATCGACATCACAAAGAGTACGAGAATATTCCTTGCACTGACAATCAATAACAGCTGACACATCTTTATAATTTGCCTTAGCCTCAATTACTGCAACTGCCTCCGTGCCTACAAATAAAACATAATCCGCAAAACCATTCTCGGTTGGATATTCGGCAATAGCAATGTTACGTCCTCTTTGCGGACGTGTGCCTTTAGAATAACTCAAATTATTGCTATCAACTTCCCAACCAACCTTTCTTAGTTGCTCATCGATAATTTTTCGTGTTTCAAATTCGTTAATCATATTGTACCTCAATCCATCCGTTGGAATCGACTTGAGAAAGTTCCTAACGAACTCACACCGCAGAGACTATAACACATCGAAAATGCTTTGTCATGGAATGCACAAAAAATTGTGCAAAAATTGGGCAGTCGTTTATTGAGAATATGCTATCATAGCCCAAAGCGAGAATTCCGGAGAATGTTCACTTCCGCATTTCACTTCGTGAAACGCTTAAAATCTCAAGTTGGGACGCCGTTTGTCAGAAGAAAAAATATGTCAGTCACTTCGTTCCTTGAACCTGCGGTTGGCTTTAAAGGAGGAGAAACTTCATGGCTATGTTCCATTTCCGACTCAAGTCGGACAAGAAACCTAACGGAACGAAAATTTCTGCCGTCAAACATGTGGAATATATAAACCGCGAAGGTTCTTTTTCCCACGACGAGCACTGGAAACAAACTAACAAATTCGTCGGCAATTTCATCACGACGGCTCAGATGGCAAACGCACTCAACGGATTGGAAATGCTCCTTTACAAGACCGACGATTTCGGTTCTATCAAAAATTCTGCTAAGGGAATAGAAGTGACCGAAAATGCCTCAACCACTACTTTATCTATTGCTTTAATGCTCGCTACCGAGACAATGAATAATCAGCCGCTTATCATTCACGGTTCGCCGGATTTCCATAAAGCCGTTTTGCAAACTGCTTTGCTTGCTAATCTTCCCATAACTTTTGCCGACCGGCTTTTACAAAATGAATTTCAACGCCTAAAGGAGAGAAGAGCTAATGACGATAAAAAATTCATTGCCAACGGCGGAATTATTGTCACAAAGAGACCAAATCCCAAGTCCAGCATTGCGCCAACTCATGCAAAATCAATCGAAGATGCTACCAAAGAAGGATTTCGCTTGCCTTCATTGTCCCAACTCTCTTTGGTTCATTCAGAATCAAAAGGAACTGACTTGTTTTTGTCGCTTGATGAATCTCGTCTCTTGGAATCAATCGCAAAAGACTGCTATAAGCATATGCGATGGGATTTTTCTTCCGAACAAGCCCGATTAGCTAAGTTCACTGCCAACAAAATTTTAGAGAATATAGCGGATACAATGGAGCAACTTTCTGCTCTTTCTCACGTCGAATATATCAATCGGGAAAAGGCATTTGCCAAACGAGGCGGCTGTATTTTTCATTCTCATCGCTTGCCAAAATGGGCGAAGAATGACCCGAAGAAATTTTTTCAAGCCGCTGATAAGTACGAAGGTAAAGGAAATCGCCGATATATGGAAATTGAATTTGCCTTGCCTAACGAATTAAAAACGGTCGAGCAGTATCGCCAAATTATTGACGCTTTCATCGCAAAACATTTGAGTGACCACTATTACGACTACGCGATTCACAATAAAATCG
>CALFJC010000085.1 GCA_937877655.1 uncultured Selenomonadales bacterium
TTTTCAACGTCTTCAAAGAGCTTGACGAAAAAATTTATCGCGAACTCCTTTGAAAGTTTTTAGCTCTTTAGGGAGCTTTTTTTGTGAAAAATATTTGAATAACCTTCGCCACGTGATATAATTGCGCAGAAAATTTTTCTGGAGTGATAAAAATGTTTGGAATAGGCGCGGGAGAATTTATCGTAATCTTAATTGTCGGGCTTATAGTATTCGGACCGGGCAAACTTCCCGAAGTCGGGCGGGCAATAGGAAAGGCTCTGCGCGAATTCAGAAAAGCGCAAGCGGCACTTTCGCAAACCCTTAACGAAGTCGACATCTCCGAAAAAAAATCTCCGCCCGCCGAAAAACCTGCGGCAGAAAAAAAATCCGTGACTGCCGACGATGTCATAAACCTTGCTAAAGAAAATCCGATTGTCAAGGAGAAAAGCAATGAAAAAATTTCTGACGGCACTTCTAATGTTGCTCCTGTCGACGCCGCCCGCGCAGGCGTTGCCGGTACAGGAAGCAGTTCAAACGGCGTTGACAAACAATCCCAATCTTCAGCGAACTGAACAATCAATTCTTGTCGCCGAAAAATCTTTAAAATCTGCGCGGGGCAAAAAAGGAGTTTCGGTAAGCGCGTCCGGCAATGTCAATGCGTCGAAAACCGAAAGTACCAACCATTCTGAACGAGTTTCAACGGGTTTAAGCGCGTCGCTCCCTTTGTATTCGGGAAAAAGATTGGAGACGGCGATAAAATATGCGGAGTTGGGAATCGAAGTTTCCAAGTTGGATTTTTTGCAGGCTCAAGACGATTTGATTTATCAAGTGGCAACGGCTTACGTCAATGCGCTTGAAAATCTTGCAACGTCGAAAGTCGATTTGGAGACGGAAAAAAATTTGGCGGAGCACGAAAAAATGATTGCCGCGCAGTACAACGCGGGAGCCAAAGCGAAAATCGATTTACTTCGCGCCCAAGTCGAGACAAGCAACGCTTTGCAAGACGCCGCCCGTTCTCATGCCGCTTACGAAGTCGCATTGACGAATTTAGCCGCGCTTATGTCGACGGATTCAATCGCAACTTTGACTGTCGAAGATTTTGAAACGCGCTTGGAGCTCGGCGAGGTTGAAAATTATTTGACGGAGGCGACGGAAAATCGTTGCGATTTAAAATCGGACGCCTTGAAAATCGAACAGGGAGAATTAAACGTCGTGAGCGCGAAGGCGGGCTGGTTGCCGAGCGTTAATGCGAATGTCGGCACGGATTTAAACGCAAATAACAGTTCGCCAAATCGCTGGCACATAACGCCCGATGCTTCGGCGGGCATTTCGGCTTCGTGGAATATTTTTGACAGCGGAGTTACCCGCGCAGAAGTCGATTCGGCGAAAGTCGAAGTCGAGCGTTTGAAATTGGCAATGGACGCCGATTTGGACAGCGTGCAAGAATCTGTCGTGACGGCGCATAAAAATTTAAAAATCGCGTTGCTCCGATTGACGACGACTCAAAAGGCGGTGGAGCTTGCCGAAGAAGAACGTTACATTGCAACCGAAAGATACAATGCGGGCGAAGGGATTTTGCTGGACATTTTGGATGCGGAGGTTGCTCTTTCAACGGCGAAAAAAAATAATGTCAGCGCACGTCATGACGTTATGCGATACAGTTTCGATCTTGCGCACGCGGCGGGAAATACTCTTCATGCTCTCGGCAAGAATTAATGAGTTGAAATCAAACAATGCGGGCGAAGGAATTTTGCTTGACATTTTGGATGCTGAGGTTGCTCTTTCGACGGCGAAAAAAATAATGTCAGCGCACGCCATGACGTTATACGATACAGTTTCGATCTTGCACACGCGGCGGGAAATACTCTTCGGGCTCTCGGAAAAAATTAAGGAGTTGATTTGAAAATGCGAACGGCACTTTACGGGGCAATTCTCGGCGACATAATCGGCTCGCCTTACGAAGGAAGATTTAGGGCGATTAAGACAAAAAATTTTGCTCTCTTCGATGAATACGGTCGTTGCACAGACGACAGCATTTTGACGATTGCCGTTGCGGAAGCTCTGCTTAAAGTCGGCGCAAATGCCGCTGATGACGAAATAAAAAGTTCCGTTATTTCTTCAATGCAAACTTGGGGCAGAAAATATATAAACGTCGGCTTCAGTCGTTCTTTCAAGCAATGGCTTAGGGAAGAAAATCCCAAACCTTACAAAAAAAGTTCCAACGGCTCGGCAATGCGCGTTTCGTCTGTCGGTTGGTTTTTCGATACGATTGAACGCACGCGGCTGGTTGCCCGTTTGACGGCTGAAGTTTCTCACAACACGCCCGAAGGAATTCGCGGCGCGGAGTCTGTGGCAAGCGCAATTTTTTTGGCAAGAAATGCCGCCGCAAAGGACGAAATTAAATCTTACGTCGAAAGTGAATTCGGCTACAATTTGTCGCGGAAATTGGATGACATTCGCCCCGATTATTATCCCGTTTTCGGTTGTGATGTCTCCGTTCCCGAAGCTTTAATTTCTTTTTTGGAGTCGACAGATTTTGAAGACGCGGTAAGAAATGCAGTTTCGCTTGGCGGAGATTCGGATACCCTTGCGGCAATCGCGGGCAGTGTCGCCGAAGCTTTTTATCAAATCCCCGTCGAGTTGATTAAGGAAGGACATGAACGTTTGCCCGATGACATGCGCGAAGTTTTGTTGCAGTTTAACGAGGCGGTCGGAAATATTCATTAATCGCCGTGTTCAAGGAGTTTTTTTATGAAATGGAAAATTTTAATCGCGGTTGTTCTGATAATCGGAGCGGCGGCGGGCTATTATTTTTACAACGAGACAATCGAAACGCAAGCCGTCAAAACTTACGAGACAACGAAAGTTATTCGCAACGATTTGATTAAAACGGTTTCTGCGACGGGCACGGTTCAGCCGCGAGACAGCGTCGAAGTCAGCGGCAAAGTCACTGCGCGAATCAAAGAAATTTTGGTTGAGGAAAATGATCAAGTGACTGCCGGACAAATCGTGGCGATTTTGGACGGCAAAGATTACGAGGCGAAACTTGACCAAGCGAATTTTACATTGACGAATGCGCGGCAGAAATTGGAGCGGACGGAGCGGCTTTACAAAATCGGCGCGAAGTCATTGGAAGAACTTCAGGACGCTCAATATCAATACGACAGGGCGAAGTCGGAAGTTGAACTTGCGGAAGATGATGTCAATCAAACGGTTATAACTGCTCCTATGGACGGCGTTGTTGTCGGCGAGCCGAAAACTCCCGGCACAATGGCGGTACAAGGTTCGACGAATCCAACTGTTATCATGCGCATTGCCGATTTAAGCGAAAAATTGGTTAAGGCGAAAGTCGACGAGACGGACATTGGCAGCGTCAGAGTCGGCGAGCGGGCAACTTTTACCGTCGATGCTTATCCCGATAAAATTTTTGACGCGGAGGTTACAAAAATTTCTCAAACCGACACCGCCAATTCTTGGGATACAAATAATTCGACGAGTTCAAGTTCAAGCAACTCCGTCATTTATTACTACGTGACTTTCGTTGCTCCCGATGATGAAAATCTTTTGCTCCCCGCAATGACGGCGCGCCTTGATATTATTGTCGGACAAGTTCGCGACGCCTTATGCGTTCCGATTTCCGCGCTGAAAACCGACGCGCAAGGGTCTTACGTCGAAAAAATTACAAAGGACGCCAAAGGCATTGACATTGCCGAAAAAATTTATATCACGGTCGGACTTTACGGCGAAGAATTTGTGGAAGTCACGAGCGGCGATTTAAATCCCGGCGATGACGTTTCCACAACTTACGAGGCGGGCGAGAAAAAAACTTCTTCGCAAGGCGGCATGGGCGGCGGGAGTCGTCGCATGGGAGGACCGCCGCCGTTTTAAAACAAAAAAAAGCCCCGAAGATTTTTCGAGGCTTAATTTTTTTTGTCGTCACATGAATTATTGTTTAACAAGCTTTGTTCCGCTGATTTTATAAGTGTCGCTGTCAATGTGGAAAGTTGTTGCCGTTGAATTTTTAAATGTAATGGAGCCGTCGTCAAAATTCAGAGATAAAATTTTGGTCTTCTTGTTGTAAGACGCCGTAAATTCAATATCATCAAGTGTTAAAGTGTCGTTGTCGTCGAAGCCGAAAATAAAATCCTTACCGTCGCCTTGCGAGTAGAAAAAGGTATCTGCTCCGTCGCCGCCCCAAAGAGAATCGTTGCCTGCTCCGCCAATCAAGGCATCGTTGCCGCTGTCGCCATAAATTTTATCATTGCCCGTGTCGCCCGATAAAGAATCGTTGCCGTCCTCTCCGCGCAGAATGTCATTGCCTGTTCCGCCGCTTAAAGTGTCTTTACCTTTGCCGCCGTTAAGGGAATCATTGCCGGAGCCGCCAAGCAATTTATCATTGCCACTGCCGCCGCTCAAGGTATCGTTGCTTGAGCCGCCGTTCAGAGAATCGTTGCCGGCGTCTCCCGAAAGATAATCTCTGCCCGCGCCGCCGCTTAAGGTATCTGCGCCGTAACCGCCGAAAATTGTATCGTTCTTTGTGCCGCCGACGATTGAATTGGCGAGCTTGTTGCCAATGATCTGAATGGCGGCTGTGCGTTTTGCGGCGTTGATATATTTGATGTCGGCGTCCGCGTTGAAGATTGAGGAGTAGGCATTTGTCACGGTTAAAAGTTGTGCGCCGTCAATGTGGAATTCGTCCAAATCAGTCGCGCCGACCAAAGTTATTTTTCCCTTGCCGACAGTAACGATAATATCTTCTCCGTTCGTGCTTTCAACAGTTGAATAGGTGCCTTTGCCGTCTCCGATTTTTAAAGTGGAAGTTTCGTTAAAGCCTGTGATAATGTCGTTGCCTTCGCCCGACTTGTATTGAATCAAAACATTTTTCGCGTCGGAGCCCAAGCTGATTGAGTCGTTGCCCGCGCCAGCCTCGATTGTCACGTGTGCTCCTGAATTACCGCGAATTAAATCATTGCCTGCGCCGCCGTAAACTTTGGCAACGGAGCTGTAGTTATCAATCGTGTCGTCGCCGTTGCCGCCGTTCAGTGTTACATAGTTCGTGAAAAAGCTTGTGATTAAGTCGTTGCCGTTACCGCCGTCAATGAAAGTGTATCTGCCCGCGAGTTGCGTTACATTAAAAAGAGAAGCGTTAGCCCAATTTTCGATAGTATCTGCGCCGTCGCCGCCTCTTATCGTGACATTGTCGCCGACGTTGCTAACCAAATCGTTTCCTGCCCCGCCATCGATTGAAACACTGTCGCCGCCTCTGCCGTATTTAAATACGCCGTCAGCTCCCCAAAAAAGCCTCACGTTCCTAATGGTATCGTCGCCTGCGCCCGCGCTGATTGTGACTTTTAATTGATTGTTTCCAATGCTGTCGTTATCGTCGGTGCCCGTGACCAATTTTCCGAAAGTATCGTTGTCAATCGTGCTCATAAAAATCTCTCCTTAAAAAAGTTTTTCTCCTATTATCCCCCCCCCCAAGCCCCCTTTGTCAAGAGCCGAAAAGATTTTTTTTGAAAAAATTTTTAAAGCCCCGAAGATTTTTTCGAGGCTGAAATTTTTTTGTCGAGAAAAGTTTAAAGCCCCGAAGATTTTTCGGAGCTTAAGTTTTTTTTATGAAGCCGGCTAAGGGACTCGAACCTTCGACCTGCGCATTACGAATGCGCTGCTCTACCAACTGAGCTAAGCCGGCAGTTGAATCAATCAACGCGCCAATTTATATCATGTTAATCTTTTTATGTCAAGAAAATTTTTCAGCCCGTGAATTCTTCGGGACGTTCGCTTGAAAATTTATGTTTCCACAAAAGGGCTTTAACGATTCTTTCTGCCGCGTGCCCGTCGCCGTAAGGACTTCGCGCCTCCGCCATTTTTTTGTACGCCGCCGCGTCCGTCAATAAAAGTTTCGCCGCATTGTAAACTTTTTCGCGATTGGTGCCGATTAATTTAACCGTGCCCGCCGCCAATGCTTCGGGACGCTCGGTTGTGTCGCGCAAAACCAAAACAGGTTTTCCCAGCGCGGGAGCTTCTTCCTGCACGCCGCCCGAATCACTCAAAATCAATGTCGCCCGATTCATCAAATTTGCGAACGGTTCATAATCAAGCGGGTCTGTCAAAAAAACTCTGTCCAAGCCGCCCAATTCCTCTTTGACGACTTCGCGGACTTTTGGATTTTTATGAACGGGGAAAATTATTTCAATGTCGGAAAATTCTTCAACCAAAGCTTTTAACGCCTTGTAAACTTGTCGGAGCGGCTCGCCCAAATTTTCTCGGCGATGCGTCGTGACAAGGATAATTTTTTTGTCGAAATTGATTCGCGAAAACTCTTCGGGGAATTTAAAATCTGCGCGGACGGTTTTCAAAAGCGCGTCGATAACGGTATTGCCCGTGACAAAAATTTTTTCGGCGGGAACATTCTCGCGCAAAAGATTTTCTTTGGCGGTTTCCGTCGGAGCAAAATTCAAATCGGCAAGCGAGCCCGTCAAACGTCTGTTCATTTCTTCGGGATAAGGAGAAAATTTATTTCTTGTACGCAAGCCCGCCTCGACATGTCCGACTTCGATTTGATGATAAAAAGCCGCCAATGCTCCCGCAAAAGTCGTTGTAGTATCGCCGTGAACCAAAATCACGTCGGGTTTTGCTTCCGTCAAAACTTTATTCAAGCCCAAAAGTGCGCGGCTTGTTATGTCGAAGAGCGTTTGTCCTTCCGACATGATATTTAAATCGAAGTCGGGGCGAATGTCGAAAAGGCGGAGCACTTGATCCAACATTTCCCGATGTTGCGCCGTAACCGCGACAATCGATTCTATTTCGGAAAATTTTTTCAGCTCCAAAATCACGGGAGCCATTTTTATTGCTTCGGGACGCGTGCCGAATATCGACATGACTTTTAACTTTTTCATTATCAATTCCTCTTTAGCTGATAGCTTATAGGTTATAGGTTTTAGGTTATAGGTTTTAGGTTTTAGGTTATAGGTGTTAGGCTTTTCATTCCTAATTCCTAATTCATAATTCCTAATTAATTTGCGGGGCGAGCGATGCCCAATTTTTTTACGCCGTAAATTATCGCGGCAATGACGACCAAAAGAATTATCACGGCGATTTGAGAGCTGACAGCCGTTAAAGCTATCGCGCTCAAGCCAAACAACGCGCTTATCACATACATTAACAAAACCGCTTGCCGTTGCGTAAATCCGACGCTTAAAAGTCTGTGGTGCAGATGTCCCTTGTCGGGTTTGAAAATCGGGACGCCGCCGCGCAGTCTTCTCACGATTGCAAAAGTTGTATCCAAAATCGGCAAGCCCAATGCAAAAATCGGAACGATAAGCGCGATTGTCGCCACAGATTTTACCGCGCCCGTCACGGAAATTCCCGCGAGCATAAATCCCAAAAACATTGAGCCGGTATCGCCCAT
Source organism: uncultured Selenomonadales bacterium (assembly GCA_937877655.1). Taxonomy (GTDB): domain Bacteria; phylum Bacillota; class Negativicutes; order Selenomonadales; family Selenomonadaceae; genus Quinella. The sequence continues at coordinate 7,391 of CALFJC010000085.1, forward strand.
GAAAATTTTTGCGGGATGGAAATTGTATTTCAAAAAACCGACTGCCGCGCCTGCCAATGCCGCCGTCAAAACCGCGACCAAAATAAAATTCTGTTCAAGCGCGACGAGCAAAATTGTAAACGAAGCTATCGACGCCACGCCCGCCGCCAAGCCGTCCAGCCCGTCGATTAAATTTACCGTGTTCGTCAAGCCGACAAGCCAAAACATTGTTATCGGTATCGCAAGGTAGGGAGCAATGTAAGGTATCGGGAAATTGTCGAAGTAAATGTATTCGCCGAAAGGATCCGTTATGAAATCTATTCGCACGTCGAAGATTAAAACCAAAACTCCCGCCGCGCAGATTTGCCCCAAGAGTTTTATTTTGGCGGGAAGATTTTTATAATCGTCGACAAGACCGAGCGCGACAATCAAAGTGCCCGAAACAATCAGCCCGACAGTTTCTTTTATCATTTCGTCATTGAGCCCGAATTTTATTGCGACAAAAATTATCGCCGCCATGAAGCCCGCGTAAATTCCGAGCCCGCCGATTCGCGGCACAGGTTTTTTATGAACTTTTCGAGCGTTTGGAGCATCCATCGCGCCCGTTTTTTTCGCCAACAAAATTACAAACGGCATAACGACGAGCGAGACAATCAGCGCAACCGCGAATGCCCAAAAATATATCGGCATTAAATCAACCGTCCTGTTCAAATTTATTTATCAAAAATTTTACGCGCCGCCGATTCGCGGCACAGGTTTTTTATGAACTTTTCGAGCGTTGGGAGCATCCATCGCGCCCGTTTTTTTCGCCAACAAAATTACAAACGGCATAACGACGAGCGAGACAATCAGCGCAACCGCGAATGCCCAAAAATATATCGGCATTAAATCAACCGTCCTGTTCAAATTTATTTATCAAAAATTTTACGCGCCGCCGATTCGCGGCACAGGTTTTTTATGAACTTTTCGAGCGTTGAGAGCATCCGGCGCGCCCGTTTTTTTTCCGACAATGTTCTGTTCAATTTATTTGCAAGAAATTTTACAACAGCGGCTAAAACTCGTCAATCGCGGCTTAACAAAATTTTAACAAAACATTGCGGCGCGAAAGTTTTTTGTGTACAATGTAACAGTTATTTCATAAATTGCAATGGCGAGGTGATAAATTGAGAAAAGACAGGCGGCGGGCAGACGAAATGCGCGAAGTTTTCTTGGAACGGCGGGCGCAAAAATTTCCTGCGGGCTCGGCACTGATTGAGGTTGGGAATACAAAAGTTCTCTGCGCGGCGACGATTGAAGATCATGTTCCGACATTTTTAAAGGGAACGGGCACGGGTTGGCTCAATGCGGAATATTCCATGTTGCCGGGCTCGACGGCGTTGAGAAGTTCTCGCGAAAGATCTAAAATCAGCGGGCGAACAATGGAAATTCAGCGGCTGATTGGTCGTGCTCTCCGCGCAGTGACGGATTTATCGGCTATCGGCGAGAGGACGATAATGATTGACTGCGACGTTTTGCAGGCGGACGGCGGCACACGCACGGCGTCGATAACGGGGGCATTTGTTGCGTTGGTCGAGGCTTGCGAGACGATTTACAAAGTCGGCGGCGTTTTTCCCGTGAAAGATTTTGTCGCGGCAATTTCGGCGGGCATTTCTCAAGACGAAGAAAAAATTTTGGATTTATGTTACGAAGAAGATTCGACGGCGGCGGCTGATTGCAACGTTGTCATGACGGGCGCGGGAGAACTTGTCGAAGTTCAGATAACCGCCGAAAAAAAACCTTTTACCCGCTCGCAACTCAATGAACTTTTGGATTTGTCGCGGCGCGGCATTGAGGAATTAATTTCATTGCAAAAAGATGCTTTGGGCAGAGAATTGGTTTGGCGCGTCGGACGAGTCGGCTGAAAAATTTTTAACCGTTACCAAAGATTTTGAAACGATTTAAATGGGGAGGAGAAGATTTGAAAAAAATTGTGCTTGCGTCGAAGAACTTGGATAAAGTCAGAGAAATGCGCCTCGCCCTGCAAGATTTACCCGTTGAAATTTTATCGCTCGCCGATTTTGCCGAAGCTCGTCTGCCATTCCTAATTCCTAATTCATAATTCCTAATTGCCTTTCAGAGGGGAGGAGAAGATTTGAAAAAAATTGTGCTTGCGTCGAAGAATTTGGATAAAGTCAGAGAAATGCGCCTCGCCCTGCAAGATTTACCCGTTGAAATTTTATCGCTCGCCGATTTTGCCGAA
>CALFJC010000086.1 GCA_937877655.1 uncultured Selenomonadales bacterium
ACTTCGCCGCCAATTTTTATCACGGCAAATTTTTTCTCCGAACCAAAATTAATCAACGGCATCAGCGAAAAAATTATCAACGCCGCGATTAAAATAAAATCGTTACGCGTCATTTGAAAGCTCCTTCAATGGCACTTTTGGTCGCCGCGACAAATGTAAAAAATTTTCTTCGGACAAATTTATTTCATGAACAACTTCGCCGCCAATTTTTATCACGGCAAATTTTTTCTCCGAACCAAAATTAATCAGCGGCATCAGCGAAAAAATTATCAACGCCGCGATTAAAATAAAATCGTTGCGTGTCATTTGGAAGCTTCTTCGACGGCGCGTTTGGTTGTCTCGACAAATTGTCCGTAAGAAATGCTCGCGCCCGAAATGGCATCAACTTTACTCAAATCCTGCGTCTCGACCAACTGCGCTGGATAAATTTTAATGGCTTTGACGGCGACTTGAGCTTTTTTGTAATCGGCGGAGTCCTTGCCCGTCAACGAGCCGTAATCTTCGCCTTTGACGTTGCCGAAAAGATCATAGCCCGCGAACTCGGCAGCAGAAATTTTTTTATCCTTAATCGTCAGCGTCAGAATGCTTTTGCCGAGTTTTTCATCCAACGAACTTTCAACGGTATAAACTCCGTCTTTGGCATTTGACAAATCGATTTTATTTTGCGCGGGCTTATGAGAAATTTTTTCTTCGCCGCCGCAACCTGTCATAAGGGAAATGGGAAAAAGGAGAAGGGAAAAGAGAATTGCTGTTAAAGATTTTTTCATTCTTTAATCCTCCCGTGTTCAAGAACAATGCAACGTTGAGCTTCCTTGCCGACATCGGGCGAGTGCGTGACGGTTATAATCGTATGTCCTTCGGCGTGAAGTTCGTGAAAAATTTTCATGACAAGATTTTGATTCGCCTCGTCCAAATTTCCCGTCGGCTCGTCGGCAAGAATCAGCACGGGATAATTTATCAAAGCCCGCGCAATGCAAACGCGCTGTTGTTCGCCGCCCGAAAGTTGGCTGGGCAAATGATTTGCTCTGTCTTCCAAACCGACTCTCTTTAATTCGGACATTGCTTCGTTTACGTCGGGCAAGCTGTGATAATATTGCGCGACCATAATATTTTCAACGGCAGTAAGATACGGCACAAGATGAAATTGCTGAAAAACCATTCCGATTTTTTCTCGGCGAATTTCGGTAAGTTTTTGATTGTCAACGTCGCTTAAATCGATGCCGTCAAGAATAATTTCGCCGTCGGTCGCCTTGTCCATGCAACCGATAATATTCATTAGGGTTGTTTTGCCGGAGCCGCTCGGTCCCATAATCGCAACCCATTCGCCCTTTTCGACAGAAAAATTTATTCCGTCGAGAGCCTTAACTTTCCCGTTATAAACCATTGAAACATTTTTTAATTCAAGCAGAGCCATAAAATCCCTCCCTAAAAAAAAATGAAGAATACAAATGTGAGTGAAAGAACGGGCGCACAGGACGTGCGCCCGCCCGCAATAAAAACAGGATGTTTTTTTTGCGGGTCGGAGCCCCTTTTCTTTTGCTTACTTTTCTTTTGGGGCGGCAAAAGAAAAGTAAGTTTAATCTACAAATTTAAAACTGAGATTGAAAGTTGACGAGTTACCGCGATGGTTTTGCGCAGTCCACTTTAGAAAAAAGGGGACAAAGTCTCATTCTCCGCGCAAAACAACAGCCGGGTCAACGGCAGTAGCAATGCGCACGGGAATTAAACTCGCAATGCCCGTCACAATTATCGACAACACAATCGACAAAATCGCTATCGATACCGAAAAATAAATTCCGCGCCCAAAAACTTGCACGCTGACACTCTCCGCAAATAAATATCCGAGCCCGCTCCCGAAAAGCCCGCCGAACGCTCCCAACAAACATCCTTCACCCAAAAATTCTCGAACAATATTTTCATTCGCCGCGCCCAATGCCTTTTTCAATCCAATTTCCTTACGCCGCTCCGTCACAACCGCCATCATCGTCGTCGTCACACAAATTAATGTCAAAATCAAAACTACCGCCGTCACAATCAAAACCAAAATTTGTAACTTGCCGAGCACGTTGAATTCCGAGTTTGCAATTTGCTGAACGAGTTGCGGCTGAACGCCTTCGACATTTTCGGAAATAATTTCCTCGATTGATTTAAGGCTGTCCCCCTCCGCAACAACGCTGACTTGCGCGATTGAAATTTGATTCGTCTTGTCGACAATCTGTTGAAGATCTCCCAAGTTCATAAAAGCAAAATCTTCTTCCTTGCCGCCCGTCGAAACAATTCCGCTCACGACATATTTTTTCATGGCGGTACCTTCGCCCGCGCTGATTGTAATTTCCTGCCCGATAATCTCATTCGGTTCATACGGCGAAAAAATTTTTGCAAGCTCCGCGCCGATTAAAATTTCCCGTTCGCCCGCCGAAGGATAAGTTCCCTCAATCTGCCAATACGGGCTGACTTTCTGCAACTCCTCAAAATCCGTGCCGCCCGTCAAAATGTATTGCTTGTTGATTTCCAATCGTTCATATAAAAACGGAGCCGCGCCGATTATTTCATGGCCCGATAAAACTTCGCGGACGTTTTGAATTTTTTCTTGGTTGAAAGTCGCCGCTTCGTTCGCGGGGATTATCAAAAGGTTCGCGCCGTAAGCTCTGAATTCCCGTCCGAGTTGTTGCGGCACTTCGCGATAAACCGTAACCATTCCCGAAATTATCGTTGCACCGACTGCAACCGCTATCAACGCGATTAACATTCTCATTCTTCGGCGAAGAAGCGAATAAAAAATCATTCGCAGAAAAAATTTCAGTTTCATAAGTCACCTTCCGTGTAAAACTTCTGCAGGTTGTAAACTCAAGAGCATTCTAATTGCGGGCAAACTCCCGACCAATAAAACGACGATCATTAACACGCTGACGATTGGCAAAACCGCCGCGTTGTTCACGATTGCCGCGCCGAAAACCGTTGTTCCGATTATCTGCGCCAGCCCCAAACTTGCAACGTAACCCAAAATCCCGCCGCCGAGCCCCGCGATAAATATTTCCGTCAAAACCAAAAGTATCACGCCCAAATTTGTCGCGCCGATTGCTTTTAAAAGTCCCAGTTCGCGACTGCGCTCCATGATATTTGCGCTTACCAAATTTGAAACTCCGAGCGCGGTTGACAAAAGACTTAACGCCGTGATTAAAAGCATCAGCAGTTGCGTTTTCTCCAAAATTTTTCCTTCCGACTCCGCAATTTGTCTCACGGGGCGCGCCGAAGAATTCGCTATCACTTCTTCAATCTGATAAGCTATCGCGCTGACATAAGCCGTGCAATACCAAATTTCTTTTTCCTGTTGACTCAAAAGATCGGGATTCGCCGCCGCCTTCCTTGCCAAATCATTTTCGGGCGTCGTTATCGCGCTGACTTCAATGCTCCCGATTTTGCCGGGCACATTCAAAATTTTTTGCATCGCCGCCAAGTCAACCAAAATTTGATTGTCTTCGTCGCCGCCGCCCGAAACTGTTCCGCTGATTTTAAATTCGCCGCCGTTATATTTGAGTGTGTCGCCGACTTTGAGATTTTTTTCTGCCGCAAGTTTTTTTCCAATCAAAGCCTCGTCAATCTGCGCGGGATAATCGCCGTCAATTTTCCACCACGACTTCATTTCGAGAACGCCCGTCGAAAAAGTTTCGCCCGTCGGCAATTTCATTTCGTGATTAAACCAAGTGCCCGCCGCAGAAATTTTCTCGCCGTTTTCAAGTGTCAATTCGCCGTCGAGCTTCGGAGCAAATGCCACAATGTTATTCGTCCAGAAAATGGTTTTTATCTTGCCGAGATCGTTTTCATTCAAATATTCGTGCGCCTCCAGCCCGTAAACATCTTTCAGCAACGCAGAATTTTTCGGCGTAACCGTGATATTCGCGCCGTAAGCTTTCAACTCTTGATTGACTTTGTCGCCGACATCAAACATAACATTGAGCATCGCCGCCGCCAATGAAACTCCGAGCGCGACAGTCAACGCTATCAATGCAAATCTGTTTCGTTGCCGAATCAACGCGCCTTTTACCATTTGCCAAAACATTTAATCCCTCCCAAAAAATTTACCTGCTTTCATTGGAAAATTCTTGCGTTCTTTTCAAGCTCGGACTTCGGAACTTTCAATTTGCCGCCTTCAATGCTGTATTCAATCGGAATGGGATTGCAACCGCCGCGAGTGCCGATTGTCGCCTTGTTCATTTGGACATCGCAGAGCTTGCAGATAACTTGATTGTCCCTTTCGTAATAACCCGTCGCGCCGCAAATTTCGCAGGCATCAAGCCCGACGCCGTAAGCCGAGCCGCCTTTGAGAATCACGATATAACGAACCATCTCGCCGCCCGAAGTCCGATAAACAAATCTGTGAAGATGTCCGTCTTTGACAATTTCCAAATCGACATCAACCGATCCTTCTTCCGCCGTGACTTCGACGGCAGGAACAATTTCCGCTTCTTGATTGGCTATCACGGAGCCTGCGCTCGAACTCGTCGTCATCAAAAGCAAGGAAATTATCACGCCCGCGCCCCAACGTCTTTTGTGAATTGCCTGCGCCAAAATTTTTCTGTACTCGGCGGGATTGTAACTCGGAAGCCGCGCAGGTTTCGGTTGAGAAAATAAAGTTATCGGCAAAACCAAAATCGCCGCGAAGATTACGAAAATCAGCAGGTCGGAATTGTTTATGACGGGAGCCATTAAATCCATCCACATTTCGCCCGACAAAATATCTCGCGCCATTAAAACTTGGATCAAAAAAATTATTTGTCGAATCATGCACGCCGCGAAAATTACCGCGAACACAAATTTTAATCGCGCTTGATTGAGAGCGTCCGCCGCCTTGTAAATCATGAACGAGCTGACGAAGGCGAACAATCCGCCGCTTGCGAAGCCGAGAATTTTTGTCAAGAATTCGACCGTGAAATAATCTCCGAGTGCCGCGATAACCGAGCCCGTCGGTATCAGCCAAAGTTCAAAGCCGTGATATAAAAATAAAGTCGTGACGGCGGCGGCGATTGAAAATTTCAGCGGCTTGCTGAATTCGTCCGTGCCCTTGAGAAATTTTAAAAGGATAATTGATTCACCGAGCAAAGTTATGAACGTCGCAAAACCTTCCAAAAGTTCGCGGCTTACGGCATTGCGCGTGCCGACTCTGACGGCGACAAGAAATATCGACAGCCAAAATCCCCATTTGACTGCAGAGCGGAAAGCTTTTTGATATTCTTCTTGTGACAAGCGGCGAATCAGCACGAATAAAATTCCGAGCGGCACGCCGAGCATCAAACCTTCTTCCATTGCGGGGATAAATTGTTGCAAAAAAGTTTGGAGCAAAATTTTCACCTCTGAAAAAAATTATCATTGAAGCTTAAAGAAATAATCCCCGCCGAAAAAATTTTCTCGACAGGGAATTTTCTTTATGCGATAATTTTGTTGAACGAAATTTTTTTACGGCGTCTTTGACGCTAATTTTTTTAGTTGCAAGCGACTTACCATTTGCGTGGCGTGTAGTTGAAAGTCCATTTCATGACAACGGGCTTTTTCCAAAAACGACCGGGAACGCCGGTATCGGGATCGGTGTGGAGGGCGTAACCTTCGGGCGCATGAAATCTGAATTCGCAATCGTAAGTTCCCGCGCCGTGCATTTTGACGTTCGCGCCGTAATGCGGACCGTCATCGGCACTCATGGGCATGAAAGTTCCCGTAATGGGACCTTGAGGATCGCCGCCGCGTTTTGTGAATTTGTATTCAACACGCATGTAGGGGATCCATTCGCCGACGCCGAAGCCGCACTCGTTGCCTTCGGTTGCGTGAATGTCGGTTTCAATGTGGATGTCGGCTTTGTCGGGCGAGAGCATCATACCTTGCGGCTCCATCGGGACGGGTTGGAAGTAAACCAACGCAACTTTGAAATGATTTTCCGTGTCTTCGATCTCGTCGCCGATTGGATATTCTTGGAAAGCGAGCGCATTTGGATTGAAGGCAAAAAGACTGAACGCCGCCGCTCCCGCCGCGAGTAAGGTTTTAACTTTTTTAGGCATAAACATAAAGTTCACAGCTCCTTTAAAATTTTTCTATGTCAACGAAGTTTTTACTTCGCGCACATCAAGAATTATTATCAACACCTGTCCAAAAAAAGTGGGGACTCGTCCCCTTTTTTTCAAAAAGTGGATTCGCAAAACCGTTTTCGTCGGCTCGCGCCTGTGATTCAGTTTAAAATGATTTTTTTGTATAGGATCAACTTTCTTTTGTTCGCCCAAAAGAAAGTTGCAAAGAAAAGGGCGTTTGAACCGGCAATGAAACATCCTGTTTCAGTTGCCGGCGAGCCGTCATCCATGACGGCTCGTGTCTTCACTCACCGCTGTAAATTTTTTTCATTACTCATTGCTCATTACTCATTGCTGTTTTGGCGTTTTCGATATAAAAATGCTCCGACGCCCAAAATTATCAGCGCAACTTGTATTCCGAATGTCTCGACTGTCGGATAAATGCCGAGCACGTCGATTGTCGGCACGAACTCAAGCGGAGTTTGTCCGAAGACGCCGCCTTCCTGCAATTCGCGTATGCCGCCGCCCGCAAATGTCACGGCAAGCAAATACATCAAAATGCTTGTGAACAGGAAAAAAGGTTTCAGCGGAATTCTTAAAACGCCCGTCTGAAATGCGAAAAATAAAATCGCAACGACGACACAGCCCGCGACAAATCCCGCCCAAATCATTTCGACATCACTTGACGAATTATTGAACAGGGCTTGATAAAATAAAATTACTTCCGCGCCTTCGCGATAGACTGCCAGAAATGCCGCCAACGCCAGAGCTTTTGCCTTGCCGCTCGTCATTGATTTATCGACCATGCCCTGAATGTATTGCTTCCAAACTTTTGCGTCCGCCTTGCCGCCGAGCCAAGCACTCGTCCCGATTAAAACAACCACCGCGAACAGTGCCGTTGCTCCTTCCAAAATTTCGCGACCCGCGCCCGCCGTCGTCGATTCAATCATTGTCGAAAACAAATAAGCCGTTGCAAAGCTCGCAATTATCGCGGCTATCATTGCATTATAAACCGTGTCCAAAAATTTTTCGTTGCCGCTTTTCTTAAGGTAGGCGATTATCGCAACCAAAACCAAAATCGCTTCCAACCCTTCGCGAATCAGAATCAGAAAGGCGGGCAAAAATGACGCCCAACCTCCGCCGACGCCGTGAGCATTTTGAAGCGCGTCGACATTTTCATAAACCATTTGAATTAAAGTTTCCGCTTCCTGTTCAACTTTTTCTAAAGGATCGCCAGCAAGCATCGCTTTTTTGACTTTGTAGAATTGATACTCCGTCAAGCCGACCGCCTTACTCGAAACGCTGACGCGCAACGTCGATTCAAGCCCTTCTTTTTCATAAATGCCGTAATAAGCGTCGTTGACTTTTTCTTTGGCGGCGCGTCCGTCACCGGTTTTGTAAATCTCGACAGCCTCGCGGACGGTTGCTTCAATCTGCGCGGCAAGTTCATTCCATTTCGGAGCCGCCTCTGCCTGCGCGGAAAAAATCAACAGCCCTGCAAATAATAACAGAAAAAATTTTCTCATCACAAATCCTCTATGCCTCAGCAAATTTTTTGAAGTCGAAGGTAATAATTTTGTCGCACTCCATCGGCTTGCCTTCTTGGTCGAGTGCGGGCTTGAAAGTCCATTGCATCGCCGCCTTGCGAGCAATTTCATCGACAAAATATCTGCCCGAAGTCCGCATAACTTTTGTAGCTTTAACCTTGCCGTCCTTGCCGATTGTCGCCGCTATCGAAACATAACCTTTATAGCCGAGCCCGCTGCCTTTTTCGGGATAAAATTCCGTGATTGTGACGGGCGGTTGTCCCATGAGTTGCTTTGTATTTTTTGGAGCAACGACAATTTCTTTGTCGGGATTTTCTTCGATTTGTTTTTTGGCTTCCTGTTCGTCCTTTATGACTTGCGGCGGCGGTTGCGGAGTCGGACGTTCGATAATTTTAATTTCGGGCGGCGGAGGCGGTTCCACTTCCTCGATAAAAACCGGTTCGGGTATGTTGAATTCCGGGACGAATAAATCTCTTGCGCTGAAAGTCGGCAATGTTTCCTGAACAATTTCTGTCGGAACTGCTTCCGCCTCGATAACAACGACATCTTCGGGCAATAAATCAACGTCAATCCATTCAAACTCCGCAACATCTTCGATTGTCGGTTCGGGCATGAGATGCGGCAGGACGTATGAAAATCCCAGTGCTGCCAAAAAATGAAAGGCTATCGACGCGAAAATTGTCGTCCGCCAATAAGTTGAATATCTCTCCATTTTTCATTCCCAATTTATTAGCTGTCAGCTTTTAGCTTTTAGGTTTTTTCATTCCTAATTCCTAATTCTTAATTCCTAATTGCTTTTCAGCTCCGTAGCGATTGATACACGATAAGCTCCCGATTTTTTCAGCAGGTCGAGTACAGCAACGATGCTTTCATACCGCGCAGATTTATCGCCGCGCAGGACAAAAATTGTATCTTTATCCTGCTCCAATGCCCTGTGAACTTTTTCGCCGAGCTCTTGATTAGGCACGGTGTCTTTATCAAAAAGAACGTCGCCGCTTTCCATTACGGTTATCGGAACAATATTCGGGCGCGTCTCCTGCTTGGCGGTCGTCGATTGCGGCAAACTCACGGGCAATGTATTCGTCTGCACCATGTAAATTGTGCTTATCATGAAAAACACCAACAGAAAAAGCATTATGTCAATCATCGGAATAATCATGACAAGTGGTTGAGTTTTTTCGCGAAAGTCACGGCGTCTCATAAAACAAAACCTTCCGTGTCATCAGATTTTTGTTGCGGCTCAATTTTTCCGCTGACGCCTGCAAGCACGATATTAACCGTCTTATCGAGCTTGGTTAAATTTTCGTCAAGCTTCTGTGCAAAATATGTGTGAACAATCAGCGCGAAAATCGAAACACAAAGCCCCGTTGCCGTCGCAATTAACGCTTCGCCGATGCCGCCCGTTATCGCCAGCGGTTGCCCCGCCTGTATGCTGAAAATATTAAATGATTCAATCATGCCGGAAATTGTTCCCAAAAGTCCGAGCAACGGAGCCAACGTCACGATCATTGAAAGATAATTTAAACGGGCACGGAGTCTCATTGCTTCTTCTTCGTAAGCAACATTCAACGCAAGTTCGACATTTTCGCCCGCAACTGCCGCCTTGACGCCCGCCGCCGCAACGAGACCGACGCAAGAATTTTCCTGACTGCAGAAACTTAAAATTTCTTCCGGTCGTCGTCTTGCAAACCAATCCTTAAGTGTGGACAAAAAATTTTCGTTCCCGTGCGAGGCGTAACTGTAAAATCTGAAACGCTCAATGCCGATTGCGGCAACTGCTATCGAACTGATTAAAAGCAAGTACATCACCGGTCCGCCTTTGGCGAAAAGTTCAACCACTTCCAAAATAAAATCTCTCCCGTTCAATGATAACTGATTTCATTGCGGCAGTATAACACATGCCTTTTTGAAAAACAATATCGGCTGAAAATTTTTATCAATGATTGAAGGGCAAAATTTTTCGGCGAAGAATTTCAACTTTTAAAAAGTTGACAAACAGCGGTCGCGCTTCTGCTTAAAAAAATTTCTGGAGTAATTCGCCGCGGTTGTACGCAACGCTGCGCATTGCTAGTTCAATAAATTTTTTTTCAATCAATAGCCGCGCTTGAATTGAAAGGATTTTGCATGAAGAAAATTTTACCGATAATAATTTTTTTGACGGCGATTTTAATTGCAGGTTGTAATTCGGAAAGTTACGGGCGCACGGAAATTTTGATGGGAACTGTCGTCACGCTGAAGGCGGAAGGAAAAAATTCTCAAGACGCCGTCGAAGAGAGTTTTACTCAAATCGCGGAGCTTGAGAAAAATATTTTGTCCGACGTGAAAAAAATTGAAGACGCGGCGGGCAACGGCGACTTCATAAAAATTTCTTCCGATGTTTATAAAATTTTGGAGACCGCGCAGGTTTTCTCCGCATTGACGGACGGAGCTTTTGACGTGACGATTGGCAAAGCGATTGAGTTGTGGGGCATCGACAACGAAAATCCCGGCGTCCCGACAGACGAAGAGCTTTCCGCCGTGAAAAATTTTGTCGGCTTCAAACATTTGCAACTGCAAAACGGGGCGGCGCGGCTCGACCTGCGCGGAGTCAAAATCAATTTGGGCGGCATTGCCAAAGGTTACGGCGTCGACCTTGCGAGAAAAATTTTCGCCGAGAAAAAAATTCAAAGCGGCTTAATCGACTTCGGCACGAGTACAATTTTCGCCGTCGGCAAGAAAAAAATAGGAATTAAAAATCCCCGCGCAGAAAATGAACTTGCCGCCGTCGGCGAAATTGAAAACTCCGCGCTGTCCACTTCGGGCGACTATGAAAAATTTTTTATCATCGACAATCGCCGCTATCATCACATAATCAATCCGAAAACCTGCGCGCCCGCCGCAACCGAAATTTTTTCCGTGAGCGTTGTTGTTGACGGCAGAGAAAAAAATTGCGGCATGCTCGCCGACATTTTGAGCACAACCGCTTTTATCATCGGCAGGGAACGCGCCGAAAAATTTTTAATCGAAAATAAAATCCCCGCAAAAATCATTTCATTAATTCAAGCCGAGCATTCGGGAAATTGAGTGTGGCAAAATAATCGTTCAAAGTTTCTGCGCGGCGAATCATTTCAACTTCCCCACTTTCTCTGATTAAAAGTTCCGCGCTCCGAAGCTTGCCGTTGTAATTGAATCCCATTGCGTGCCCGTGCGCGCCCGTATCGTGAATAATCACAACGTCGCCGACATCGATTTTTGGAAGGCGGCGGTCAATCGCAAATTTATCGTTGTTTTCGCAGAGTGAGCCCGTCACGTCGTAAATTTCATTGCAAGGCGCATTTTCCTTTCCCAAAATCGTAATGTGATGATAAGCGTCGTAAAGCGCGGGGCGCATCAAATCCGACATGCAAGAATCAAGTCCGACATAATTTTTGTAGGTATTTTTTTTATGCAAAACTGTCGAGACAAGCCAGCCCGCCGAGCCCGTCATTGCACGCCCGCTCTCCATTGCCAAACGAACATTGCCCAAGCCGTTCGGAACCAAAATTTCGCAGAAAAGTTCTCTGATGCCGTCGCCGACCATTTTTAAATCAACGGGCAATTCGTCGGGGCGATAGGGAATACCCAAGCCGCCGCCCAAATTTATGAATTCAAAAGTTATGCCGAGTTCGTTTTTAATCTTCGCGGCAAGTTCAAACATAATTCGCGCCGTGTAAATGAAAGTCGACGCCTTGCGTTCGTTGGAAGCAATCATTGTGTGCAAGCCGAAACGATTAATCCCTTTGTCGAGACAAATTTTGTAAGCCGCAAAAATTTGCTCGCGAGTCAAGCCGTATTTTGCCTCCGCCGGGCGTCCGATTATGTCGTTGCCGTCGTTCATGATGTCGGCAGGATTGTAGCGAAAAGAAATTATTTCGGGCAACCGCGCAGTTTTTTCCAGATAATCAATGTGCGTTATGTCGTCAAGATTTATAATCGCGCCGAGTTTCAAAGCCTTGCGGAATTCTTCGGCGGGCGTATCGTTTGAAGTCAAAATAATTTTTTCGCCCGTAATTCCTGCCGCCTCGCTGATAAAAAGTTCCGCAAGAGAACTGCAATCGGTACCGGCTCCGTCGCGCCCCATAATTTCCACAATGTAAGGATTCGGCGTCGCCTTTATCGCAAAATGTTCGCGGAAGTCGGGAGCCCAAGAAAAAGTCTCGCGCAATTTTCTGAAGTTCTCGCGGATTGTTTTCTCGTCGTATATGTGAAAAGGCGTCGGAAATTTTTTTATAACTTCACGGAGTTCGGCTTCTGCAAGTGGAAAGTTTTTTGGAGTTTGAAAAATCTCCGCGTGATTTTCGTTTATCATTGGAATCCCTCCGAATTTTTTTGTATACTTTGTGCAATGATTATAACAAAAATTTTTCACAAGGGAATAGAAATTTTTTGAGGTGAGGAACTTGACGACTTTAAAAATTTTAATCGAGAACACCAAGCCCGAAGATTCGCCGCTGACTTCGGAGCACGGCTTGAGTTTTTTTGTCGAGACGGAGCGGACAAAATTTATTTTCGACTGCGGACATACGGGCGCGGCTTTCGACAACGCAAAAATTTTGGGCGTCGATTTGTCGGAGATAAAATTTGCCGTGTTGAGTCATTCGCATTACGACCACGCGGGCGGCTTTAAAAAACTTTTGGACTTCGCGCCGATTGAAGAAGTTTATACGGGCGAAAATTTTTGGGCGGAGAAATTTTCTCGGACGGACGACGGCTTCAAGTATCGCGGTTGCGGCTTCGACAAAAATTTTTTGACTGCGCGGGGCATTGAACAAAAAATTTGCCGCGACGTTTTAAAGCTCGATGAAAATTCTTGGTTGGTCGGGAATTTCAAGCGACGTTACGATTTTGAAACCGTTCCGAAAAAATTTGTCAAGGGCGAAAAAAAATTGCCCGATGATTTTTCGGACGAAATAATTTTGGTTCTGCGCGAAGGCGACGGCTTGTCGATTGTGACGGCTTGCAGTCATGTCGGCATTTTGAATATCGTTGCCGACGTTCGCGAAAGATTTTCCCTGCCCGTTCATTCAGTTATCGGCGGCTTGCACTTGACGGGCGCGACGCAGGAAAGAATTCTTCGGACGATTGACGAGTTAAAAATTTTGGGCGTAAAAAAAATTCTCCCTTGTCATTGTTCGGGAGAAAATTTTATGAAGAATTTTAATGACAGACTTTCAACAGGTTCAGTTATCAAGATTGAGTAACTTCGGGATTTTTCGGGCGACGCCCTCTTCTTTTTTTCGGCGGATTAATTAATTCCTCGTCATTCGGCAGATTTTTTAAGAGATTTGCCATTTCCATAGCAGAAATTGCGGCGTCGAAACCTTTATTGCCCGATTTTGTTCCTGCACGTTCAATCGCCTGCTGAATATTTTCCGTCGTGACAATGCCGAAAATTGTCGGGACGCCGCTTTGAAGTCCGACCTGCGCAATGCCTTTTGAAACTTCGTTGCAAACGTAATCGTAATGCGTCGTTGCGCCGCGAATCACCGCGCCGAGACAAATTACCGCGTCGAAATTTTTACTCGACGCCATTTTTTTTGCCACGAGCGGAATTTCAAATGCGCCGGGCACCCAAGCCACAGAAATATTTTCTTCGGGCGTTTCGTGACGTTTGAGAGCGTCCAACGCGCCGTCCAAAAGTTTGCTCGTGATAAAATTGTTGAATCTCGCAACCACAATCGCGAATTTTAAATCTTTTCCGCTGATTTTTCCTTCAAAAACGTTCATTTTGTCTCCTCCTTGTCGAATACATGCCCCATTTTTACCTTTTTGACTGTCAAATACTTTTTATCGAACTTCGTCGCCGCAATTACTATAGGAATTCGTTCCGTTATTGTCAAGCCGTGTCCTTCGAGCCCTGCGCGTTTTGCGGGGTTATTCGTCAATAATTTTATCGTCGTCAAGCCCAAATCCGATAAAATTTGCGCTCCGATGCCGTAATCGCGTAAATCCGGCTGAAATCCCAGCAAAATATTCGCCTCGACGGTATCTTTTCCCGCATCTTGCAGTGCATACGCCCGAATTTTATTCGCCAAACCTATTCCGCGCCCTTCTTGCCGCATGTAAAGCAAAACTCCTTCGCCCGCCGCGTCAATTTTTCTAAGAGCCGTTGCGAGTTGATCTCCGCAATCGCAACGCAACGAGCCGAGCGCATCTCCCGTCAAACATTCCGAATGAACGCGAACCAAAACATTTTCTTTGCCCGCAACGTCGCCTTTGACAATCGCCAAATGACATTTCCCGTCAATCGTACTTTCGTAAGCTTTCAGCCGAAAATGCCCGTATTTGCTCGGAAAATCCACGTCCGCTATCATTTTTACAAATTTTTCCGTGTGTTTTCGATATTCTATCAGCGAACGTACCGTTATTATGTTCAAGCCGTGACGAATTGCAAACTTTTTCAGCTTTTCCGTGCGCATCATGTGCCCGTCGTCGTCCATTATCTCGCAACACAAGCCCGCAGGATAAAATCCAGCCAATCTTGCAAGATCCGTTGTCGTTTCCGTGTGACCTGCGCGGCGCAAAACTCCGCCTTCAACCGACCGTAACGGGAAAACATGCCCCGGTTTTCTGAAACTCGACGCCTTGGCATTGGGATTCAGCAACATTTTTATCGTGTGGCAACGTTCATAGGCGGAAATTCCCGTATCCGTGTCGTAAGCGTCAATCGAAACCGCAAATGCCGTCTCGTGATTGTCGGTATTGTTCGCAACCATTTGTTCAATTCCCAATTCGTCAAGCCTTTTGCCGTCAATCGGCGTGCAAATCAAGCCTTTTGCATACGTCGCCATAAAATTTATGTCGGCAGGCGTGCAAGTTTCCGCCGCTATTATCAAATCGCCTTCGTTTTCCCGATCCTCGTCGTCAATTACGACAATCATTTTTCCGCGCCGAATATCTTCTATCGCCTGCTCAACCGTCGCGAATTTTTCCATAAAAATCTCCCCTTTTCTTACAAAAATCCGTGTTCCGTCAAAAAATCTTCCGTTATCGGCGGCGAATTTTTAAATTTTATCAGTCGCTCAACGTATTTTGCCAAAATATCTGTCTCAATGTTCACGAGCGAGCCGATTTTTTTATCTTTGAAGTTCGTTACCTCCCGTGTATGCGGTATTATCGACACAGAAAAACTTTCAAAATCGGCTTCGACGACCGTTAAACTTATTCCGTCAAGCGAAACGGAGCCTTTTGCCGCAATTTGCCTCAATAAATTTTTTTCAGCCGAGATTTTTATTAAAAGTGCATTGCCTTCCGCCGTTATTTGTAAAATTTTCCCGACGCCGTCGATATGTCCGCTGACAATGTGCCCGCCGAATCGTTCTCCGCCTTTCAAAGCGCGCTCCAAATTTATTTTTCCGCCGATTTTTATTTCCGACAGCGAAGTTTTTCTGAACGTTTCGGGCATTACGTCCGCCGCAAAAAAATTTTCCCCGAATTCAACAACCGTTAAACAAATCCCGTTCGTGTTTATGCTGTCGCCGATTTTTATGTCCGATAAAATTTTTTCGCAAGAAATTTCGATTCGCCCGCCGTTTAAGCCCTTCAACCGCCCGATTTCCTCTATTATCCCCGTAAAAATTTCTGCCACCCCCGTAAAAAATTAAACCGCCTAAAACTTCAGGCGGGTAAATTCCATTATTCAAAACTTTTCCATCCGGACTTTTACCGTCGGTCTCGGAATTTCGCCGAGTCATGCTTTTCAGCTCGCGGACTGTCACCGCCGGTGGAGATTTTCACTCCGCCCCAAGTTTCACGCTTAAAATATCACTTTTGCCTTTCACTGTCAATTTTTTTTAGCCGCTCGCATACCTCAAAGTTCAGATTATAAAATTCCTCACGACCAAGCTTTTTCGATAAAAATTTCTCGTAATAAGCGTCTACGTTGCAGAAAATCGGTCGCTCCGAATAAATTTCGCAGAGATTATTTTTCAAATGTTTGCAGACGCCGTCTCCGCGATCCAATTCTGCCGATAAATCGGAAAATCTTATATTTTTACAGCACAAACCGCATTTATCGCATTCAAATTTCAAAAAGTATCAAGCCGCCCTTTCGCCGATAGCCCGTATCCCATAAAGTCAAGAAATTTATCCATTTTCCTATGCCATACGATACTGCTTTGACAAAAAATTTCCCGTCGCGCTCTTCATAACCGTTTAAAATGAACCAATGCCAAACATAATCTTGCAACGAAGGCACTTGATGATTCAAAATCAAACACGGAACAGGATAATTTTTGTCGATTTGCCCGCAAATTGTCTTCCAAGAGTCGGAAAAATCATTTTCGCCCGCCCAAGCCGTCATTTTTAACGATTTTATGCCTCTTTCGCTTAAAAATCGCCCGAATCCGTCCAAATATATCTCCAATTTGTCGACGCCCGACCAGCGCGGATACAAATACGGCTCCATTGTTTTTCCGAAGCGTAAATAATCTTCGCGAGTAATTTTTTCCAAATCAAAAGGGTAAAGTCCGCGCAGATTAAAATATTTTTCAAAGTAAATCGCGCAGTCGCAAGCCGTTATCGCCGCGCAACCGCCGACATGCATTCCAAAATCCGTGATTCGCGAATACCATTCCTGTTGCCCGCCATATGAATTGCCAATGTAAAAATGCGGCAGTTCTTTTTTTATTTCCAACAAAAATCCTCCTTAGGGGTTGTTGATAAATTTAAAGTCATAATGTGACGAGGAATTTTTTCGCATGACGAGGCGTAAGCGCGACGGCGTACTTAGGTACGTCTAGCGCGTAACAACGAAGTCAGGCGGAAAAATAACCGTCACCTGCTAAGTTTATCAACAAACTTTAACATAACCGCTCAGTAAAATATCTTCACCGATTTTTTCTGCCGTGAAATTTTTTAACTCAACCGCGTCCGATAATTTTTCAAAGCCCGCGCCTTCAACAGCTGTTAAAGATTTTTCGCCGCCTATGATTTTCGGCGCGATAAATCCATAAATTTTATCGACTAAGCCCGATTCAAGCATTGAAAAATGAATTTTCCCGCCGCCTTCGACCAAAATTGAGGTTATTTCCATTTCGGCGAGCTTTTTCATCAAAATTTTCAAATCCACGCGCTCTTTTCCCGCAAAAATTATCTCCACACCGAGATTTTTTAACGAAGAAATTTTTTCACTCGGAGCATTTTCCGTAACCGCGATTATCGTCCGCGCAGATTTATCAGTCACAACTTTTGAATCAATCGGCGTTCGCGCTTTGCTGTCAACGATTATTCTGACGGGATTTTTTCCTTCGACAAGGCGCGTCGTCAAGCTCGGATTATCTGCCAAAATCGTTCCGATACCGACCAAAATTGCGTCGTTGATGTCGCGCAGGCGATGAACAAATTTTCTCGACTCAAAACACGAAATCCATTGCGATTCTCCGCTGAAAGTTGCAATTTTCCCGTCTAAACTGCTTGCAAACTTCATTGTCACGAACGGAAGCCCCGTCGTCACCCATTTTATAAAAACTTCGTTTAATTTTCGCGCCTCCGCCGCCAAAATCCCGACTTCTACTTCAATTCCCGCCGCTTTTAACATTTCAAAGCCGCGTCCCGCAACTTTCGGATTCGGATCTTCCATTGCCGCGACAACTTTTTTTATTCCCGATTCGATAATTTTTTTCGCGCAGGGCGGCGTTCGTCCGAAATGCGAACACGGCTCCAAATTTACGTACAAAGTTGCGTTTTTGGCGAGTTCTCCCGCCATATTCAGCGCGTGAACTTCCGCGTGCGGCGTCCCGGCTTGTCTGTGCCAACCTTCCGCAATAATTTTTCCGTCCTTGACGACGACCGCGCCGACCAAAGGATTCGGAGAAGTCCTTCCCAGCGCATTTTCTGCAATTCTCAACGCTTCCCGCATAAAAATTTCGTCATTCAATGCATTTCAGCCCCATTTTCAATCTAATTCTATCCTTTCGGAGATATTTTCTGCGTTTTCAAGCTCATCCTCGCTCCGCGCAATTTTATATTCAATGATGTTCGATTTTACGGCACGAACATAAACCGTCGCGTCTTCGTCGGGCGCGTCAATGTTGATTGTGATTCTTTTCGCCTTTTGAATATTCATTTGATCCGAAATCGCTTCGGGCAAATTCGCATAAAAAATGTCGAAACTGTCGCCCGCGTCGATAAAAGGATGCCATACGCCGAATTTCGTATTTCGGTCGATAACGGTTTTGAATTTGTGTTTTTTGTTCCTGCCGACGTAAAAACCGAACGGAGTTTTGGAAATATCGGGCGAAATATGCTTGGTTTTGACTAATCCGCCCGCCCTGCCGAGCAAAAGTCCGAAGGCAACGCCCGTTTTGCCCGTCGGAGCGGTTAAATCGTCGCGATTAACTTCAATTCCGAGAGATTTTTGGAGTTCATGTGCCTCTTCTGTGCCGAGCGCGGGATAAATTTTAAATTTCGCCGCGTTATAATCGTTAAATCCAAATAAATTTTCAACGGGAGATTTTTCGCCCTCGCGGTTGACGGGAACTTTTTTAACCGCCTCGCTTAAAACTATTTGATCGTCGGAATTGTCCATATCGCCCAGCCAAACTTCCAAACCGTTATAATCTCGCCGATAAATACCGCCTTTCTGCATGAAATAATCGTTTTTCAACTCGTAACCGCCTTTTAATCTGCCGTTCGCAAAAGGATTTTCATCGTCTTTAAGGCTAGTATCTTCGGCGGGCGAAATAAATTCGTTGAAAAGTTCGTTGACGAGCCGAGATTTTGAAGAATTTCCCGCCAGAAAAATAGAAATTTCCTCAATTTCATTCAGCGACTTGATTTTTCGCAGAGAATTTTTCCCCGACTTCTCAAAAGCTTCTTTCATTGAGATAAAAAAGTTGTTTATGCCTTCCTTAATTCGTTCGCGAAGAATTTTTTCCGAGTCAATGTCGATTTTCAAGCCGAAATTCTCCAAAATCTGCCCGTCGTCGCGAAAAAGATTAACGGAAATATTTTTATCGGCTAAAATTTTTTTTGCGGCGTCGGAGTCGGGATTTTCCCAAATCGGGCGAATTTTTTCAATCAGCGCGTGCATGTTTGCATGAGCTTCTTGCGAATCTTTTATCAGAGCTTCGGAGCCCGCAAAACTTTTTTTGTCCGCCGCCCATGTGAAAGGAATTTTTCCGCCGTCAACGATTAATTTGCTTTGATTCGCCTTGAAAATCTCAAACGCAAGGAGTTTCAAAAGATTTTCGCCGCCCAAAGTCCTGTCGCCGTTTTCGCCGAAATGTACAAGCAAATAATCATAACGGTCGCTTGAAGATTCGCGGAAAAAGCCGAAGTCAAAATCCGTCGTGCCGCCGCCGAAGTCGAAAACCGCATAATAATTTTCTTCCTCATCTTTCGGATCAAAACCGTATTCCTGTAAAGCCGTTATCGCATAAGCCGCCGCCTCGCTCGTGCCTTCGCGAACAGAAAATTTTTTCATCAGCAATTCGTTGGATAAAAGCGCGGTCGGAAGTGATTTTCTGAGCCCGCGCTCGAAAGATTGACGCATTTTTTCCCGAACGTCGCGTTCATAAGTCACGGGGAACGACAAAATGTAATTCAAGAAAATATGTTTCTCCTGTTGCATGTTGTTTATAAAAAGTCCGAGATAATAAGCGTAAATTTCCAGCGGATTTATTTCATCTTCGGCTAAATCGGCGAACGGCGCAAGTTGTGTGATAAATTTTTTCTCATCTCGGAGCATAAATTGAGTTTTTGAGCCGCACCAAAGCTTTAAATCGGTCAAAAACGAATAAAATTTCTCGGAACCGCCGTTAATCATGTTTTCAAAAGCCTCGTGAGAAACTTTTACGTCGCTCCATTTCGTGTTCGGGCGTCCTTCGCGCCAATAATACGCCGTCAAAAAATTTTCAATGTCAATGAACTGAATGACGGTAGGATTTTCGTAATTTTCGGCTGAAAAACCGCCGCGAAAAGAACCGCTCCCGACTTGCAACGGCAAAATTTGCGAGTGTTCGTTTTCATAGACGACAACCGTGCGGCTCGTGCCAAAATCTATGGCGACAATGCCCGTCGAAACGTCGTCTGCAGGGTCGCGAGCCACAAAATTTTCTCCGAGTGGAATTTCCTTGCCGCCGTCTTTATCGAAGTCCCATAAATCCCAATGCCCGCGATTCGGATCGAATAAAATATTTTCGTCATAAGGATCCATGTCGGCGCGGACGCTGTCGCAATTCAGAAGAGAATTTTTCAGTTGCGCAACGAAATTTTCCTCGTCGGATTTAAAATCTTCGTCGGAAATTTTTACGCTGTCAATAATTTTAGTCACAGAATCAGCTCCCGAAATTTTTTTAGATTATAACACACAAAAAAACCCGCCGCTTCATTTAGTGACGAGTTTTTTTATCGGAAAAAATTTTTGCAAGAAATTATTTGCTGATGGTTTGATTCAAGGCGTCGATTGAAGTTTGCAAGCCCGCCTCAACGCTCATCGTCAAATCTTCCATTTCAAGAGAAACATAGCCGTTATAGCCCATCATGCGGCAGACGGAGAAAAATTCTTTCCACCATTGCAAATCGCGCCCGCAACCGACCGCAACATAGTTCCAAGTGCGCTCTGAAGACTTATCAACGGGCAAATTCTCCAAAAGTCCGTCAACGTCAGCTTTGTAACGTTCAATGCGGGCGTCTTTGCCGTGTATGTAGAAAATTTTCTCTCCGAGAGCACGAGCGGCGGCAATCGGTTCCGCGCCTTGAATCATTAAATGCGACGGGTCTAAATTCATGCCAATCATCTTGCCAAAGTCATTTCCGACGACTTCAACGAGTTTATTTAAGCTGCGGACGTTGTAAACGAGTTGGCAAGGGAATTCTTCAATGGCGATTTTCTCAACGCCGTTATCTTTGCAGAATTGCGCGTATTCAGTCCACCATTTCGCGGCGACTTCCCATTGATATTTAACAGCCTCGACCATATAGTTTACGCCGTCAAATTCGGGCCAAGAAATTGTCGAAGTTATCCAATTCGGAGTAACGTCGCCTTTTTTGGCTTCCGGCAAGCCCGACATGGTTACAATAGTTTTGACGCCGAGTTTTCCCGCTAAAATTGCGGTGTCGTGAATGGTTTTGCTGTGAGCCTTGCCCATTGCGTTATTAACGAGCGGATTTCCGGAACAATTCAGCGCGGAAATTGCAATTTCGCGTTTATCGAGTTCGTCTTTGAACTTTTGGAGTTTTTCGGGGCTGTTAATCAGTTCTTCAGCGTCGGGCACAAAAAATTTTCCGCCCCAACCTCCGCTCGTGATTTCGACCGCGTTGATGCCGTAAGCTTTGACTTTGTCGAGCATGTCACCGAACGGAATTTTACCGAAAACGTCACTGCAGATTGAAAGTTTCATATAAAATCCTCCTTAAAGTGTTTTCGCGCCGCTTCGGAAGTAATGTTCAATCTCCTCAAGCGATTTTCCTTTAGTTTCGGGCACGCAGGTGTGCACAAAGATAAACGCTATCATCAAAGTGAAGACGAATACGAAGAACGCCGCGCTGAGTCCGTATTGATCGAGGACAACGGGGAACATCGAGCCGACAAGTGCGTCAAAAATCCACAACATGAAGATACAAATGCCCATTCCGAGTCCGCGAAGCTGTAACGGGAAAATTTCTGCGATTATCAGCCAGAGGCACGGTCCGATACACGATTGCATAAACCAAAGGAAAACAATCGTCATTGATAAAACGATATACGGCAAACTCGGCGAGCCTTCCAAGTTCATTGCCGCCAATGCGATTATTAAAAGACTGCACATTGTGCCTAAAATGCCCGCTTTAAACATTGTTACGCGCCCGATTTTGCCTAAAAGCCAAATTCCGAAGAAAGTCGCGATAACTGACGTTAAACCGTTCGCAACGTTCGCGATAATTGCTATTTGCCGTCCAAAACCCGCTTCAGTTAAAATTTGCGTGCCGTAAAACATAATTGTGTTGACGCCGGTAAATCTCGTGGCTACTGCGACACCAATTCCGATAAATAATATCCTGCGAACCCAAGGAGTCATCAAATCTCCCCAGCCAAATTGCTTAATCGACGCCTCACTCGCGATTGATTCTTTAATTTCTTGTAATTCTTTGCTCGCCGCCGAATCTGAGCCGCGTAATTTCTTTAAAGTCTCAAGTGCGTTGTCAAAATTTCCTTTTAAAGCCATCCAACGCGGTGATTCGGGCATTTTCATCATTCCAAAGAACAAAAGCACTGCCGGTATAGCCGCGATTGACAACATATAACGCCAAACGATATTTCCGACGCCCTCTAAAGTCACGCTTAACACCGCATTACATAAATAAGCTAAAAATTGCCCGCTGACTATCATCAATTCGTTTTGTGTGACCATGCGCCCGCGTCTGTCTGCAGGTGAAACTTCTGCCAAATAAACCGGAACTGTTACTGACGCGCCGCCGACTGCCAATCCAAGTAAAAATCTGCACGGAATCATTACGTTTACGCTGGGGGCCAACGTGCAACCCATTGCCGCGCAGAAAAATATCACTGCCAATATTAAAATCATCTTGCGACGCCCCATAGCGTCTGCAATTCGCCCGCCTGTCACCGAACCTATCGCCGCGCCGACTAAAAGCGCACTTACAACGAATCCTTCCAGTTGCGGAGTCAAATTTAATTGGTCAGGAGCCGCCATAAAAGGTAATGCGCCGTTTACAACGCCCGTATCGTAGCCGAACAGCAATCCGCCGAATGTCGCGGTAATCATAACCGTTTTTACAAAACTTTTTGCCTCCGGACTAATATTTTCAGCCATTTTAATTCCTCCCTCTAATCCAACGAATAAATTTTGTCGCGGCGTCGCTGATAAGTGGCAGAAATATTTTTCCAACCACTTATCGCAACGCTTTGACCCTAATCAAACGGATAAATTTTTTTCCGCGTCTAATCTGCGCGGATTTTTTTTATTTATAAAATTCAGGCGTGGGAGGAATTTCCACAGCGACTTTTTGCTGAATATCGCGTGCTTTCGAGGCGGCGGCGGCTGTAATTTGCCCTGCATAGCCGTCCCAAGCCGTCGGACCTTCCAATTTTCCGGCTTTTACGCTGTTTATCCATTCTTGGAACTCATCGTTATAGGCTTGGATAAAGCGGTCGCTCCAATCTTTGCAAATCGGATAAACTCGCGACGCATTTGTACGAATCATAGCGTTTGAAGGCTCCGGCAAAGAAATTATTCCGTCTTCGCAACAAACTTCGCACTTAATATCGTAGCCGTAGCCCGCGCAAACGAATGCCTCAACGTCAATAAGCACGCCCGATTTCGTCCACAGGCGCATAATCTGCGGGTCTTGAAGCCTTTCGTGCGCGTGACGAGTTTTTTTCGGGAAAACGACTTCAGCCGCAACATAATCCTCGCCCAAAAGCCAGCGCAACACGTCAATTTCATGAATCATCGAATTTTCCACAGCCATAGGCGTATCATAACTTTCGGGTACCGTCGGGTTGCGGTGTGCACAGTGGAGCATCAGCGGCTCGCCGAATGTTTTTTCCGAAATATATTTTTTCAACTGCCTGTAGCCGTAATCATAACGGCGCATAAATCCGACTTGCACGAGCTTTTTGCCGCCCGCAATTTCCATATCGACAATCTCTTTGCAGACGGAGGCTTCGGGAGCCAGCGGTTTTTCGCAGAAAACGAATTTTCCTGCAACAATCGCCGCCTTGACGTATTGCGCGTGATAAGCGTCGGCAGTTGTCACGATAACGGCGTCAATTTCTTTGTCGTTGATGAGTTCTTCGCCGCTTGCAAAGAATTTGCAACCGTATTTTTCCGCAACGCGCTTTCCTGCCTCCGCGAAGGCGTCCGAGACCGCGATAACCTTCGCGCCCTGCAAAACATTGTTGATTCGCTCAATATGCGTGCGCCCTATCGCGCCTGTACCGATTAAACCGAGTTTCAAATCTGCCATGATAACTTCCTCCTCAAAAAAATTTTTTTATCATGTGCAGATTGTACCGATTTTCCCGCGCAGGCGTTATTGTTATCGTGCAACCTTTTAAACGCCGCGCCGCAATTTTGAAAATATTTTTTGTACAATCGCGCAATCATTTTCTGCGTCTCCTGTCGGAAAAATGTTTCCGATATTCTTTCGGCGTCACGCCAACATACTTTTTAAACATTTTGAAGAAATGCGCGTTGTCGTTGAAGCCCAAGTCGTCTCCTATATCTTGAATTGCCGAAGAAGTTTCGACCAAAAGGCTCTGCGCTTGCCCGATTCGGCGTTGCATCATGTATTGCATTGGCGATAAGCCCGTTTCCTTTTTGAACATGTGCGAGAGATTTGATTTGCTGATAAAAAATTCCGCGCTGATTAAATCCAACGTCAGCGGCTCCGAAAAATGTTCGTTTATGAAATCCAAAATTTTGTAAACCAGTCTCTCCCGCTTTTTCCGCGCAGGATTCGGATTAGCAATTCGTTCAATCAACATTCTTTGCAATAAAAAATAAATTCCCAACGCAAAATGGCGGCAAACTTCCGAGTAGCCGCTCTTTTTATGAAACATTTGATAAATCGTCGGCAAAAGTTCTCCGAAAGGATTTTCCTTGCCGAGAGAAATAATCGGACGCTCGTCTTCTTCCAAATCCAACTTCGCGCCGCTCAAAACCAAGCAATAAGTTTGAATGTGATGTTCTTGAAAAGGATCTTCGCCGTGCGGAACATTCGCATTGCAAATTATGAAGTCGCCCGCCGTCACAGCGTATTCATAATTTCCGACAAGATACCTGCCATTCTCGGAAGCAATGTACAAAAGCTCCAAAACTCCTTCGTGACGGTGAATCATATGCGGATGCTTGAAACTGTATTCCTTATCGACGAAAAAAATATCCGTGAGTTGAATTTTCTCCACAGTTCACACCTCCCGAAAACATTTTAAACAATCTGCGCGGGCGGCGTTATGATTTTTCGATTAAAATTCTCGGTTCGCAAAAGAAATTTCGGACGGCGAATTGTAAAATCTTGCAAAAAAAAAACGTCACTCCGTCGAGTGACAATTTTTATCGGAAAAAATTTTTAATCGTTGAAGTCGGATCCGCGCAGATTGAAACCGTGATCGAGAGGACCGCTTCCCTTGCCGAGATTTAAGACCGTCGACAATGCGCCCGTCAAATAATTCTTTGCCCGCCCGACAGAATTTTTTAAATCGTAACCTTTGGCAAGATTCGCGGCAACGGCGGAACTCAATGTGCAACCCGTGCCGTGAGTGTTTTGAGTATCGACACGCCGCCCGTAAAACCAATGCCCCGCGCCGTCGAAAAGATAATCATTGGCGTTGTTAAAGCCGTGCCCGCCCTTCGCCAAAACCGTGCAACCGTATTCGCCAAAAATTTTCTGCGCGGCAAGTTCCATCTCATGCGGCGAAGAAATTTTTCCGGCGGAAATTTTTTCAAGTTCAGGCAGATTCGGCGTGATGATCTTTGCAAGCGGAAAAAGTTTTTCCTTGAGAGTTTTAACGGCGTCTTCGTCAATCAATTTCGCGCCCGAAGTCGCAACCATCACGGGATCAACCACAACATTTTTCGCGCCGTAAATTTTTAACTTCTCGGCGATAACTTCAATCAGTGCGGCGGAAGAAACCATTCCGATTTTAACCGCGTCGGGAAAAATATCTTCAAATATCGCGTCGAGTTGCTCCGATAAAAATTTTGGCGAAGAATTCATAACCGAACGCACGCCGCAAGTATTCTGCGCCGTCAAAGCGGTTATCGCGCTCATGCCGTAAACGCCGTTTGCCAAAAAAGTTTTTAAATCGGCTTGAATGCCCGCGCCGCCCGAAGAATCCGAGCCCGCGATTGTCAATGCAGTTTTCATTTACAAAGTCTCCAAGAGTTCCAAAATTTTTTCCGTACAATTTTCGCGGGCAAAATTTAAAAATTCTCCGCTCCGCCGAATTTTTACTTCGACATTGCCGCTCTCCAAAGTTTTAGGGCTAATCGTCACGCGCAAAGGATAACCGATTAAATCACAATCTTTGAACTTGACGCCCGCCCGTTCTTTTCTGTCGTCAAGCAAAACGTCAACGCCCGCCGCCGCAAGTTCATTATAAATTTCTTCGGCGAAAGTAAGTTGCTTATCGTCTTTTGCATTGACGGGCACAACGACAACTTCAAACGGCGCGATATTTTTATTCCAAATAATTCCGTCCTTATCGTTATTCTGTTCAATCGCCGCTGCCATTGTCCGCCCGACGCCGATTCCGTAGCAACCCATCTCGAAAAATTTTTCTCTGCCGTCTTCGTCAAGGAAAGTTGCGTGAAGGGCTTCGGAATATTTTTTTCCGAGAGTGAAAACCTGCCCGACTTCAATTCCGCGAGTCATTTTTAATTTTTCGCCGCAATGCGGACAAGGATCTCCCTCTTGAACCATGCGAATATCTTTGACGATAATTTTTTCCGCGTCGAAGTCTCTTTTTGGCGTGACGTGGATAAAATGCGTGTCAACTTCATTCGCGCCGGCGACCGCGTTATACATTTCCATAACCGTTTGGTCGACAACGATAATCGCCTTGTCGTTTAATCCAATCGGGCTCATGAAACCTGCGCAGCCGCCCGCCGCCGTGATTAATTTTTCGTCCGCCATGTAAAGATGATTCGCGCCTTCGACAGAATTTATAACTTTTATTTCGTTGACTTCATGATCGCCGCGCACAAATGCCAAAATCAATCGCTCGGCGTCGTCCATGAACGCCACAGCCTTAATCGTCTTCTCAATCGGCACGTTCAAAAAATTTTTTACAAGTTCAATCGTATGACAATCGGGAGTTTTAACTTTTTCAAGCGGCAAAAGTTCTTCAGACTCCGCGCAGATTTTTTTCAACTCGGCTTTTTCGTCTGACGCGGCAAAATTGCAATTTTCACAGTAAGCAATGGAACTTTCGCCGCTCGGAGCCAAAACCGTAAACTCGTGAGAGTGTCCGCCGCCGATTGCTCCGTTATCCGCCTCGACTGCGCGGAATTTCAAACCGCAACGACTAAAAATTTTTTCGTAAGCGTCATACATTTTTTCGTAAGAAATATTCATGCCGTCAACGTCTCTGTCGAAAGAGTACAAATCCTTCATAATAAATTCGCGGCTGCGCATCAAACCAAAACGCGGACGAATTTCATCGCGATATTTATTTTGGATTTGATAAAGCAGGAGCGGCAGTTGTTTATAAGAACGAACTTCATCGCGAATCAAAGTCGTAATCATTTCTTCGTGCGTCGGACCGAGTGAAAATTCTCTGCCGTGACGATCTTTAAGGCGCATCATTTCCGGACCGTAGACATCCCAACGCCCCGATTCTTTCCAAAGTTCGGCGGGTTGCATTATCGGCATCATAATTTCCTGTCCGCCTTTGGCGTCCATTTCTTCGCGAATAATCTTCATGATTTTTTTGATTGTGCGCCAGCCGAGCGGCAGATAAGAATAAATGCCGCCCGCCGCCTTGCGAATGAAACCTGCGCGGAACATTAATTTATGGCTGACAAGTTCTGCTTCTGCGGGAGACTCGCGGAGAGTCGGCGCGTAAAGTTGTGTTGCTCTCATTAAAAATTTCACCTCTGAAAAATTTTCAGCCATTATAACAGGTTAAGATCATAAGATCAAAAGATGGAAAGATCATAAGTAAAAAAACTTTCAATCTTTCCATCTCTCTATCTTACAATCTTAAATTTGCTCGTTTGCTTGCCAAAATATTTTCCACAGCCTCGAAAACCAAATTTTTATCAAGTTCGTCAAGCTTAAGGCGGGCGGCTTTGAAGGCGGCGTTCAACATGGCGTTTGAAATGTCGGAGCCGCTTATCCCGTCGAATTTTTTTGCCAACTCGTCGAAATCAAGATTGTTTGGAACTTCGGGCGGCGTGTACATGCGCCAAAGTTTTTTTCGGCAATCTTCATCGGGCAAAGTAAATTTTATGTGGACAGAAATTCTGCGCATGAACGCGGGATCAAAGTTCTCGATAAAATTCGTTGCGAAGATAATAAAATCTTGGTATTCGTTCATAAGCATCAACATAACCGAGCGCGTCTGATTTACGCTGACATCAACCGCTTGCGTCATATTCGTTACGCGCTTGCTTAAAATCGCGTCAGCCTCGTCGAAAAATAAAATGCTGTCGGATTTTTTTGCGGCGTCGAATGCCTTGCGAATATTTTTCGGAGTTTCACCGACGAATTTTGATTCAATGTCCGCGTAGTTCACGATTAAAATTTTTTTGCCGAGCTCGCGGGCAATGGCGTGCGCCGCCATAGTTTTTCCCGTGCCCGGCGCGCCGTAAAGATTTACTCCGATTCGCCGCGAAAATTTATGAGTTCTTTTGAATCCCCACAGTTCAAAAACTCTGTGTGAATTGTCGGCGTAAGTTGCTATGTCCAAAATCTGCGCTTTGACTTCGGCGGGCAAAATTATTTCGTCCAAAGAAAATTTCGGTTCTTCGGGAATGAAAACTTCTTCGACGGGCTGAATTTTTTCTTGCTTGGGCTCGTCGCCAACTCGTTTTGGATTAATCGGCATAATCTTTCCCTCCAAGATTTTTTTGTTGAAATGTTATCACAGTGACTTTCTTTCTTGCAAGAAAAAAAGTTCCGCCTTTCGACGAAACCAAATTTCTTTGCGTTATGAAATTTACGGTGCAGTGATTTCATAAACAAGCTCGCGTTTCTCCCGCAATTCATTAGGGTTTGTTGGTAAATTAAAAGTGAACAGCTGTCGAGGCAAGCAAAACAAAATTGAGAAAACAGACAGCTGATTTGTCGAAACGAGCAACGATATGGCGAAAATTCTTAAGCGACGGGCGTCCTTCTTGGACTTCTCGAACAGAAATTTTATCTTGTTCCGTTGCGTATCCGTTAAATCTTTTTGGTAAAATGAATTTGACATAAGCATTTCCTCTTCTTTCAAAATCATTTTATCAAGGAATTGCTTGTGTTTTTCTTTTACTTGAGTTTACCAACAGCCCCAGGTTCCTAATTCCTAATAAAAAAAGCGGCGCGGAAGTTTAAGACTTTCGCACCGTTTTTAATTTTTGCAATGTGTTAGAGCGAGTTGGTAAACTTGAAACTATCGTGTGATGAGGAATTTTTTCGGCTGACAAGGCGCAAGCGCGACGGCGTAGTTCGCTACGTCTAGCGCACGGCAACGAAGTCAGACGGAAAAATAACCGTCACTGTCAGAGTTTGCCAACAAACTCTAATTCGTCAAGTCACTCATACGTTCGAGCGGTGTGCTCAAATCCATGTGCCCGGAAAGAGTTTCAATCTCCTGCCCGTCAACCAAAAATTTAACGCGCTTGACTTCAGGAAAATTCGTCAGAGTATCGACAACCGAGCCGATTAAAAATTCTTCGCCCGTCGAACCGCCGACAAAATTTTTCAAAAAGCTTCCGTCAAAATCGACAATCGCCAAATTATTTTCGACGGTCACGCTTCTTATCGCCGCATTTTTCGGGAAAATTTTCGTCAAATTTTCTTCGACGGGTTCTTCAAGCAAAGTTTCGACGGCGGCGGTGTATTTGTCTGTCGAATCGTCAATTACAATCTCTCGCTCGACTTCAACGAGTTTCATTCCCGAATCATCGGGATAATAAACTCGGACGTTCAACGATTCTTTTTTCGGCTTTTCAATCTTTTGCGGTTTTTCTTCGAACGGCGGAGCAGGTTTTTCGGATTCGGGTGAAGGCTTGGACTGTTCGGGTTTGACTTCAGGTTTTATTTCGAGTTTTTCTTCGGGTTGAGAAATTTTTGCGGGCTTATCGGGCGGCGTTGCGGGCGGCGCGTCACCCGAAGGTTTTTCACAGCCCGCCGTAAACAGAAGTAGCGCGAGCATTGCCGGAACTAAAATTTTCTTCACGATTAATCATTTCCTCCTTGATTGAAGTAACGGTTGACGGCGTTGGTAATTGCCTGCGCAAGTTTCTGTTGATAGTCGTTGCTTGCCAATAATTTTTCTTCGCGAGGGTTTGTGATAAAGCCCAGTTCGATAAGCGAGGCGGGGCAATTTGAGTGAGTCATTACATAAAATCTTGCCGCCTTGACGCCGCGATTGTTGAGCCCGCCGAGCTTTGCAAGTTCTTCGTTGAGAAGTTTTGCAAGGCGCGAGCCCTTAACAGCGGTCGGCGCATGATAAGTTTCCATGCCGTTGGCAGTTCCGTTTGAAAAGGCGTTGCAGTGGACGCTGATAAAAAGATCGGCATTGGGCGGAGCTTTATTGACTCGCGCTTGGAGTTCGGTTGTGTCGGGGACGCCCGGCGCGGCAACGTCAACATCTCTTGTACGAGTCATTATAACTTCATAACCGTTGGCGGTCAAAAGTTTTTCTGCTTTGAGAGAAACAGCCAATGCAACAGATTTTTCCGTGACGCCCGTCGGACCTATCGCGCCCGCGTCAGAGCCGCCGTGCCCCGGGTCGAGGACGATAATTTTTTGATAATTGTTGTTTGTATCTTTCCAAGTCCAATCGTCGTCGGGCATGAAAAATTTTTTCACGTCAAGGACAATGCGGGCTGATTTTTTTTCAGAGCGCGTTGCGGGTTCAAGCGAAACTTTTACGTCGCCTTCAATCGGAGTTTTAAGCTGAATTTGGATGCTCGTATGCTTTGGTTGAGTTTCATTGGCGATAATTTTTTCTACAAAATCTCTCGCGCCCGAATCAATTTGTGTGCCCGAAACTCGGCTGATTCTTCCCGGCAAAGTGTTATGAAGTTCGACGCGCAGAATCCCCGCCGTTAATTCCGTCGAAACATTTTCAAAGTCGAGTTTTCCGCCGTCGTAGGAAATTTCAATGCGCAAAGTTTCGTTGTCCGATTCAAAGGCGTTTATCCCCGTGAGTTCAACGGGTTTTGCCGAAGCCGTCCCCGCGATTGTCAAAGCGATTAACAAAGTGAAACATGTTAAAATTTTTTTCAGCAAAATCATTCCTCATTCCCGATTCCCAATAACTTTTTTGCCTCGTCAAATGCCGCTTGAGTTTTTTCCTGTTCGCGAGAAATTTTTATCGTGAGATATTCGCCTTCGCCCGCGTCTTCGGGTAAAAAATCTGCGGGCAGAGCAAATTCTCTAAACTCGTCTTCATCATCTTCAACAAGGAAAATTGCGGTCGCCGAGTCGTCTTCAAGTTCCTCAATCCTGTCGAGATACACGGTTATTTCTGTTGAGTCTTTCGTTTGTGTTCCATCCATTTATCTACCCAATCCTCCTTTTCTTCAGGCGCAACGGAAAAATTTTTCCCGTCGCTCGTTATCGTGATTGTACCGTTAAAGCGCGTGCAGAAAATATTTTTTTTCTCGACGCCCGCCGCCAAATAATTTTCCAGAACTTTAAGTCGCGGAGCCCCCATAGCGACATCATCTTTTTCTGCATTTGACGCGCTGATTAAAACGCAACTCGGATTAATCGCCGAGACAAATTTTTTCGTCGAAGAAGTCATCAGTCCGTGATGTCCCGCTTTAAGCACGTCGCATTTTAAATCCTTCGTGTCATAACTTTCTAAGATTTTTGCTTCGGATTCTTTTTCGCAATCGCCCGTAAACATCATGGAAAAATTTTTGTAAGTGAGTTTTGCGACAAGGCTTCCGTTGTTTATGTTGTGTTCCTTATCGTTTTTGTCAAGCGGCTTGCTGTTCACATATTCGACAAAATCTTTTGTCGGGAAAAGAACTTTGAATTTGACGCCGCCGCCGAAATCCAAAGTGTCGCCCGCCTTCAAACTTTTGCGCTCAATCTTTTTTTCATTGACGGTCTCCATCAAACTTTTGTAAGAAGGCGAAGTATAAACAACGCCGTTGTCGTAGACTTTGGCGACGGAAATTTTTTCCAGATAAGGATATTTCGTAAGTTGTTCTTGAGTCGGATTGATTAACATTCTCGCGCCGCCTATATGATCTGCGTGCGAATGAGTTAAAATCAATTTGTCAATTTTCGTGACGGATAATTTTTCCAGCTCGCGAACAAGCAACCCATGATTTTTAAATCTGGCAGTGTCGACTAAAATTGTTTGCTTGCCCGTTTGAATCAAAAGGGAGTCGCCCTGTCCGATATTGAGCATGGAAATTTTCAAATTGCCTTCGGAGTCCTGCGCGGCTTCAACGTGAGTTTCGTCCTCAACTTTTCCCTGCGTGACGCAACCGCCGAAAATAAATGTCACAAGCAGGAGCATCGTTAAAAAAATTTTTTTCAACAAACGAATTCCCCATTTCCGATTTCAAATTTCGGCGGAGGGCAGAAAATTATTTTTTTCTCTCCTTCTTCTTTTGCACTATCCATTTGTCCAACCAATCCCCCTTTTTTTCGGACGTGACGGAAAATTTTTGTCCGTCGCTGTTTATCGTGATTGTGCCGTTCCAACGCGTGCAGAAAATATTTTTCTTGTCAATGCCCTGCGCCAAATAAATTTCAAGCGGCTCAAGGTGCGGATGCCCGTAAGTGTTTCGACGCTCCTCATCGGGACCTGCGCTGATTAAAACGACGCTCGGATTGACTGCCGCGACAAAATCTTTCGTTGACGCCGTGTAACTGCCGTGATGCCCGCTCTTCAACACGTCGCATTTTAAAGCTTTAACCTTATTGTTTGCTAAAATTTCCGCCTCGACTTGTTTTTCCGCGTCGCCGGTGAACATCATGGAAAATTTTTTGTAAGTCAATTTGCCGACGACGGATTCATTATTCGGATCGGATTTTTGTCCGCCGTTGACGGCATCGACAAGTTGAGTTGTCGGGAAAAGCACGGTGAACTTCACACTGCCGCCGAAATCCAAAGTGTCTCCGACTTTCAAACTTTTGTGGACAATTCCTTTTGTCTCAACCGCCTTCATGTAACTTTTGTAAAGCGGCGAAGTTGAGGCAATGCCGTTGTCGTAAACTTCGGCGACAGAAATTTTTTCCAGATAAGGATTTGCGGAAATTTCCTTTTTGCTCGCGTTGATTAAAACTTTCGCGCTGCCTATGTGGTCGGCGTGAGGATGACTCAAAATTAATTTGTCAATCTTCGTGACGGAAAGTTTTTCCAATTCGCGGACGAGGAGCTCGCGTTCATCGGTGTCCGAAGTATCGATTAAGACGGTTTGCTTTTTGGTTTGAATCAAAATCGCGTCGCCCTGCCCCACGTCGAGCATGGAAATTTTCAAATCGCCGCTGACGTTCTGCGCGGGCGCGGCTTCGGCTTGAGATTCTTCTTTGACTTCAGGTTGTGGAGCGGGCGCGGATTCTTTTTGTCCGCCGCAACCGCCCGAAATAAAAGTTGCCAACAGGAGTAACGTTAAAAAAATTTTCTTCATTGAATCATCCTTTCTCATTCTTAAAAATTATGTAAACCCGAATGCCCTTCATAATCGCCCATGCCCCGAATGACGCGATATAAATTTTGTCGAGCATCGAGAGATTGTCGTAATCGAAATGGTAAAACAAAAATATTGCCGCCAAAATAATCAGCCCGTCGAATTTATCGAACGCCTTTTTTAAAATCTCCAACAAAATCGTTCGCCTCCCTTTTTGAAAATATTATACATGTTTCTTTCAGTTTTGACAAAGACTTCTGCAAAAAAAAATCACCCGAAATTTTTTTCGAGTGATAAATTTTTTAGGCGGAAAAATTTTATTTGCCGTCGATAATGTTCCAAGCCTGCTCGCGAGAGATTTGACTGCCTTGATAAGTGTAAATGTTATCTTCATACCATTTCCCTTTGTATTCCATTGTGATTCCGTGCGAGGCGAAGAAGCCCGCCATTTTGTCAACGTACTGATGACGCAAATTGTCGTCTCCAATCATCTTGATAAGGTCGCTGTCGGGATTAGTGTAGTCCAGATTTTCAAAGCCCGCAATGCCGCGCTTTTTTGCGTCGAGCATATCGGCTGTGAATTGTATCCACGAGCCGCCCGCCACGCCGTCAAGTTCTTCGTCGCTGAGAATTTCGCCTTTGAATTTTTCTTCTGCCATATTATCAGCCTCCAAATTTTTTTCTGCCATATTATACGCCAAAAAAATAATTTTGTTACAAAAAATTTTCGCGCTGTGCTAAAATATTTTTCGACCAAAAGAACGGAGGGAAAAATTTTGTTTGTCAGAGGAGAGCTTGAGAAGATTGAGAAAAAAATTCTGAGCGGCGAGCGTTTAAGTCGCGAAGACGGCGAAAAATTATTTTCTTGCAACGAATTGAGTTGGCTCGGCGCGTTGGCGGATTATGTTCGGAAAAAAATTTGCGGCGACATTGTTTTTTACAACGTCAACTGTCACGTGAACTTGACGAATATTTGTCGGGCGCGCTGTAAGTTTTGCGCCTTCGGAAGAAATTTTGAAGACAAAGGCTCTTACGCCATGACGATTGACGACGCGATTAAACTTGTGGCGGAGGCGAGCCGCGACCCGAATTTGGCGGGCTTGCACATTGTCAGCGGTTTGCATCCCACTTGGACTTTTGAAAATTATTTGGCGTTCGTCGAAGTTCTTAAAGAAAAATTTCCCAAGCTTTATATCAAAGGATTTACGGGCGTAGAGATTCAGCACTTCAGCAAAATTTCGGGCTTGAGTGTCAAAGAAATTTTGTGCAGATTAAAAGCGGCGGGGCTTGAGGCGATAGCGGGCGGCGGCGCGGAAATTTTAACCGACCGCGTGAGAAATTTACTCTGCCCGAAAAAATGTTCAGCCGACGAATGGTTAAACGTCGCTCGCACGGCGCACAAGCTCGGAATAAAAACGAATGCCTCAATGCTTTACGGGCACATTGAAACTTTTGCGGAGCGCGTCGAACATTTAATCCGCCTTCGCGACTTGCAGGACGAAACGGGCGGCTTTCAAACTTTTATTTGTTTTCCGTTCCTGCCGAAAAATACCGCGCTTGAAAAAGAGATTAAACAAACTTCGATGTGGGACGATTTGCGGACGATGGCAATTTCCCGTCTTATGCTTGACAACCTCCGAAATATCAAAGCGTATTGGGTAATGTTGACGGTGCCGGTCGCGCAGGTTGCGTTGAGTTTCGGGGCAAACGACATTGACGGGACGATTCACCACGAAAATATTTTGCACGACGCGGGCGCAACTTCTCCGCGAGCACTTGCCGAAGATGAGATCATAAAAATTATTCGCGAGGCGGGACGAATTCCCGCCGCCTGCGATTGCAATTTCAACATAACGAGGATTATCAAATGAAAATTTTAGACAGAGCCAAAGAAAAAATTTCTTCGGGAGCGCGATTGAACTTCGAGGAAATTCTTGCGCTTTACGAAGAAAATGATCTTTTGTATCTTGCGGAATCTGCGCGGAAAATTAAGGAGTCGAAGAGCGGCAAGAAAATTTTTTACACAATCAATCGCCACATAAATTTAACAAACATTTGCAAGGCGAATTGTCCGCTGTGTGCTTTTCAATGTCGGAGCGGCGACAATCGCGCCTTCACTTTGGAGCTTGCGGACATTGAAAAAAACTTATCCCTTATCCCATTTCCCATTTCCCTTAAAGAAATTCATATTGTCAGCTCGCTCCACCCCGAAAAAAATTTTTCCTATTATGTTGACGCCGTTAAACTCGTGAAAAAAATTTTGCCGAATGTCGGGATAAACGCCTTTACTCCGGTTGAAATTGTGAACTTCGCCGAAATTTCGGGGAAAAGTTTTTCGGAAGTTTTAAGCGAATTGATTCTGGCGGGCGTAACGAGTTTGGCGGGCGGCGGCGCAGAAATTTTATCGGAGCGCGTCCGCGAAATTATTTGTCCGAAAAAATGTTCAGCCGCCGAATGGCTCGAAGTCATGAAGACGGCGCACAAACTCGGCTTGAAAACAAATGCCTCGATGATGTACGGGCACATTGAAACGATTGAAGAGCGCGTCGAACATTTGATAAAACTGCGCGACTTACAGGACGAAACGGGCGGATTTATGGCGATGATGCTTTTTCCTTTTCACCCCGAAAATACGGAGCTCGGAAAAAAATTTAATCTCAAGCGCGTCGGAGCTTGGGAAGATTTAAAAATGCTCGCGCTGTCGCGGTTGGTTTTGGATAATTTTAATCACTTCAAAGCGTTTTGGGTAATGTTGACGTTGCCGATAGCGCAGCTGGCTTTAAATTTCGGCGCGGACGATTTGGACGGGACAATCGGCGAAGAAAAAATAATTCACGCGGCGGGCGCAAAATCTTCGACGGGCATAACTCGGCAAAAGTTGGAGAAAATTATTTCGGAGTGCGGTTATCAGCCCGTCGAGCGCGACAGCTTTTACAATGAGTTATAAAAATTCGTAGCGCGGAAAATTTTTCTGCGCGGCGTCGTCAAGAATTTCAATCACTCGTTCAATCGTATGTTCAAGTTCTTTGCAGTTAATGTATTCGTGGAGATTGTGGGCGTTGTAATAGCCGCTTGAAAGATTGACGGCGGCAACGCCGAGTTCCGGCGCGATATGAACAATGTCAGTTGAAGTGCCCGTTTTAAATTGAAAACCGAAACTTAAAATCCAATCTGTAAATTCGGGATTGTCGCAGTTGTAAAAGACGGCGTGATCTGCGTCGCGTCTGTCAATCTCAATCAAAAATTTCAAATCGTCAATTTCGGCGGGCAGTTGCCCCGATTCGTGAACGCGACAAAATTCTTGTGCACCCAAACATCCCTTCTCTTCGTTGCAAGTGAAAAGGAGATAAGGTTTTTTTTCGACCGTCTCATAAATTTTGCACAGCGAATAAACGCCGCAACGATCATCTCCGCCTATACCTTGCGGCGACATCAAAATATTTTTGTCGACAGATTGGCAGATAATTTCAACGGGGTCTTCGTGAACGGTATCGAGATGGGCGACGAGCATAACGGGAATTTCGCCGGGCACGAGAATATAATTTCCGTCATTGGCAAGGGCTTTGTCTCCGAAAATTTTTAGGATTCTTTTGAACAGAGTTTCTTGCTTGCCTTTCAAAAAATATTCGAGATTCTTCATGAGCTTCACTGCCTTTCAAAGTTTTGTAAAAAATTTTTCCATAAAACGAAACAAAATCCTTTCGACGGCGCGGAAAATTTGACAAGGCAATTTCTGTTTGCTATAACAGGTTTTGATTTTTAGTAAGGAGGTTTAATCATTTGAAGTATCAGGAATTGGTATTTGCATTGCAGAAATTTTGGGCGGACAAAGGTTGCATATTGGCGGAGCCCTATGATGTGGAAAAAGGCGCGGGGACAATG
Organism: uncultured Selenomonadales bacterium; assembly: GCA_937877655.1. Lineage (GTDB taxonomy): Bacteria > Bacillota > Negativicutes > Selenomonadales > Selenomonadaceae > Quinella. Next base: position 36,754 of record CALFJC010000086.1, read on the forward strand.
AACCCGTTTACATTTTTGCGTGTGCTCGGACCGGAGCCGTGGAACGTGGCTTATACGGAGCCTTCGCGCAGACCGGCAGACGGTCGTTACGGCGACAATCCCAATCGTCTTTATCAGCATCATCAACTGCAACTGATTATGAAACCTTCGCCCGACAATATCCAAGAACTTTATCTGGAAAGTTTGGCGGCAATCGGTATTGAGGCGGCGAAACATGATATTCGTTTTGTTGAGGATAATTGGGAGTCGCCGACTTTGGGCGCGTGGGGGCTCGGCTGGGAAGTTTGGCTTGACGGCATGGAGATAACGCAGTTCACATATTTTCAGCAAGTCGGCAGTCAAGACGTTAAGCCCGTTGCCGTTGAAATAACTTACGGCTTGGAGCGGCTGGCAATGTATATTCAGGGCGTCGAAAATGTTTACGACGTTGAATGGGCACCCGGCGTGACTTACGGCGATATTTTTCATCAAAACGAGTTTGAACAGACGAGTTACGCCTTCGATTTGAGCGATGAAAATTTATTGTTTGATCTGTTCGAGAAATACGAGGCGGAGGCAGTCAGAATTATCAAACTCGGCTACGTTCATCCCGCTTACGATTATGTTTTGAAATGTTCCCACACATTTAATTTGCTTGACGCAAGAGGAGCAATCAGCGTGAGTGAACGGACGGCATTTATCGGGCGCGTGAGGAAATTGGCGCGCATGTGCGCGGAAGTTTATCTCAAGCAGCGCGAGGAGCTCGGCTATCCTTTGCTGAAAAAATCGGAGGCGAATGCGTGATGGACAAAAAAATTTTATTGCTTGAAATCGGAACGGAAGAAATTCCTGCGCACGCCATGCCCGCCATTTTGAATCAGCTTAAGGATTTGGCGGAAAAAAATTTAAAAGAATCTCGAATTGATTTCGGCGAAATAAAAACTCTCGGCACGCCGCGCAGATTGGCTTTGCTTGTCGAAAACGTTGCGGAAAAATCTCTTGACGTTGAGACCGAAAAGCGCGGAGCTTCCGTGAAAATCGCCTTCGATAAGGACGGCAACCCTTCAAAGGCGGCGATTGGCTTCGCGAACAAAAATAAAGTTCGTCCCGAAGATTTAATTGTTCGTGACGGTTATATTTATGCCGTGATTCGCGAGCAGGGAAAATCTTCCACAGAAATTTTTAAAACGCTCCTGCCGAAAATTATTTGCGATTTGAGTTTCCCTAACAATATGCGTTGGGGAAATTTGGATTTCAAATTCATTCGTCCGTTGAGATGGCTGGTTGCACTTTTCGGAGATGAAATTATTCCTTTTGAACTTGCGGGCGTCAAGAGCGGCAAAATTTCTCGCGGACACAGATTTTTATCAATTAGGAATTATGAATTAGGAATTAGGAATGAATTTGAGATTAAGACGGCAAGCGATTATGTCGAAGCCTGCGCGGAAAATTTTGTTATCGTCGACCAAAACAAACGCCGCGAAATGATAACCGCGCAGATTAACGAAGTTGCGAAAAATAAAAAAGGCGTCGCCGAAATTACCGACGACCTTTTGGAAGAGGTTTTGTATCTTGTCGAATATCCGACGGCACTTGCGGGTTCTTTTGAGGAAAAATATCTTGCGTTGCCCGCCGAAGCCGTGATAACTCCCATGCGCGATCATCAACGCTATTTCCCCGTGAAAAATTCCGACGGAAAATTAATGCCGCTTTTCATAACGATTCGCAACGGCGGCAAGGAATATCTTGAAATTGTGCAACACGGCAACGAACGAGTTTTGAAAGCTCGGCTGGAGGACGCGCAATTTTTCTTCAACGAAGACAGGAAAAAATCTCTTGAAACTCATCGCGAAAAATTAAAGACTGTTGTTTTCCAAGAAGGGCTCGGCTCTGTTTACGAAAAAACTGAACGGCTCGTTAAGCTTGTCAAAAAAATTTCTGAAGTTCTCGGCGTTGACGCAACAAACTCAATTCGGGCGGCGCAACTTTCAAAAGCGGATTTGGTTACGGGCATGGTAACCGAATTCACGGAACTTCAAGGGATTATGGGGCGCGAATATGCGAAACTTGACGGCGAAAATCCCGAAGTCTGCGCGGCGATTGATGAACATTACATGCCGCGATTTGCCGGCGACGTTCAGCCGAAAACGACGGCGGGAAAAATTTTAAGTCTCGCGGACAAAATCGATAACATTGTTGCGACGTTCAGCCGAAATTTGATTCCGACGGGCTCGCAAGATCCGTTTGCTCTTCGCCGCCAAGCGTTGGGCATTGTCAATCTTTTAATTTCGGCGCGTTGGTCGATTTCTCTCGGCGAGATCGTCGAACTTGCAATGGATTTGCTGAAAATCACGGACGAAGTCGGGCGCAAAAAAATTCAAAAGGAATTTGCCGACTTCATACGCCTGCGCGTCAAAAATGTTTTGGGCAGTTCGACGCGCTATGACGTTATCGACGCGGTGATTGAAAACGTTGACGACGTGTTTGAAGTCACACTCAAAGCGGCGGCACTCGAACAATTTTTGAAGACGCCCGACGCGATAAAAAATATTCAATCGTTCGTGCGTGTCGGCAACCTTGCCCAAAAAGCAGAGTCAACCGAAATTGACGCGGAACTTTTCACGCTCGACGCGGAAAAAGTTTTGTACAAAGCATTTTCGGCGATAAAAGTTGTGGCGGAAGAACTAATCGACAAAAAAGATTTTCTCGGCGCACTCGACGCGCTTAAAAAACTTTCGACGCCGATTGATTCGTTTTTCGATTCGGTAATGGTCATGGACGAAAATTTATCCGTCAGAAAAAATCGGCTCGCGCTGTTGAAGTCGACAGAAAATCTGCT
>CALFJC010000087.1 GCA_937877655.1 uncultured Selenomonadales bacterium
CCTCGCCCTGCAAGATTTACCCGTTGAAATTTTATCGCTCGCCGATTTTGCCGAAATGCCCGACGCTGTGGAAGACGGCACAACTTTTGAAGAAAATGCTCTTATCAAAGCAAAATTTTTCTGCAAACAAACGGGGCTCGCCTGCCTTGCCGATGATTCGGGCTTGGAAGTTGACGCGCTGAACGGTTTGCCCGGCGTTTATTCCGCAAGATTCGCAGGTTATCATGCCGACGACGGAACCAATAATCAAAGACTTCTTGCCGAGATGAAAAAAGTTGGTGCGGCGGAGTCAAAGGCGGCTTACAGATGCGCGTTGGCATTTGTCGACACGGACGGCACAAAAATTTTGACGAGCGGCAAAGTCGAAGGCAAAATTAAAACCGTCGCGAAAGGCAACGGAGGCTTCGGCTATGATCCTTATTTTTATCTTGATGAAAATTTTACTATGGCGGAAATTTCTCCCGCCGAAAAAAATAAAATCAGTCACAGAGGCGAAGCACTTCGGCAAATGATTTTGAAGTTAAAGGAGCGTTTCCGATCAACTGCTCCATAAGGAGCTTGCAGTTAAACTTTCGTCCACCGCGTTTGGTTGGTTGATTGCAACCCTGTAACCTGCAGGCTACAGCATTGAGGTTTCCCAAAATCGGGTGCCTTTAAGCCGAAGCTACAACCGTTTTCCCGACACGTTGTTTTTACGACAGAAAGATTTTACTGTCAACCGACGTGTTCGCCATCGATCAAAGCTTATCATAAAGAAAAAAACATTTCAACGCAGGAAGGAGGTGTGCACCGCCAAAACGGTGCATTTCAAGTGAAGATAGGACTTATAAGCGATACTCACGGAAATTGGACATCGATTGAACAAGCGATAAGTATCGCGCAAAATATGGATATGTGGCTTCATATGGGCGATTGCACGCCCGACGCCGAGTATTTGCAATCACTGCTTGATGTTCCGGTTTACGGCGTGGCTGGTAATTGCGATTGGCCTACGCCGAAAAGTTGTTACGAGCGGATTATCGAGGCTGCAGATCACAGAATTTTTATCACGCACGGACACAATTACGGCGTGCGTTACACTCAAGAATATATCATGGAGGCGGCGGAGTCGCAGAACGCCGATATTGCGGTTTACGGGCACACGCACATTGTCGAATATCTCACGGGACCGCCGATTATTTTAAATCCCGGCAGTGCGTCGCGTCCGCGTGATGATACTCGCGGCTCTTTCATGGTTATGGAGCTTGAAAGGGGTATCGACCCGCGAATTACCGTCGTTCGAATGAAACACAACAGATAAATTCAAAAAGGGTTTAGAAAAAATCTAAGCCCTTTTTTACGTCGTCCGGAAAAATATTCCGCCGCTTTAATTTGTCAATGAAGAATACATTTTCATAAGCTCGGCAACAATTTTTGATTCATCCTCCAAAATTTTTTCAAAGCCGTAAGCCGCCGCAACTGCGCGGTCATTTTTTTTATGGGCGTCGTGCAAATCTTTGGGCATCGAAAGTTCATCATACAAATCAGCAAGGGAGATGGAAAGATTGTCAGATGAAAAGGTGGAAAGTTTGTTTTCACTTTCAATCTTGCCATCTTTACATCTCGCCATCTCAAAATATTTTTTCCGAACGTCCAAAATATTTTGCGCCGTCGCCTCAATCTTCGCCGTCCTCTTACACCAAGGAAAGGTATTGTAAACAATCGTAGCCGAATAGCTGTAACTCGTGCCCAAATAAGCCGCGACCGCCCGCATCCAAGCCATATGTATTGAACTCGTCAAAACTCCGAAATGAAAAATTTCCGCGTTCGGAATGAAAAGTGCTTTGTTGCTTACAATCACTCCGCGCTCGACAAAACCCATCGGAATATATTTTCGATTGCCCGAAACCATCGGCATTAAAAGTGCGGGCGCGTCGATAAATCTGTCTTCGGTAAAAAGAGTCGGAGTTTCTGCGCGGCGGCGAGTAGCGGCTTTTTTGCTAACCAAACGAAACTCGCGGACATTTTTAACACGCTCCATGACAAGCGGCATTTTGCGAAGTTCATTCGGCGGACAATCTTTAAGATAAAGGCAAAATCTCTTTTTGCCTTGAATAAATTCTTTTGAACCGACATAAGGACGAATATATTTTTCGGCGGCGGGCTCGCGTTTCAGAAAATCGGCAAGTTCTTCTTCAGTCAATAAAAAATTTCCGTCGTCAACGGGGCAGGAACCGACAAGCATCGGCGGGATACCTTCGGGAGCATTTGCCTGCGCCTTTACAATGATATTGGCTCCTTCGACAAGATAGGCATTGATAAAATCGACAACCTTGCAATTTTTTCCGTTGAAAATTTTTTTGACGGGCGCGGCGAAATTCGCGAAGCCGACAACCACACAATGAACGGCGGCTTTTTCGGTGCTCTCGCTGTCCCATTTGAAAGTTTGATGCGCAAAATTTATCACAATGCCCTTGCCGAAAAGATAATTCCAGAGCGGCTCAACCGCAATGCCTTGACTGATTGAGTTTGTCGACAAAAACGCGCAAGAAATTTTTGTTCCTTGAATAAAATCCGCCGCCTTTTTATACCAGCAAGCGACATAATCAAGGTTGCCGAAATTTTTAATGCTCGCGAAAATTTTTGCCATATCGGATTTTTGTTCGCGAGTCTGAAAACTTTTTCCGACAAACGGCGGGTTACCGATAATGTAATTGACATCGGACGGGCAAATTTTTTTCCAGTCCGTGCGGAGAGAATTTTCCCGCAGGATATTCGGATAAATTTTCAGCGGCAGAAAATCCAAATCTTTGTGAACAATGGCGGCAGTTTCGCGTTTCATTTTGAGTTCCGCAATCCACATTGAAGTTTTGGCGACAGAAACCGCGAAGTCGTTTAACTCAATCCCGAAAAAATTTTGTATCGAAACTTTAATCGGGTCGTCGAGTTCGCCGAGTTGAATTTGACTGCCCAAAAGTTTTTTCAACAATTCATTTTCAAAACGGCGGAGGCTCAGATAACTTTCCGTCAAAAAATTTCCCGAACCGCAAGCGGGATCAAAAATTTTTATCGCGGCAATTTTCTTTTGAAACTCCAAAAGTTTTTTCCGAGATTTAATCGCCGAAAACTCTTCGCGCAGATTTTCCATAAACAACGGGTCAATCACTTTGTGAATATTTTCAACGTCGGTATAATGCATTCCGTCTTCGCGGCGCGTCGCGGGATTCAAAGTGCTCTCAAAAACCGTGCCGAAAATCGTCGGGCTGATTCCTTCCCAATTAAAATTACTGCTCGCCTCTTCCAATAAAAGTTCGCGCAGTTCGGGCGTAAAATTCGGAAAATCAATTTCAGCCGCAAACAAGCCGCCGTTGACGTAAGGAAAATTTTTCAGCGCATCGTCAAGATAAGGACTGCGCTTTTCTTCGGGCGTATTCAAAACTTCAAACAGTTCGCGAAGGGCGCGGCGAATATTGTTTTCGCGTTGCAGGTAGTCGCGGAAAATTTTATGCTTGCCGAAAAGTTCGACGCTCTCGGCATAAAGACAAAAAATAATTCGGACGCAAAGAATGTTGAGATTTTTTTCGTCGGAGCCGGGCGCGATTGTCTTAAGGAGTTCGTTATAAATTTTGGCAACAATTTTGCCCGCATCAATCGACAGATCGTGTTCAAGACGAATTTTAATTTTCTCGCGGTCAATGAGAAAATCCAATGCATGAAAATTTCTCTCCAAATCGGCAAGCGAAATTATCAACGGCGCGGCTTCGGGCTTGCGTTTATCCATATTGTAAATTCTGAACTCGCGAAAATTGCATGTGACGATTCGCCGAACCTTGCGCGACCATTCAAGCGCGTCATTATATCTTTTGGCTTGCAAAAAAATTTCGGGGGCGTCGAGATTGACGGACGAACTTTTTTGTTCAATCAGCGTATTTGTATCCTCAATCAGCGCATCAATAAAACCGTGCGGCACGGGCACTTCAAAGCGGATAATTTTTTCGGGAGTTTCAATGCCAAAAACTTCTTGAATCAATTTCAACCAGAAAATTTGAGTTTCGCTTTTCTCGCAACCGTGCCCCGTCCATTGCTCGATAAATTTTTTTAAGCTCATGAAAATTCTCCTTGAAAAAACTTTCGCCGTCGATTATAATTCAAGCGCAGTAATAAAAAAAGTGCCTCATACGGAGGCGAAGATTGCTTGAAGGCGGTTTAGCCCCCGACATATATAGCTGATACAACAAACAACAGCCGCTATGCTCTGGAGAAGCTTAGGCGGCTGTTCCTGTGAATATCCAGAGGATTATAATCACGAGAATAATGATTCGGAAAATAATCGTAAACATCACTATCCACCCCCTTTCCGGGGGCTTTGGATTTAAACCGCCCTGCCGCATGGCATCAAGCAAATTGAATTATAAATCATAAATCGCCGGTTTTCAAGCGGTTTTCATTTTTTAAGTTGAAAAAACTTCCTGCAACAATTATACTTGCGCGGGAGGTTTTTCATTTGGATACGAAAAAATTATTTCGCGGCTTCTGGTCGCTGTTCAAAGGTTATTGGTCGTCGGAAGAAAAGTGGAAGGCTCGCGGGCTGTTGGCAGTCGTCATTGCGATGAATTTCGCAATGGTTTATCTGCTGGTTCAACTCAATTCGTGGTATCAAATTTTTTGGGACGCTCTGCAGAATTACGAAGAGGAAAGTTTTTGGCCGCTTATCGGTGAATTCAGCGCGATTGCCTTTACTTACATCATTATCGCGGTCTATGCAATTTATTTGCGGCAAATGTTGCAGATAAAATGGCGCACGTGGATGACGAAAAATTATCTGAACGCTTGGATGGGCGGACAAATTTATTATCGACTGCAGGACGCGGCTGATAACCCCGACCAGCGTATTTCTGAAGACATCGGGCAATTTGTAAATCTGTCGCTCGGCTTGCTTATCGGCTTTTTGAAACAATTAACAACGCTCGCGGCTTTCGGCGTCGTTTTATGGGAATTATCCGGTTCAATCGAAATTGCAGGGCTCATAATCCCCGGTTACATGTTTTGGTTCTCTTTTATCTATTCGGGCGTCGGAACTTTCATCGCGCATAAGGTCGGACGAAAATTAATCGGTTTGAACTTCGATCAGCAAAAATTTGAGGCGGATTTCCGTTTCAGCATGATGCGCGTTCGCGAAAATTCGGAGAGCATTGCTTTTTATCGCGGCGAGGCGGCGGAGCTCGAAGGTTTTAACCTAAAATTCTCCTCCGTCATTAAAAATTTTTGGCAACTCATGCGGAAAACAAAGCACTTGAATTTTTATGTGAACGGCTATTCGCAACTCGCAGTAATTGTGCCGTATATGATGGCTTATCCGAGATATTTTGCCAAAGAAATTCAACTGGGCGGGTTGATGCAAATTTCTTCCGCTTTCGGCAGAGTTCAGGACGCACTGAGCTATTTCGTCGATTCTTACGACACTTTGGCGAATCTCGCCGCCGTTATCAATCGTCTTGCCGGTTTTACCGAACATATCGACGAAGCAAAGAAAATTCAAAGCAAAATCTCCACTTCAACCGCACCCGAATTAAAAATTTCCGCCTTAAACGTCTCTTTGCCCACAGGAAGAGAACTTTTGAAGAATTTTTCGCTCCAACTTCAAAATTCCAAGTCACTTTTGGTTACGGGCGCGTCGGGTTGCGGAAAATCTACTCTTTTGCGAACTTTGGCGGGCATTTGGGCTTATGCTTCGGGAGAAATTGCCTTGCCGAAAGATTCTCGCGTAATGTTCCTGCCGCAAAAACCTTATTTGCCGCTCGGAACTCTCCGCCGCGCTTTAATTTATCCTTCAGCCGAAAAAAATTCTCCGCCCGATGAAAAATTAAAAAGAACTCTGCAACTCGTCGATTTGCCCGCGCTTGCCGATAAACTCGACGTGGCGGACGATTGGAGCAGAATTCTTTCGCTCGGAGAACAACAACGGCTCGCCTTCGCAAGAGTTTTGCTGTCCGCGCCCGATTTTATCTTCTTGGACGAGGCAACCTCCGCGCTCGACGAGCCGAGAGAACTTGAAATGTACAACCTTTTGCGTGAAAAACTGCCAAAAGTTACGATTATCAGCGTCGGACATCGCTCAACGCTCTTTAATCTGCATGATGTGGAGCTAAATCTCGACGGAAAAGGAAATTTTTCTATTCGTGACTTATAATTTCGTTCAAACTCCCCGTTCGATAGCCCTGTAAGTCCAATGTGACATAATCAAAACCCAAATTTTTTAGTCGCGAAGTAATTTCCTCGCGATTTTTTATTATCTTGTCGAATTCAGCAGGCAAAATCTCTATTCGCGCTATTTTCCCGTGAACTCGCACCCGCAACTGGCTAAATCCCGCGTCTAACAGAAATTCTTCCGCCGTTTCGACTTGTGACAGATTTTTTTCCGTCAAAAATTCGCCGTAAGGTATTCTCGACGCCAAACACGCCATCGACGGCTTGTTCCACGTCGGCAAATTCATTTTTTTTGACAGCTCGCGTATCTCCGCCTTGTAAAGTTCGGCGGTTTGGAGCGGGCTTTTTATTTGCAATTCCTTAATCGCCTTAGCACCCGGGCGATAATCGCCCAAATCGTCCATGTTCGAGCCTTCAACCAAAATTTTTCCTTCCGCAAGCCGCAAAAAATTTTTGAACAGCGCACGCTTACAAAAATAACAGCGGTCGGCGGGATTTTCTTTCACGCCTTCGATTTTTAAAACGTCCGCCGCGAAAATTACCTGCCGAATTTTATTTTCCGCGCAAAATCTTTTCGCCGCCTCCAATTCCCTGCGCGGAACAAAGACACTCGCCGCCGTCAACGCCAAAACTTTTTCGCCCAAAACGTCCTGCGCGACTTTTAATAAAAATGTTGAATCGACGCCGCCCGAAAACGCTACCGCCACATTCCCCAGCCCGCGCAAATTTTCTTTCAATCGTTCAAGTTTTGTCATTTAATTTCTCCAAAAAATTTTTCATCATAATTTTTCCGTCGGGAGTCAAAATCGATTCGGGGTGGAATTGAATCCCTTCAATGTCGAAATTTTTGTGGCGGACGCCCATTATCGTCCCGTCGGCAAGTTCGCTCGTGATTTCAAGGCATTTAGGAAAATTTTCTCTCGAAATTATCAGCGAATGATACCTTCCGACCAAAATTCCCTGTTCAAGCCCGAAATACAGCCCTTTTCCGTTGTGAATCAGCTTTGAAGTCTTTCCATGCACAATTTCTTTAGCTCTGACGATTTTTCCGCCAAAAACTTCGCCTATTGCTTGATGTCCCAAGCAAATTCCCAAAATCGGCAACTCGCCTTTGAGTTCGTCGATTATTTTTTCCGAAATGCCCGCGTCGCTCGGAATTCCCGGTCCGGGAGAAATTATTACGGCTGAAAAGTTCTTTCTAACCTCTTCAATCGTGATTTTGTCGTTGCGAACCACTTCAACCGTCGCTCCGAGCTCCGAAATCAGCTGATAAACGTTGTATGTGAACGAATCGTAGTTATCAAGCAGGAGAATTTTGCTTTTAATCATCATTTTCCACCTCCTCAACCACTTCAAACAACGCTTTTGCCTTTTGCAAGAACTCTCGGTATTCATTCAGCGGAATTGAGTCGGCGACAATGCCCGCGCCCGTCTGAATTATCGCGTCAACGTCATTTTCAAGCCTCATCGTCCGCAAAGTTATGCACATATCCATATTTCCGCAAAAATCCATGTAACCGACGGTTCCCGCGTAACTTTTGCGGCGAACGGGCTCCAATTCGTGAATAATCTCCATTGCGCGGAGTTTCGGCGCGCCGCTGACAGTTCCGGCTGGAAAAGTTGCCTTCAAAACGTCAATTGGAAGAAAATTTTCCTTCAAAATGCCCGTGACGCTCGAAACCATATGCATTACGTGGCTGAAATATTCGACGGCGCGAAGTTTTTCAACTTTTACCGTGCCCGCCGCGCAAATTCTGCCCAAATCGTTCCGTGCAAGGTCGACAAGCATAGAATGTTCGGCATTTTCCTTAATATCGGCTTGCAAATCGGCGGCAAGAGCCAAATCTTCTTCAGAATTATCTCCGCGCCTGCGAGTTCCCGCTATCGGGTAGGTAAAAACCTTTTTTCCCGCAACTTTAACCAACATTTCGGGCGACGCGCCGATAAGTTTAACGCTTCCAAAATTCAGATAAAACATGTAAGGCGACGGGTTGATTTTGCGCAATTTTCGATAGAAAAGGAAGGCGGGCTTTGAAATTTTGGCTTTAAACTGCTTTGAAGGCACGACTTGGAAAATATCTCCCGCAAAAATGTATTCTTTCGCCTTTTCAATCGCGTTTAAGACTTCGGGCGGAGCTTCACCGTATTTTTTAAGAAAATCAATCGGTTCGTGAGGAATTTTCTCTGATTCGGTGAGTTTCAGAGGTGCGGAGAGCTTTTCGGCAAGGAAATTCATCTGCGCGGAAATATTTTTGTACAATTCGGGCAGATTTTTATCCTTAATGTCGGCGAGATAAATCAAACGCGCAGAATTTTTTAGTGAATCCAAGACGATAAGCACGCGACAAATCATAAATTGCCCCAAAAGTTCTTCTTCACCGAGATTGAGCCCGCGAATTCTGTCGAAAGTGGCGGCGACTTCAAAATTAAAGTAACCGACCATGCCGCCGTTGGCAAGAGGCAGATTTTTATCGAAATTTGCGGGTTTATAGCGGTTCATAAAGGTTTTTATTGCGGAAACGGGCTCTCCGTCAATGCATTTCATCAAATCGCCGTCGCGAATCATGAGTTTTGACTTAAAAACCTGCAATTCGATGAAAGGATCTGCACCGATGAAAGAAAATCTGCCGAAAGATTGATGGGTAGTGTCGACAGATTCAAGGATAAAGCCGCGTCCGTCGCCGACGAGCTTATAAAAAATGGAAACAGGGGTATCCAAATCGGTATTAATCTCTGCCGAGACGGCGATTAGGTTGGAATTTTGCGCGAAGGCTTGAAAATCTTCGAGCGCGGGGAAAATTTTAAGCAAAACAATCACTTCCTAAAAATATTTCGCGGAGATTATACCACAATCTGAAATTTTTTGTATAATAGGCGCGGGAGTGATTCAAATGATAGAAATGATAATCGGACGGGCGGGAACTGGCAAAACTTTCGAGTGTTTGCGGCGCACGAAAGAAATTTTGTCGACCGAGCCGCTCAAAACGGAAATAATTTTCTTATTGCCGGCGTATCAAACATATCGAGCGGAATTGGAGCTTGCGGCGATGACGGGCGGAGCATTTAACACGCGAATGAACAGTTTCAATCGATTTGCGCGGCAAATTCTGGACGAAATCGGCGGAAATTTAATCCCGCGCATTTCGGAAATCGGGCGGAGACTTTTGCTGAAAAAAATTTTATTGCGTCGCGATAAGGTCGGCGATTTAAAATATTTCGTTCGAGCCGCAAAACAACACGGATTTTCGGAAATTTTATCGAACGAGTTTAAAGAACTGCGCACTTACTCAATCGACGCTGAAAAATTGAATTTAGCGGCTGAAAAAGTCGAAAACGCCGAACTTAAGGACAAAATCAGCGATTTGGAGCTTTTAATTGAAGATTTTAAGGCGGCAATGGCGGGAAAATTGACTGATGACGAAAATTTATTGGAACGAGCGGCGGAATTCATGGATCAATCGCCGACAATCGGCGCGGCGGAAATCTTTATTGACGGATTCATATTTTTCGACCCGCAACAAGAAAATTTTTTGCGGAAATTGATTATCTGCGCGAAAAATGTTCATATAACTTTGCCGATGGACACAGATTTAAAAAATCGCGAAAACATTTCTGAAGTCGGCATATTCAATCGCTCTTACAAAACTTTTTTGACGTTGAAAAAGGTTGCGGCTGAACTCGGCGTTGAATTTAAGGTTATTTCCCTTGAAAATCCGCGCAGATTTGAACATGAACCGCTGAAAATTTTGGAACAGCGGCTTTTTGACTACGCTCCGAAGAATTTTGAGGGCGCGGCGGGCTTAAAAATCGTTGAGGCGGTAAATCGGCGGGCAGAAGTCGAATTTGCAGCGCGAGAGATATTGAAATTGGTAAAAAAAGATTATCGTCTGCGCGAAATCGGAGTTTTGGCGCGGGACGACAGATATTTTTCGTTGATAAAGCCGATTTTCGAGTTGCACGCGATACCTTACTTTGTCGACATGAAAAAAGCGGCGGCGCATCATCCTTTGGCGGAATTAATTCGTTCGGCGTTGGAAATTCTGCGCGGCTGGCGAAAAGAATCGGTATTTCGCTGTTTAAAAACGGGATTTTTCGACGTAACGGCGGAAGAAGTCGACTTATTGGAGAATTATGTAATTGAATTCGGGATAAAAGGCGCGGCGAATTGGCAAAGAGACTGGGATTATTTGCGTGTGAAGTCTTTGGACGAACCTTTTTGCGAACCGAACGCGGCAGAGCTTGAAAATCTGGAAAAAATCAATGCGATTAGGAAAAAAGCGGTTGCACCGCTGATAAATTTTTCCGAACTGATAAAAAATGCCAATCGCGAAGTAATTTCTCTGACAACCGCGCTTTTTAAGCTGTTGGAGGGGCTGAAAGTGCCCGAAAAGCTGTCGGAATGGTCAATTTCAGAGGAAATACGCGGGAATTTGGAGTTATCGCGGGAGCATTTGAAGATTTGGGACGACGTGATAAATTTATTTGAACAAATTGTTGACGCGCTGGGCGAAGAGGAGATAAATCGGGCGGAATTTGAATCTATAATCGGCGAAGGGCTTGATTCGTTGGAAATGTCGCTGATACCGCCGGGCTTGGACGAAGTCACGGTTGCGCAATTCGATCAAAATTCGCTACAAAATTCGCGAGTGATATTTATTTTGGGCTTTGACGAAAAAAATTTCCCGCGCAGGGTGGGAGAAAAGAATTTATTCAGCGACGCGGAGAGATTGCGGCTGAACGAGTCTGGCTTGGAAATATCGTTGGGCGGAAAAGAGAATTCTTTGGCGGAAAAATTTTTAATCTATCGCGGCATGACGGAGGCGCGGGAGATTTTACAAATTTCCTATTCGACGGCGGATTTAAACGGCGAAAAGCTGTCGGAATCGCCGTTATTGAAGAAAATTCGCTTGATTTTCCCGTTTGTGGCGACGGAAAAGGTTGAATTGGACGTTTTACAGAATTTGGGCAGTGAAATTTTTATTTCCGGAGAAAAAAGCTTATCGGAGGCGACGGCTAAGAGACTTTACGCGCCGAACAAAAAAATTAAAGCCGACATCACGCGATTTGAGAGTTTTAACGGCTGTCCGTTCAGATATTTTGCGAAATACGGCTTAAACTTGGCGGAGCGCGTCGAATACAAGATTTTGACACCCGACATTGGCGATATTCTTCATGCAGTCATGAGTAATTTTGGTCGCGAGTTGCAAAAGGAAAATCGGGAATGGACTTCGGTGAATGCGGTTGAGTTGAACAGCCGCGTTGAAAAAATCGTAGCGGAATTGACGCCGCGAGTTCACAACAAGATTTTGCTTAGCACGAAAACTTTGGAGCATCGGCGGGAGCGAATAAAAAAAGTTGCAGTAGAATCTTTGACGCGATTGATAAAATTAGACGAGATAAGCGAATTTCATCCGCAAATCTTTGAAAAAAACTTTCATGACGACAAAAAAATCTCGGACGTTGAGATAAATTTGAGCGGACGGATTGACAGAATCGATTTGAGCGGCGACGGGCGATATTTTTTGATAATTGACTACAAAACGGGCTCGGTTTCGATAAGTTTGCGGAAAATTTTAAGCGGATTGAGCCTTCAACTGTTGATTTATCTTGGTGAGGCAATAAAAAAAGTTCCCGAAGTTGACGGGCGCGAAGTTGGGGCGATGTTGTATTGTCTTTTAAAAATTCCGAGCAAAAAAGGGCGAAATGACTCCGAAGCGACAGGCGAGGCGAAAAATGAATTAAAAATGCCGGGCTTGATTCGGATTGACGAAGAAATAAAAAATGCCGTCGATAAGACGGGCGATTTTGTTAATTTTGATAAAAAAAGCCTTGTAAGCCGCGCAGATTTTCAAACAATCATCAAATACGCGGAAAAAATTTTGGAAAAGACGGCGGAAAAGATTTTGAGCGGAAATATTGAAGTCAAGCCCGCGAAAGTTTCAGCGGACGACGACGCTTGCAAATATTGTTTGTATTCCGCGCTGTGCAACTTTGATCGTGCGGTAAATGAGACATTGGAGCCGCCGAAACTTAAGCCGGACGAAATTATTTCGGAGATGGAGAAAGTTCTTGGGGTTTAGATTCCAACTTTATTTGAATGGCGTTGAGTTTTTGTCCGTTTGAAAGAAGTTCTTCGTCGTTTTTTGCCCAAACAGTCCATTCGCCGTCGAATTTATGAACGCGATAGAGAATATCGAATTTTTTTGCGCCTTCTTCGTCGAGGCGCATTTTTATTCCAGTGATTGATTTTTCTTGCCCCGTAGTGCCCGCAATGTTCGGCGAAATGACTTCTTCCGACCAAGTTTCGTTGAAATAAACCGCGTAATACACTTTATGCATCACGAAATTTATTTTTATCGCCTGAAGATCATTTTGTTCGAGCAAATTGCTTAACTGACTCTCAACCTTCCACGAGCTCCAGCCTTCTTTGCTCACATGCGTCATGTATCGAAGGAGCGGACGCCTTTTGATTATTCTCGACTCCAATGCAACGATTTTATGGCACATATTTTTCAAAGAACTAATCCAATGCTCGGCATATTGCGGTTGCGGATATATTTTGCTCCAAAAATCTACGTATTTATCTATTGTCTCTTCAAGATAAGGATTGTCGTCGTCTTCTTCGATTTGTTCGCCGAAATAATCCGCCACAAATTTTTTCCAATACTTGGTCGAGCCGAGCACACATGCGCTGCTGTAGTGTTCGGCGTACATAAAACTTTTCCCGATGTCAACAACGTAAAAATCGGAAAGATTTGTTGCCGCATTAACCAAAAACTGGAAATGTAAAGGTTCACTCGTGCGATTAAGCACAATCAGTTTTAAATTCGGCTTGGCGAATATCGCCCAATTCGACAAAGTGCCAAGTGTGGTAACTATTTCCTCCGCGCCCATGATCAAAGAAATTTGATCTTCAAGACTTAATTTCTCCATAGAAACAATTTCGTAACCTCGCGCAGAAAAAAAATCCTCGAAATATTTTTCGTTGAAACAATGTCCCTGCACGGGAATGTTTTTTTCGCCTGAATTCATGCGAGTTATAAACTGTTCGTCAAAATTTGTGCGCGTCAAATATAATTTTTTATGATTGCCGGGCGTTATTCGCGATTTTATTTTTCGATAGGGAATTAAAAATTCATCCATGAAAGTCATTGAGGAATATTGCGCTTGGTCGGGCACAATAACCGACCGACATTGCATCGGTTGTTTTACGTAAATTATTCTTTCGGCTTCAATCCCCATCAATCGGAAGAATTCATCAAAAAACTTGTGATAACCTTTGGCGGTTACGATAAATAAAATTTTCGATTTCAATTCGGGATTTTGAATGACATACCACAAGCGGCTCCAGCATTCCATTATGAAATGTCCGAAATGCCCCATCAATGTTCCGCCGAAAAGTACATCTTCATCAAGCTGAAAAAATTTTTCTCGTTCGACACTGTAAGAAGATTGAAGGCAACACCATCTGCCGCCGCCTTTTGTTTCCTGCGCTTTTCCGTCAGCATAATTTCTCGTGTAACCTGCAATGAAATTAAAATCGTTGTCGCAGACGCCGCCCGCGTAGCCCACTTCGATTTTGCGAGCAGGCAAAACTATTCCGTGTTCAATAACTTTAACTTCAAGTTTATCGTCTGAAAATCTTTTTGTAGCAAAATTTTTTTTCCACAGCTCCGGTTTTTCAACATACAATATATTTTTCGCCATAAAAATTCCTCCATCAGGCGTCACTTGAAATTTTTTCTTCGTGACTTGCAAAGGCGTTGTGATTGTGAATTGATTCAAAGTTCTCGCACTCGACGGCGAACGCCGATAAATTTTTTTCGCCGCGCAGAGAAATTACAATGTCTCGCAAAATGTCTTCGACAAATTTTGGATTTTTATAAGCGGCTTCGGTTACAAATTTTTCATCTTCGCGCTTAAGCAACGGGAAAATTTCTGCCGAGCCCTGCGCCTCGATAAGCCGAACAAATTTTTCTATCGAAATGTTTTCAAAGTCTTTGAAGGACAATTTCACGCGGCAGACGGAGCGTTGATTGTGCGCCCCGAATTCCGAAATTTCCTTACTGCACGGACAAAGCGAAGTGAACGGCACAATTAAACCCAGAGTAAAATTCATGCGCCCGCCGCGAGTGAGTTCACCGATAAATTCGCAGTCGACAGCCGACAGAGATTTTTTTTCCGACACGGGCGAAAGTTTTTCCACAAAAAATTTAAAAGCGATTGTTATCGTTGCGAAATCTGTTGAAAGTTTTTCCAATGCGTCGAGCAAAATTTTTTCAACGTCGGGAATTTTAATCGGGCGGCTTGTCCAATCCGTCAAAATTTCTGCAAGGCGGCTCATGTGCGTTCCGCGCAGATTTTTATCGAGCGATACCGTGAATTGAATCTGCGCGGTGACCGGTTGAATTTTTTCTCCGTCCGAAATTAAAAACGGCAGGTGTACTTTCGTGACGCCTGTTTTTTTTATTTTTATCCCGCGCTTGTCGGGCTGATTTTGTACGTCTGTCATGTTTTGTCTCCGAATTCTGTAAAAAATTTTTCACATGATAACAAAAAAAATCCTCCGCCGCAAATTTTTTGGCGAAGGATAAAATTTTATTGAGGAAGTTTTTACTTTGTAATGGCTTTGAACGCCGCCGCTTGAGCAGTCATGCCGCGTTCGGAGGCAAGACGCTCGATTGAGGACGCGCCGAAGAATCCGTCAATTTCGGGCACATGTTTTATGACGTAAGCCGCATCTTCGGGGTCGGCAATGGGACCGCCGTGACAAATTACCATGATGTCGGGATTGACTTCGCGTCCCGCTTTTATGATCTCGCGAATTTTTTCGCAACAATCATCAAGCGTCAAAGCAGTTTCGGCACCGATAGATCCTTTGGTAGTCAAGCCGCAATGTGCTACGAGAATATCGGCTCCCGCTTCCGCCATAGCTTTTCCCTGTTCGGGATCAAAAACGTAAGGGCAAGTAAGCATGTCGAGTTTATGCGCTTCACGAATCATATCGACTTCAAGTCCGTAGCCCATGCCCGTTTCTTCGAGATTGGCGCGGAATTTTCCGTCGATAAGTCCGACGGTCGGGAAATTTTGAACGCCGTTAAATCCCTGCTCTTTGAGTTGCTTAAGGAAAATTTCCATGACGCGGAAAGGATCCGTTCCGCAAACGCCCGCGAGTACGGGAGTCTTTTTAACAATCGGCAAAACTTCCTGTCCCATTTCTTGGACGATTTTGTTCGCGTCGCCGTAAGCGAGGAGCCCCGACAACGAACCGCGTCCCGCCATACGAAAACGTCCCGAATTGTAAATAATCAGCATGTCAACATTCGCTTTTTCGCTGCATTTGGCGGTAATGCCCGTGCCTGCTCCGACACCGACGAGAATTTTTCCCGCCGCTACCTGCGCACGAAAGTCAGCCATAATCTCCGATCTGGTCTTCTTCAACATTTAAATCAACCTCCAAAATTATTTCCAATTATTTTTCGGCGGCAAAATCTCCAATGCGGTATCGGCAACGGCGCGTTCTGCTCCCGCGTTGAGATAACAGCAAAGGAAAACCAAATCTTCGTCGCCGACATTAATTGTGGAGTGATAAGCTCCTTGCGGAATGGAAATTAAATCGCCGGGATGAAGTTCCTTTTCCTGCAAGCCGTCGGGACGCTCGATTGTTTGAAGTGCCTTGCCTTTGAGGAAATAAATGAATTCTTGGCTGTCGGGATGATTGTGGCGAACATGTCCCTTGCCGGGCTTAACCGTGCCGATTCCCACAACCATTTTTTCTACGCCCGTAACACGCGGCTCGCTCAGCCATTGAAAAACGCCCCAATCCAAAATCTGGGTTTCAACGTCATCGGGCGTTACCATGCTCAAATACTTTTCCATTATAAGCCCTCCCAAAAATTATTTGCGCTCAATCAATTCGACAAGGCGTTTAGCCGCCGTCAATGCAAAGTCCGTGTCGTTAATGTTGTTGTCAAGTTCGCGAATCTCGACGAGTTCATTGTTGATGTTTTTCTTTAAAGTCTCGAAAAGAGTTTTGCGCTCTTCAACGCCGTTGAAAGGTTGCCCGTCCGCGTCAATCATTGAGACGCCCTTTTTCGGAAGAAGTAAAGTCATCGGAACCTGCGCGGCATTCCATTTCGACGCGAGCTTTTCGCCGATAATTTTATTTTCCTGAACGGTCGTTCTCATAAGCGTAACTGTGGGATTGTGTTTGTAAAGGTTGCGCCCGGAAAATTCTTTTGGGACGGTGTCAATCGGTCCGAAATTAACCATGTCGCACGCGCCGACGGAAACAACTTGCGGGATTTTTTTACTAATCGCCGCCTCGCAACGATTTTTTCCTGCCGCCAAAACTCCGCCGACAACTTCATCTGCCCATTCGGTTGTTGTCAAATCCAAAACGCCCGCGAAAAAGCCCGCGTTAATCAGCGCGTCCATAGTTTTGCCGCCCGTGCCCGTTGCATGAAAAACCAAAACTTCATAGCCGTGCTGTTCCAGATAATCTTTTGCTTTATCGACGCAAGGCGTTGTTACTCCGAACATTGACGCCGCGATTAACGGCTTAGCCTCCGAATTATCTTCCTTCAGATTTCCGCGCAGATTTACCATGCCGACAATCGCAAGCACGGCATTTGAGAAAATCATTTTGGAAATTTTGTTGAGCCCCGCCACGTCGACAATCGAAGGCATCATAACAATATCACTTGTACCGACGTATTGCGAAACATTTCCGGAAGCCATTGTCGAGACCATAACTTTCGGGACGCCGATTGGCAGGGCACGCATGGCGGGAGTGACAAGCGAAGTTCCGCCGGAGCCGCCGAAAGAAATTATCCCGTCGAATTTTCCCTGCGCGTAAAGTTCGGGAACAAGTTTTTCCATTCCCTTCGACAAAGTTTCTGTGGCAAGAGCACGATCTTTGCGTTCGACAATCGCCTTGATGTCCTGCCCGACGGCGGCGGCGATTTCCGCGTTGGTCACGTCCGCAGGAAAAGCAGGCTCGAAAACGCCCGTATGAATCATGAACGGGCGCACGCCCAATTCTTCAAGGAGCCCTTTGACATAAGCAAATTCTCTGCCCTTTGTGTCGAAAGTGCCCGCTACTGCTATCGTCTTCAAAATTTTTCCCTCCGTTCCGAAAAATTTTCCTGTGAAAAAATTTTAATCGTTCGCAGAGGAAAAATAAATGGCGCGAAAAATTTTCCCGTTGTGTTCAAGAATTTAATTTTAAAAAAAGCTTGTGTTTAAGTCGTAAAAGTTGACTTATACACAAGTAAATTTTTTTTGATAATTGCTCGGAGATTCTCCGACAAACTTTTTAAACATCTTGGTGAACTGCACGTAGTCTGTATAGCCCGCCCGCAACGCCGCTTCTTTGCACGAAATATTTTTTTCGGTCTCCAAAATTTTTTTTGCCTCATTGAGTCGAAAACTCAAAAGATATTCGCTGAAACTTATTCCGACTTCCTCCTTGAATCTTTTGCTTAAATAGGATCGGGAAATATTGGCGGCGGCGGCGAGTTCGGCAAAACTTATCTTTTCAAGAAAATGTTCCGCGATATATCGTCGAACAAATTCCGTCGAAATTTTTTCGGACTGTCGAGAAATTTCTTCGGGATGTTCACTGCCGCGCTTGAAAGTTTTGACTGTGTCGAAGACCGCCCGTTCAATCGGAATTCTGTCGAAAGTCGAGCCGCCGATATAACCTTGACAATCGGTATTGAAAAAAAGATATTTCATGTCGGCGAGGGTGTTGGCAGGACCGGCATAAATCATCCGTAAAACTTCGGGCTTGAGATTTTTACAGACATCAAAAATTTTCTTGGCGGAATTTTTGGCGTCGTCGATTGAAATATATTTTTTCGCGCCGAGAAAGCCGCCTCTTGTCAAGCCGAGATGAACGCAAATGACATTGGCACCCGCACGGAGCATTTGTCGAGTTTCTTCTTCGTTCGTGACGAAAGCCATTGTGAACAAATTTAGATGATTGGCGAGTTTAATCGCGGCAATTTCTCTGTCGTAAGTTGTGCCTTCTTCTTCGAGAGCCTCGCGAAATTTTCCGTCAATGAGTGCGACTGTCGGGAAATTCACGATACCGGCAAAGCCCGCCGCTTTAATCTCCTTCAAAAAATCGTAAAGATGAATTGTCGGATCGGTAGCCATAAGCCCGAAAAGCAACGGCACATTTCGGACGACTGGAAAAATTTCGCGCTTGCCAAAATCCATAACTTGGGCGTTGTTGTTGTCAAAACAAAAATAACTGCTGAAAGAACTGCGCCCCATAATTCGATATTTGCCCGCGCTCAAGACAAGCAAAATATCTGCGCCGCCCGCCGCCGCGAGTCGCGCCGTTATTCCCGAACCGACAACTGCGCCGATAATGTGTTTACCCGAATTAATTTCCTCGCGGAGAATTTTCGTCACTTCCATAACAACCACCCGAAAAATTTTTTCAAGGTTAATGCAAAATCTTTTTAAAGTCAAGAAAAAAGCCGAGCCTCCTTTTGAAGGTTCGACTTAAATTTTGCAATCAATTTGTAAATATCCGCGCAGATTTTTTCTTGCACGGCTGAAAAATTTTTCGAGAGAGTTGCTTACAATTTTTCTATAACGGACTTCATGACGGCGGCAACATTTTCTTTCGTAAAACCAAATTTTTTAAAGAGGACTTTTGCGGGAGCCGACGCGCCGAAATTTTTCATGGTGACGGTTGCGCCCGTCAAGCCCGATATATTTTTGCCAACCGAAATTTGTAAATATCCGCGCAGATTTTTTCTTGCACGGCTGAAAAATTTTTCGAGAGAGTTGCTTACAATTTTTCTATAACGGACTTCATGACGGCGGCAACATTTTCTTTCGTAAAACCAAATTTTTTAAAGAGGACTTTTGCGGGAGCCGACGCGCCGAAATTTTTCATGGT
>CALFJC010000088.1 GCA_937877655.1 uncultured Selenomonadales bacterium
AAAAACATCCTGTTTTTGTTGCCGGCGGGCGCACGTCCTGTGCGCCCGTGTCTTCGCCCATATTTGTAAGGAAATTTCAAAATGAAAATCAAAGTTTCAAACTCAATGCTTAATGTTTGGCTCGCGGCAATGGCGGCGGGCATTCTTTTTATGGAAAATTTTTCCCGCTCGCCGAAATTTTTAATCGGAACCTGCGCGGCTTTGATAATCGGTGCAATAATTTTCACATGGCGACGAAAAAATTTAACCGCGTGGATAATTTGTCCGATAATTTTTTTTGCGCTCGGCGGTTTGAGATTTTCGGCAGTCGACAACTTGCCGCCCGATGACATTTCAAAATTCGCGGGACAACAAATTTCTTTGACGGGCATTGTTCGCGAAGAGCCGCAGATAAAAACTTTGCCTAACGATTTGATTCAAGTTCGTTTTGTCGTTGACGCCGAGGCAATAAAAGTAAAAAATTCCGCGCAGAATATTTCGGGCGGCTTGATTTTGACTTCTTATCACAAGGCGGGCGAAAAATTTTCGACGGCAAGAATCGGCGATAAAATTTCTGCGAGCGGCAACTTAAAACTTTTGACGAATTATAAAAATCCCGGACAAATCGACAACGTCACACGCATGAAAGCGGAGGGAATTACGGCGCGGCTTTCGACGGACAAACGAGGAATTTCTGTTGAGGAAGTTGACGGCGGACTTTGGATAAAATTTTTAAGAACGGTTGCGGCAATTCGTGAACATTATCGCGAGTCAATGGCGCAAGTTATGTCGCGGGAAGATGCGGCGGCGATTTTCGCAATGTTATTCGGCGGCTACGCGGGACTCAATCCCGAATTGGTCGAAGACTTTCAAACAACGGGCATTGTTCACATTTTGTCGGTAAGCGGAGCGCACATGAGCTTGTTGGCAATGGCGACGGCTTGGCTCTGCACGATTTTAAAATTTCCTCGCGGCTTAACTTTTGCATTGGGATTTTTCATAATCGGAACTTACGCGATATTGAGCGGACTTTTGCCGCAAGTTTTGCGCTCGGCGACAATGGGAATTTTAATTTTCTTCGCCAAAACTCTGGACGCGGAGGCTGAAGGCGCAAGGCTTTTGACGTTGACGGCTTTGGCAATGTTAATCAATCAGCCGTTGCTTTTGTTCGACATAAGTTTTCAGCTGAGTTTTTCGGCGACGGCGGGGCTTATGTATTTGTCGGAGGACTTGCAAAAAATTTTTGAACGTCTGCCGAAATTTTTTTCCGAGCCGATGTCAATGACAATCGCGGCGCAGGCGGCGAGCCTGCCGATAATAATTTGGTACTTCAATCAAATTTCGTTGAGTTCGGTTTTGGCAAATGTTTTCGTCATGCCGCTGTTGGAAATTGTAATTGTCGGCGGACTTTTGGGCGGAATTTTCAGCGCGGTTGTGCCGATAGCGGGGAAAATTTTTTTTGCGGGCGAAGCATTAATTTTCGGCGCGGGCGCGGAGTTGAATCGGGTTTTTGCAAATTTGCCGTTCAGCGCGGTACAAGTGCCGACGCTCGGAATTTTGGCGGGAATTTTTTATTATGTCGCGCTGATTTTTCGCCGCGCAGAAATTTTGTTGCCGATAATTTTTTTGGTCGCACTGAATTTTTTCAAGGCGGGAGATGTTGAAGTGAGTTTTGTTGACGTGGGTCAGGGCGATTGCGCGGTTGTTTTCACGCCCGAAAGAAAATGTTTAATCTTTGACACGGGCGGCGTCCGCGAAAAAGTTTTTGATGTCGGCGGGCGCGTGGTTGTTCCCTATCTCAAGCATGAAAATATTCGTGCTGTCGAAAAAATTTTTTTGACTCATGTTCACGAAGATCATTCGGGCGGCGCGGGCTCCGTGATAAAAAAATTTCCCGTCGGTGAAATTATCACTGCGGGAGAAAGCAAATCGGAATATGCGGCGGTTTTCGGTATCGCCGAAGAATATTTGCCGCCTCTTCGACAAGGTCACGCAGGGGAAAAATTTTCTGTGGACGGCGTCGAAGTTGAAATTTTATTTGCGCCGAGCGTCGGGTCGGGCAATGAAATTTCAAATGTTTATCGCGTCCGTTACGGCGAAATAACTTTTTTGATAACGGGCGATTTGGTTAAGGAAATTGAATCGCAGATTTTACATGAAGGAATTGACGTTTCGAGTACGGTTTTGAAAGTCGGGCATCACGGCAGCGCAACTTCTTCAAGCGAAGAATTTTTGCGAGCCGTCAAGCCGAAATGTTCGATTATCTGCGTCGGCTACGGAAATAATTTCGGGCATCCCCGCGCCGAAGTTTTGGAGCGGCTGGAAAATCTTCCGACAAAAATTTATCGCACAGACCGCGACGGTTTGATTAAATTCAAAACGGACGGAAAAAATCTGCGCGTCGAAACTTTCAACAAAAAATAGAAAACCGCTCAATAATCGAGCGGTAATTTTTTTTGCTTATAAAAATTTTTCAGCCGACTGCTTTTTCCTTGCGGCGGGGATTGACGCGCTTGAATTGTTTCAACTGCTCTTCTGTTTGCGGCGGGCAATCTTCGTCAAAAACAATGTCATCGTCGCTCATTTTGGACAAAGCATCAAGCTCTGCTTCTTGTTCCGGCGTCAAGGGTGCGCCTACATCAATCCATTTGTATACCATCATAATAATCCCTCCTTTCTTGTTTGGTAGCTCGTCTTGCCGAAATTAACCGCGTGACATTTATATTATCGGCATTTATGCGCTCGGTGTAAACAACAAACAAAATTTCTCTGACGCGTCCGATTGTTATATACCTGTCTTCGTCGTCTGAATGCGACATATCGAGACGTTCAATTCGATTTCCGTCTGCAAAGACTTGAGCGGCATTTTCAAATTTTATGTGATGCTTTTTCCAATTCAGTTCGGCTTTTTCATCATCCCAGCCGAAGAGCTGGTTATTGATAATTCTTTCAACGTCGCTCATGCCAGAGCATCTCCGCCGCCGACATAATCTTGAATGGCAAGCGAATAAACCAATCTTCTGTCACGCATGAAAGTCAAAACGCGCATAACTTCCCAAGCCGTGTCGAGACTTGTAAAGCAGGGAACGCCCAATTCAACGGTCGCCCGCCGAATTCTGAAACCGTCTTTGGCAACGTGTTTGCCGGGTGCCTGCGTGTTCACGACCATATGAATTTTTCCAAGCTTAATCATTTGAATAATATCGGTGCTCCGCTGATGAACTTTGCCGACAATCTCCGCGTTAATGCCGATTGATTGAAGAGCCCGCGCAGTTCCTTCCGTCGCCACGATCTTAAAGCCGAGTTCGGAAAAAGCTTTGGCGAGCTGTTTCATTTCCTCTTTATCCTTATCGGCAACCGTGAACAAAATGCAACCGTTTTTCGGAACAATAATTCCCGCGCCCGTTATCGCCTTGTAAAGTGCTCTGGCGTAGTGATAATCAATGCCCATGACTTCGCCCGTCGATTTCATTTCCGGTCCGAGAGAAATATCAACGTCCTGCATTTTGGCGAAAGAGAAAACGGGAGCTTTAACCGCAACATAGGGTTTCGGCTCGACAAGCCCCGAATAATAACCCATTTCCTTAAGCGTTTTGCCGAGAGCAGCCCGCGTTGCAACGTTTACCATTTTTATATTTGTGACTTTGCTGAGGAAGGGAACCGTCCGACTTGAACGAGGATTGACTTCGATAACATAAACTCTGCCGTCCGCAACGACATATTGAATATTCAACAAGCCTTTGACGTTCAGCGCAAGCGCAAGGCGTTTTGTGTAATCGGTGATTGTGTAAATTATTTTTGAAGGAAGAGTTTGCGGCGGATAAACGGCGATTGAATCTCCGCTGTGGACGCCTGCCCGCTCGACGTGCTCCATAATTCCCGGGATAACAACATCGACGCCGTCGCAAATCGCATCAACTTCAACTTCCGTTCCCTGCATGTATCTGTCAACCAAAACGGGATGATCGGGCGTAACTTTGACTGCGCGGCTCATATAATCGCGAAGTTCTTCTTCGTTGTAGACAATTTCCATTGCGCGCCCGCCCAAAACATAACTCGGACGAACCATTACGGGATAACCGATTTTTGCCGCGCCCGTTATCGCGTCGTCAAGATTTGTTACGCTTATTCCTTTCGGACGCGGGATATTCAATTCAGTCAACATTTCGTCAAAACGCTCGCGGTCTTCTGCGCGGTCAATGTTGTCAACGCTCGTCCCGAAAATTTTAACGCCCGCCTCCGCCAAACTCGCCGCAAGATTTATCGCCGTCTGCCCGCCGAATTGAACGATAACGCCTTCGGGATTTTCCTTGTCAACGATATTCAAAACGTCTTCCGTCGTAAGCGGCTCGAAATAAAGTTTGTCGGAAATGTCAAAGTCGGTCGAAACGGTTTCGGGGTTGTTGTTGATGATAATCGCCTCAATGCCCGCCTCGCGCAACGCCCAAACCGAATGAACGGAGCAATAATCAAACTCGACGCCCTGCCCGATTCTTATCGGTCCGGAGCCGAGCACGATAATTTTTTTCTTGTCACTGACTTCCACTTCATCAATTTCGCCGCGATAAGTCGAATAGTAATAAGGCGTCATTGCCTCGAACTCGCCCGCGCAGGTGTCAACCATTTTATAAACGGGCAAAATTTTATATTGCTTGCGCATTGTCCGAATTTCATTCAGATTTACGCCCGTCAACTCGGAAATGGATTTGTCGGCAAGCCCCAAAAGTTTTGCTTCGCGCAGAGTTTTTGCGTTAAGTTCGCCCTTCTTCAGCCGAAGTTCCATGTCCGTAATGTTTTTAATCTTGTCGATAAACCAGCGGTCGATTTTGGTAATTTCGGCGATTTCATCCGTCGTAACCAAATTTCTGCGCAACGCTTCCGCGATTAAGAAAAGTCGCTCGTCATTAATTTTGGTGAGACGGCTTTTAATTTTTTCATCGCTCCATTCGTCCATCTTCGGCATGTGCAGGCGATTGACTCCGATTTCCAAACTGCGGACGGCTTTCAAAATCGCGCCTTCAAAACTTCGGTCGAGGCTCATAACTTCGCCCGTCGCCTTCATCTGCGTGCCCAAAGTTGTATCGGCATAAACAAATTTATCGAAAGGCCAGCGCGGGAATTTTACAACGATATAATCAACGCTCGGTTCAAAGCAAGCGCGAGTTTTTTGCGTGACGGCATTTATAATTTCGTCAAGATTGTAACCGATGGCGATTTTCACGCTGACTTTTGCTATCGGGTAACCCGTCGCCTTCGACGCAAGAGCAGACGAACGACTTACACGAGGATTGACTTCGATAACATAATAATTGTCGCTGTTCGGGTCGAGCGCGAATTGAATATTGCAGCCGCCTTCAATTTCCAACGCCCGAATAATTTTCAAACTTGCCGAGCGTAAAAGTTGCGCTTCATGATCGTTCAGCGTTTGTGTTGGAGCCACAACGATTGAATCTCCCGTATGAACTCCGACAGGATCAAAATTTTCCATGCTGCAGATCGTTATGCAAGTGTCGTTGCCGTCGCGCATAACTTCGTACTCAATTTCTTTCCAGCCCGCGATTGAACGTTCAATCAAAACCTGTCCGATCATTGAATATTTCAGCCCGCGCAGAGTAATTTCGACAAGTTCTTCTTCGTTGTTGGCAATGCCGCCGCCCGTGCCGCCGAGTGTGTAAGCCGGACGAACAATCAGTGGGTAGCCGATTTCTCTTGCAAACTCAATCGCGCCGTGAATGTCTTCAACGATCGTAGATTCGGGAATGGGCTCGCCGATTCTTTCCATAAGTTCCTTGAAAAGTTCGCGGTCTTCAGCTTTTTTAATCGCCTCAATCGACGTGCCCAAAAGTTCCACGTTATATTTTTCAAGCGCGCCGCTCTCGGCAAGTTGCACGGCAAGATTCAAGCCCGCCTGTCCGCCGAGCGTCGCAAGCAAACCGTCGGGGCGTTCCTTTTCAATTATTGCCGTCAAAAAATCGACAGTCAACGGCTCGATATAAACGCGGTCGGCAATGTTGGTATCGGTCATTATCGTTGCGGGATTGGAATTGACAAGCACAACTTCCAAACCTTCTTCTTTCAACGAACGACAAGCCTGCGAGCCCGCGTAGTCAAACTCCGCCGCCTGCCCGATTATTATCGGTCCCGAACCGATGACGATTATTTTATTAAGATTTTTTTTCTTGGGCAAAGTTCATGCCTCCTTTTTAGGTTATAGGTTTTAGGTTATAGGTAATAGGATTTTTTCTATCAGCTATAAGCTATAACCTATAAGCTTTCATATTTTCAATGAACTCGTCGAAAAGGCGAACGGTATCATTCGGACCGGGCGCGGCTTCGGGATGAAATTGCACGGAAGAGATCGGCAACGACGTATGACGAATGCCCGCAACCGTTCCGTCATTCAAAGAAAGATGAGTAATTTTCAGCGGCAAGCCTTTCAAAGATTTTCCCTCAACCGCGTAATTGTGATTCTGCGACGTGATGTAAACTTTTCCGTTCTCCAAATTTTTGACGGGCTGATTGCAACCGTGATGACCGAATTTTAATTTGTAAGTGTTCGCGCCCATTGCCAAAGCCAAAATCTGATGTCCGAGACAAATTCCGAAAATCGGGAGCTTGCCGATAAGCTTTTGCACTTCGCGAATCACGTCGGGAATATCTTTCGGATCTCCGGGACCGTTCGACAGGAAAACTCCGTCGGGTTTGAGTGCAAGAATCGCTTCGGCGGGAGTTTTGGCGGGAACAACCGTAACTTTGCAATTCAATTTTCGGAGCGCGTCGAGAATATTTTTCTTTATGCCGAAATCCATAGTCACGACGTTAAGCGCACCCGCCCTTGCGTCAAGCGAATACATGACGGGAGTCGTAACCTGCTCGACGACATTTTTTCTGACGGGCAGAGCCATCATTTCATTAATCGTTGCCTGCGAAGTGTATTCGCTGACAATAACGCCCTTCATTGTTCCTTCCGAACGGATTTTTTTTGTCAAGGCGCGAGTATCGACTTCGTAAAGGCAAGGAATTTTTTCTGCCGTGAGAAATTCGGCGAGAGTTTTTTGCATTGAAGAGCCGGAAGGTTTTTCGCAAAGTTCGCCGATAACCAAGCCGCCCACGAAACTTTTGCGGCTCTGATTAAAAATTTTTGCCGTGCCGTAATTCCCGATTAACGGATAAGTCAGCGTGACAATTTGCCGGCAATAAGAAGGGTCGGTTAAAATTTCTTGATAGCCCGTCATGCCCGTATTGAAAACAACTTCGCCTTCGGTTGTGGCGTTCGAGCCGCCGAAAAGTTGCCCGCGAAATGTCGTGCCGTCCGCCAATATCAATTTCCCTTTCAAAGTTTTCACCTACTAAATCTAAAATTATTTTGTTATACTACGAAAAAAAGTTTAACACACGGCAAGCGGCATTGCAAATGATTTTCGGGCTATGTCATTGAAAATTCTGTATACAAATCCGTTGTCAATCAGCGATTGCATTTTCAAATCCGCCAAAAGTTCATTCGCCTGCAAAACCGTTTTTTGATTCTTCGGCGCGAAAGAAATGACGTTGTCGCGTTCGTCGCGGGCGTAAAGTTTATTGTGCCCCGCGCAGTACATCTCCTTATAGTCAAATTTTTTTCGTCAAGCTTCAATTCGTTTTCAAGTTGCGCGGTATCTTTAGCGAACATTGCATTCGCCTCCGGATTTTTTTTTTAAATATCGAAAGGCTTTTGGAAAGGCAAGATTATAAAAGAAAATGTTGCGGAGTTTCTTGAATTCCGTTTTGAGAAATTGAAATTGCTTAAGCGTTCGGATAAGGGCGAAGTGTGGCTTGCGGCGTCGAGACAAAGCAGAAAACTTGTGATAATAAAGCGCGTGGCTTTAACGGATATGCGACGGGCTTAAGGAATTTCATGAACAAAAAATAATTCATCGGGATATAAAACCGTCGAATTTGATTTTGCAGGGCGAAAAAATTCAGCTGATTGACTTTGATGCGACAAGGATTTTCAAAGACGACAAGGAGTCCGACACAAAACTTTTGGGCACGAAAGGTTATGCGCCGCCCGAACAATTCGTCAACGGGCAAATCGATTCGCACAGTGATATTTATTCGCTCGTTGTCACAATTAAAAATTTGCTCGGCAGAAATTGCGGCGGGTGTTTGAAAAAAGTTTTGGATAAATGCACAGAACTTGATCCGAAAAATCGTTTATTTTGACGGTCGGAATTTTTTTTATCAATGTGCCGACTCTCAATCTTGGAGAAAATTTTTCTGAGGAAGTCGAAAGGTCGCCTGAAGAAATTATTTCGCCCTTCGTTGAAGAAATTTCCGAGCCCGAAAAAATTTCAAAGCCCGCGCAGGTCAAGCCGTTCAAATTGCCCGAAATTGTCACGCCTTCGCAAAAAGAAATTGTCCTGCCGAATATCGAGCCGCAAAAATATAATCCGCCGTCGCACAAAAATTTTTCCGAAAACGATTTGAAATTTCCTGAAGTTACCTTGCCTGCCGCGCCGAATTATGAACCGCCAAAAAAATATGAGCCGCCGCAAAAAAGTTCTTCGGGGCTCCTAAAGACGGAATTTTATTTGAACGAAATTTTGTTTAATCAAGACGAACACAGAAACGACGGCGAAGAAATTACTCGCGAAGAATGGCGGCGATTATTTTGAATCCGAAAAATCTTTATCGCCTTTGAACGCGGGCGCGTCGGTAAGAGCAATGCTTGGCATGGAAATTGGAGAACCTGCAGGCGCGGCAGGATTGAAATTTTTATTGTCCATTTTCGCGACTGTCGGCTTTGTTGCAGGTTTGATGTTTTATCTGCCTGCCGGCGGGCGTCGCGTTGGAATTATTTTTTGCATTGCGTCCTATTCGCCGTTTTATTATCAAGCGCAGGCGGAAAAAGAGATATCGAACGTATCGGCAAGTTAAGCGGCGAAGAACGAAGAATTTTTGACGAACATTTTAAAGCGCATATGGAAGAAAATAATTCGGATGAATTTTCTGCACGCAAACAGGTTTTGAAAGACGTTGACGAAATATTACTTGCAAAGGCGGCGGCTGAATAAAAATCTCGCTAAGAGGAAGAAGATAATCGGAAAAATATTAAGCTCGTCAATCAGCTGAACGACTCGGACAGGAATTATTTCAATGAAAAATTTCAAGGATACATAAGCAACGAAACGGACGAAAAATCTGCGCGGAAAAAATTTCCGTCTTGGCTTTGTCGTCTGACTTCGGCGAAAAGATTTGAGTTGAAAAAATTTTTTCATTGCGTTATGATTCAAAAGAAAGGATTTAATTTTTTGTAGAAATTTTTGAGGTGATTCAATGGAAAATTTAAATGAAGAGTCCCGCGCAGATTTTTTTGTGACGGGCAACGAGTACATGCGCGACAATTTGGACTTGAAATTTATTCCTCGCGCTTTTTTGTGTAACAACGATAATTGGGGGGGGGTAATTCTTGCCTCCGACAATCAAAATCTTCAACAATCTTTTTCAATCGCCAAAAATATTTTTGAGCAGGTCAAGCCCGGCACGATTAAATTTGTCCTTATCGGCTTGTCGACGGATCAAACGGTTGAGGAAAAAGTTCTTGAGGATTATTTCAAACTCTGCCTTGATCACGGCGCAAAACCTGTTGCAGTCGTCTTGCCCGTTCACCCGATGATTAAAAAAACTTACAAAGCCGACGTCCTGAAAAATTTTCGTGACGCGATTAACAAGGTCAGGAAAAATACGAATTGGAAAGCGAAGTTTATCAACTTGCTTGACATCAATCTTTCCGACAAATTATTTCAAGACAAAACGCATTTGAATTCGGAAGGCGCGGCGGCGGTTACCGCGTTGCTCAGCGAAAGACTTTATTTTCAAGACATCATTTCCCCACAAGAAATTTTCAACGCAGGTAAAGATTTTTTCAATGTGCTTGGAAAATATTTTTCACACGAACGCGATTTTTGGAGCGGCGACAGACCGTTGACTCACCATATCTTCTGCAAAATGGCTTGCGAGGATTTCAAACGTCTTTCCAAAACTTTGCCGAGAGAAACTTGCATGGATTTGATGACGAATGTTTTCTCCGAACTGACTTACAGTTATCTTGCATGTCTTGCGGAATTATTGTCGAAAGACGATTATAACGAACTGATGACTCGCATTTTCAAAATGACTGTAGAAAATATTCGCCGCAAAGATAAAATCAAAGTGGGTTTCTATTTTTTTCAGTCATCCCATTGGTGCGGCGACGACCTTTATAATTTATTTGCCCAAGATGAACGCTTCGAGCCTACAATTTTTATACCCAAAGACAGATGGAATGAATACGAGCGCAACGATTTCCTGAATGATTCAAAGAAATTCAAGGCACGCGGCTTTAATGTGGTTGAAATGAAGAACGCTTCTCTTGATATTCCCAAACAGGACATTGTCTTTCGTGTGAATCCGTATCCTGAAGGTCCGATGCCGGCTTTCTGTCTTGCAAATCTTAAAGTAAAAGAGACTTTGCCGGTTTACATTCCATACTCGTTCGTTTTGTCGCCCGGTCTCAACTACCTTTTTCTTTATAACATTTCGTGGAAAATGTTTTTTCCTTCAGCCATGTCATTGGAAAAATATAGAGAGAAAAATAAATTCGGCATGCCTCGCGGGATTTACAGCGGCTACCCGAAGTTGGATGTCTTCTTCAAAAAGGACGTGGAATTTAAATTCGATTGGAAAATGGCGCGTCCCGACGCGAAGAAAATAATTTGGGCTCCGCATTGGTCGATAGACACAATGGGAGGCGGTCGTCGATCCAGTTTCCGTTGGAATCATAAATTCATGTACGAGTTCGCGAAGGCACATCCCGAAATTTCTTGGGTTGTAAAGCCGCATCCTCAGTTATTTGCTTCGGCATTTAATACGAGAGTGTTTCCGACGCGTGAAGCTCTAAACGAATACTTTCAAAAGTGGAATGACTTGCCAAATGCGCAGGTTTACAGTGGAGCTTATTACCAAAATATTTTTGCCACAAGTGACGGTATGATTCATGATTCAGCCTCTTTTATTGGAGAATACCAATACGTCGATAAACCAATGATTTTCTTGACTCGCGAAGATAAAGAATACGATTATCTTAGCGTAGAAATTTTTAAGGGCTCTTATCTCGTCGTTGGAAAAGATTTGGATGCTACCGCCGCGATGATTCAGCGCGTCTTTATCGAGGGCGACGACTACAAAGCCGCCGAGCGCAAAGAAATTTTCGACAAATTTCTCAACTACCCGAAAGATAACGGCATGTCGGCAAGTGAATTCATTTTCAAAAATATTTCTGAGGAATTAAGGAGGGATTAGCAGTGCAAGCAATAATTCTCGCGGCGGGCATGGGCAAACGGCTTAAGGAACTCACTCAAGACAACACAAAATGCATGGTTAAAGTCAACGGCGTCACTTTGATAGATCGAATGCTCCATCAGCTCGAACAACAACATTTGTCCCGCATTGTCATTGTCGTCGGCTACAAAGGACAAAAATTAATCGAATATATTTCGACGCTTGGAATTCAAACGCCGATTGTTTATGTCAACAATCATGTTTACGACAAGACGAACAATATTTATTCGCTGTTTTTGGCGAAGGAATATCTCTGCGCGGAAGATACTTTGTTGCTGGAGTCCGATTTGATTTTTGAAGACAGCGTTTTGGAAGAATTGGTGAATGATCCGCGTGAAACCCTTGCGCTGGTTGACAAATACGAAAACTGGATGGACGGCACTTGCATAAAAGTTA
The DNA here is from genome assembly GCA_937877655.1 of uncultured Selenomonadales bacterium. Lineage (GTDB taxonomy): Bacteria > Bacillota > Negativicutes > Selenomonadales > Selenomonadaceae > Quinella. Next base: position 11,734 of record CALFJC010000088.1, read on the forward strand.
CGAGCGACGACCGAATTGAAAAGTTCATCTCCGGCAAAAATTTTAATTTCAAGGACACCGCCGACCTTTACAAAACCGTCAACATCTACAAGTTCAGCAAACATTTTTCGGAAAATCTTTATGTGCCGTTCCTCGACGCCTATTCAAAGGCTCTGGGCAATAACGAATATTATGAACAAGTTCTGCGCGTCATCATGATTCTTGACGACCCGGAAATTCGCGCAAAACGTTTGAATTCTCTGCGCGGCGATAATAAATCTTTGCGTTGGTATGAAATCGATGACATTCAAGATTTGGATATTGCCGAGTCAATGTTCGTGCCCGACGATTATGAAAAGCTCGCGCTGATTCAGCGGCGTTACGGCGGCTACTGGCGTTATCCCAAGCTGATTGATTTTTGTTATCTTGTCAATCCCTACTTTCCGCCGCAAAAATTGATTGACGAGATTAATGCCAATTCGACAAAGCTTTTGACGCAATATTCTTCGGGCATGAAAATAAATTCTCTGCTGGCGGCAAAAAATTTCGGCGTCCACGAAGAAAACATTTTGGTCGGGAACGGCGCGGCGGAACTGATTAAATTGCTCATGCAAAAATTGTCGGGCAAAGTCGGGTTCGTGCGCCCGACTTTTGAAGAATATCCCAACCGTTACGAAAAAGCCGACTCGATTTATTTCACGCCGCAGAATGAAAATTTCTCTTACACCGCAGACGATCTGATAAATTTTTTCGGCGACAAAGAAATAACTTCGTTGGTTGTCATTAACCCCGATAATCCTTCGGGCAATTTCATTCCGAAAAAAGATTTGATTCGGCTTATCGATTGGGCGGCAGAAAAAAATATTCGGCTGATTGTTGATGAAAGTTTTGTCGACTTCGCGGACGAAAACGAAACTTTGATTGAGCAAAAAATTTTGGACGCGAATAAAAATCTTTGTGTCATCAAGAGTTTGTCGAAGTCTCACGGCATCGGCGGACTGCGTTTGGGCGTTTTGGCTTCGGGAAATCAAGAACTTATCGCCGCGCTGAAAAAGGACGCCGTTATCTGGAATATAAATTCTTTCGCGGAATTTTACATGCAGATTTTTGAGAAATACAAGCGCACTTACTTTGATTCGCTGAAAAAGTTTCGTGAGGAGCGCAAAAGATTTTCTGCCGAGCTTGAAAAAATTTCGGGCGTTCGAGTTGTGCCGTCGCAAGCGAATTTTATAATGATTGAACTTGCAAGCGGTTCTGCGCGGGAGCTTTGCAAAAATCTTTTAATCAACAGCAATATCTTCGTCAAAGATTTGTCGGAGAAAATTCGCGGGAAAAATTATCTGCGCTTTGCAGTTCGTTCGACGGCGGATAACGATAAATTACTCGACGCTTTGAAGAAGGAGTTGCCATGAAAATTTGCATTGTCGGCGGCGGCAATCTCGGTACGGCAATGGCGGCTGACTTCGCCTCAAAAGATCATTCGGTAAATATTTTGACTTCGCGACCGCACGAATGGCAAAAAAATATTTCCGCCGATGAAATGATTCGGGGGGGGGGTAATCGTTTTATCGCTGAATTGAATTTGGTGACGGCGGACGCGGCTGAAGCTCTCGACGCAACGGATTATGTCTTCGTGACCCTGCCGTCCCATGTTCAAGGCGATTTTGCGAAAAAAATTGCTCCCTTCTCCAATGACAAAAAATTTGTAATGGTGCCCGGCTTCGGCGGCGCGGAATTTTTAATGCAACCTGCTTTGAAGAAAGGCGCGGAGTTGTTCGGCTTTCAGCGCGTGCCTTTTATCGCTCGTCTTAAAGAATACGGGAAAAGCGTTTGGTTTGAAAGAAAGAAATCTTTGCAACTCGCGAAATTTTTCGGCGCGGAAATTGATTCGGCGTGCCGCGACATGGAGAAACTTTTTTCAATCCCCTGCGCGGCGTTGGATAATTATCTTTGTGTGACGTTGACGCCCTCGAATCCCGTTTTGCACACGGCGCGGCTTTACTCAATGCTGAAGAACAATTCGGCTGATAAATTTTTCTACGCGGATTGGAACGACGCCGCCTCAGAAATTTTGTTCAAGCTTGACGATGAAGTTCAGGCGATTTGCCGCGCCTTGAAAGAAATTGATTTGCAGTCTGTGCGTTCGTTGAAAGTTCATTACGAGAGCGATACCGTTCCCGCGTTGACGAAAAAAATACGAAGCATTCCTTCGCTGAAAAAAATTCTTTCGCCGCTGAAAAAAACTCCGCAGGGTTTGCAACCGGATTTTGACAGCAGATATTTCAAATGCGATTTTGAATTCGCTTTGGATATTCTCCTGCAATTTGCCGAGATATTGAACGTTGATTCGCCGACAATGCGCGAGGTTATGAATTGGTATCGGCAAAAAACCAAAAACTTTTTCCGCGCCGTAAATCTCTCCGAGTGCGGCATAAAGTCCGAAGAAGACATTTACAATTTCTATCGATTGAAGGGGGCTGAAAGTTGAAAAGGAGTTTTTGATTTGAAAATAATTACACACGCGGTGATAAAAGGGCTTATTCGTTCCGACGAGGCGTTTGAAATCGTCAAGGAAAATTTTATCCGCAAAAATGAATGGATTCTTCCCGCCAAAACAAGTCTCAAGTGCGGGTCGGCTGATTTTTTTAACACAATGCCTTGCATGATGCCCGCCGAAGGATTTGCGGGCGTAAAAATGATTTTTCGACGTGCGGGGCGCGTTCCGACTTTGACGAGCAAAATTATTATCTTCGATTATGTCACGGGCGACGCGTTGGCTTTGATTGACGGCGATTATCTGACGGTTTTGCGAACGGGAGCGGTTGCCGCGCTTGCCGCCGAGACTTTTGCTTTGAAAAATTACACGCGGCTCGGCTTTTTCGGGCTGGGCAATACGGCTTACGCGACTTTCGACGTGTTGACGACGCGCAGAAAAATTCTTGGGGCTCCGCCGCTTGAAATTTATCTTTTGCGTTACAAAGATCAGGCGGAAAAATTCATTGAGCGGTTTCGCCATGTCGAGAACGTGAAATTTTTTATCGCAGAAAATTACGAGGCTGTTGCCGAAAATTCCCAAGTGCTTTTCTCTTGCGTGACGAACACGGACGATCTGTTTTGCGCCGCCGAAAAATATCCCGCAGGCATAACGATTATTCCGGTTCATTCCAAAGGCTTCCAGAATTGCGATTTGGTTTTCGATAAAATTTTTGCAGATCAAACCGCGCAGATTAAGTCCTTTAAATATTGGGAGCAATTTTCCAAACTGAATTATCGCGGCGAGTTCTCGGACGTTTTGACGGGAAAAATCGAAGGGCGTACGAATGATCGCGAAAGAATTTTATCTTACAATGTCGGAATAGCAATTCATGATGTTCGCTTTGCTTTTGAAGTTTACAGACGCGTCGGGGCTCGTTGTGAGAATTTTGATTTAAAAAGTCCCGCCGAAAAAATTTTCTATTAAAAATTTTTGGCTCGTTCCAATTTTGGACGGGCTTTTTTTGTTATAATAACGGAAAAATTTTTGAGGTGAACGAATGAATTTTTTAAAGGAGATTTTCGCGGCGGTGATTTATTTTTTATTTCCGCCGCGTTGTCCCGTGTGCCGCGAGATTGTCGAGGAGCGTTATCAGCTTTGCGAAACTTGCGCGGAAAAAATTTTGCGAGTAGATTTTTCTGATGAAGTTCCCGCGCCGATAGAAAAAGTTTTGCGGGTGGCGAAGTATCGGGACGGCTTGCAACCTTTGTTGCATAAATTAAAATTCGACAACAATCTGAACGTATTGCCTGCGCTGAAAAAAATCTTGGACGACGTTTCCAACCGCGAAGAAATGTTAAAGTTGCTTGACGGAACGGATTTTGCGGTACCGGTACCTTTACACGCGGAGAGATTTAAAGAGCGCGGCTTCAATCAGACGGAGAAAATCTTTGAAGAATTTTTCGGCAAAAAAAATATCCCGCTGAAAAAAATTCTGATTCGGCGTGTAGAGACGCCCAAGCTTTACAAATTCGGCAAGGCGGAGCGACAAAAAATTTTAAAGGGAGTCTTCGCGGCGATTGAAGTTGAAAACCTGCGCGGGAAGAAAATTTTAATCGTGGATGATATTTTCACGACGGGCACGACGGTCAGCGAGTGCGCAAAAGTTTTAAGGGAGCTCGGCGCGGAGAAAATTTCCGTCTTGGCTTTGTCGTCCGATTTCGGCGAAAAAATTCATTGAAAACTTTGAAGTTTTTTTGCCTTGACGATAAAAAAATCCTGTGTTAAACTTCGACAATCTTAATCTGCGGCGCAGTTCGTCGAAACTCCGACGCGGACTTCGCCGACGGGCAAAAAATTTTCACAGGAGGACATGAAATGTTAGACAAGCAAGCAAAACAGGAGATCATGGAGAAATTTGCCATGCATGAGGGCGATACCGGTTCGCCGGAAGTTCAAATCGCTCTTTTGACGGCTCGCATTTCGTATTTGACCGAGCATCTCAAGGAACACAAAAAAGATCATCATTCGCGTCGCGGGCTTTTGAAAATGGTCGGGCAACGCCGCCGCCTTTTGAGCTATCTCAGCAAAAAAGATATCAATCGTTATCGCGAAATCCTTGCTCAACTCAATCTTCGCAAATAGTTTTTCGTCAATCGAGTTTATAAAAAATCCTCTGCCAAAATTGCGGCAGGGGATTTTTTTTGTTATCATGTGAAAAAGTTTTGCAAGGAGAAATTTTTATGGCAAACGTCGTGACGATAACGGGCGTAAAAAAACTTTACAAGATGGGCTCGGAGACAGTCGCCGCACTCAACGGCGTAGATTTGAAAATCGATTCGGGAGAATTCGTGGCGTTGATGGGACCGAGCGGTTCGGGAAAATCGACGCTGATGAATATTTTGGGCTGTCTGGATCGTCCGTCTGTCGGCTCGTATAAATTACTCGGACAAGAAGTCAGCGGGCTTTCCGACGATGAACTTGCGCGAATCAGAAATAAAACTATCGGCTTTGTCTTCCAAAATTTTAATCTCCTGCCGAAGTTGACGAGTTTGGAAAATGTCGCGTTGCCGGCGGTTTATGCGGGCTTGAGTACAAAGGAAAGACTTTCATTGGCAATGGACGCGCTGAAAAAAGTTTCGCTCTCCGACCGCGCAGAACATTTGCCGAGCGAATTAAGCGGCGGACAACGTCAACGTGTGGCGATAGCGCGGGCAATCGCGATGAAACCTTCAATAATCATGGCGGACGAGCCGACGGGCAATTTGGATACAAAATCGACGGGCGAGATCATGGAAATTTTCCGTGACCTGCACGCGGCGGGCTCGACGATAATTTTGGTCACGCACGAACCCGACATTGCGCAAGCCGCCGACCGTCAAATTTTGGTGAAGGACGGGCAAATTGTAAAAGACATTACGAAAGATTCACATGAAATTATTGACATCGTTTAAGCTTCGGGAGGTAAATTTATGTCCGAATTAAAAACGCAACCTTCTCTTTTTAAACGTCGTCATAAATTTTCGGGCGAAAAAAAATTTACGTTCATAGATCTTTTTGCGGGAATCGGCGGGATGAGACTTGCCTTTGAAAATTGCGGCGGCGATTGTGTTTTTTCATGTGAAAAGGATAAAAGTTGCCGAGAAACTTACCGCGACAACTTCGGAGAAATTCCCGCAGGAGATATTCGCGAAATTAAGGCGCAGGAAATTCCGAATCATGACATATTGCTTGCCGGTTTTCCCTTTCAACCTTTTTCAATCGCCGGCGTTTCCAAGAAAAAAAGTCTCGGCAAGGCAACGGGCTTTCTTGACGAAACACAAGGAACTTTATTTTTTGATGTCGCTCGAATCATTGAGGCAAAACGCCCCAAAACTTTTTTGCTTGAGAATGTGAAAAATCTCAAAAGTCACGACGGCGGACGCACTTGGCAAATCATTACGGCGACTTTAAACGACTTGGGCTATACGATTTTTTCTGCCGTCCTTGACGGGAAAATTTTCGTTCCGCAACATCGCGAAAGAATTTTTATCGTCGGCTTCGATACCGCCCGTTACAAAAAATTTATAGACTTCAGCTTTGACTTTGATCCTCCCGAAAAAATCCCCGCCTTGAAAGATATTTTGGAAAATCATGTTGATGACAAATATACTCTGTCCGATAAGTTTTGGAATTATTTGCAGGCATATGCGGATAAACACAAAGCTAAGGGAAACGGTTTCGGATTTGGTTTGCCGGATTTAAACGGCGTCTCTCGAACTTTAAGCGCAAGACATTATAAAGACGGCTCTGAAATTTTGATTCGTCAAAACGAAAAAAATCCCCGAAGGTTGACGCCCAGAGAATGCGCTCGCCTTCAAGGTTTCCCCGAAAATTATAAAATCGTCGCTTCGGATACAAACGCTTACAAGCAATTTGGCAATTCGGTTGTTGTGCCGCTGGTTACGGCTGTTGCAAAAAATATGATTGAAATTTTGCAGGATTTGGAGAATGCCAAGAGCGGCGCGGGAGATTCATGAATTTATTTCCGACCAAGCCCGTCATACCCCGAATTATGACGCCGATAAATTAATTGTTTTGGCGGCTAAGACAACTTGCAAAGATCGTTGGCGACAAATTATAAACGAGGCTGACAGAGTGAGGAATAAAAATAAGTATTTGTTCACATTGCAACAGGGAATTTCCGCGCAACAGCTGACGGAAATGAAAATTGAAAAAGTAATTTTGATTGTGCCCGAACCTTACAAAAAAAATTTTCCAAAGGAATTCAGATATGAAATTTTAACTCTCAAGCAATTTATTTCGCTCGTCAGAAAAATTTTGGCGACATAAAAAAAGTTTTACGGCAAGGAGAATACAATGCTTTTCACTGAACTTTTAAAAATGGCGGGCTTGAGTCTCGTCGCGAACAAATTACGGACGCTTTTAACGATGCTTGGAATAATAATCGGTGTGGCGGCGGTTATCGCAATGGTTAGCGTCGGAATGGGCGTCAAAAAAAATGTTGTCGATTCAATTTCGCGGCTCGGATCAAATATGTTAATCGTTATGGCGGGCAGCCCGAATCGCGGCGGACCGAGAGGCGCGGCTGGCTCGAATACCACTTTGACTTATGCCGACGCCGAAGCGATTAAGGACAAAATAAAAAATGTCGACTATGTTTCGCCGACAGTGCAGAGCAGTTATCAAATTGTTTACGGGCACGAAAATTGGAACTCGACTGTTACGGGCGTTATCCCCGAATACGTTGCAATTCAATCATTGGAGCTGAAGAGCGGGCTTTTTTTCAGTCAACATGACGTTGACGTAAGAAACAGAGTTGCGGTTATCGGCTCGACCGTTGCGGCAAATCTTTTCGGCGAAGTTAATCCCGTCGGGAAAAAAATTCGCATAGGCAACGCGCCTTATACGATTATCGGGGTTTTGGCGAGCAAAGGACAATCCAGCGGCGGACAAGATCAAGATGACGTGGTTTTAATTCCCTTGACGACCGCGCAGGAAAGATTAATCGGGATAACTTACGTCCGCAGTATCAACGTGCAAGTTTCCGACGCCGATAAGATGGATGAAGTTCAAAGCAACATTGAAAAACTTTTGCGGCAACGTCACAGAATCAGAGCGGGCGCGGAAGACGATTTTAACGTTCGCAACTTGACGAGCTTAATGGAAACAATGACTTCGACAACGACAATGATAACTTTGCTACTCGGCTCAATCGCAGGCATTTCGTTAATTGTCGGCGGTATCGGCATTATGAATATCATGATGGTTTCCGTCACCGAACGAACACGAGAAATCGGAATAAGAAAAGCTATTGGCGCGACTTACAACAGCATTATGTTGCAATTTCTGATTGAATCGACAATGATCAGCATAATCGGCGGGCTTATCGGAATTGTTATCGGTATCGGAGCCGCGCAGGCAATTTCAAAATTCGGGAACTTCACAACGGTTATCAGTGGGCTGAGTATTGCGGCGAGTTTCGGCTTTTCATTGTTCGTTGGAATATTTTTCGGCATGTTACCTGCGCGGAAGGCGGCGCGGCTCGATCCGATTGACGCCTTGCGTTATGAATAAAATTTATTTGTAAGTCGGCGAAGTCATAAAATGAATTTTCCAATCATCATCTTCCGAAAGAACGTAGGCTACGGCACGCCGATAAATTTTTCTGCCGAGACGTTCGCTGTCCATTTCCGCCGTGCTGAAAAAAATATATGCCGTCTTGTCTGCGTCGGAAGGATTCAGTGTATTTTTATCTTCGTAATTCACTTCGTAAGATTTTAATACAACGCGCTCGCCCAAAACTTTAATGGCGATTGAGTCTTCCGAATAGGATTTTGGCTCGGAAATTATTTCTATCTGCCCTTGTCGCCGACTTCCGTTCAAGTGAGGATTTTTATTCACAGGCAAATAATTTTCATCTGTTTGCAATTCACGGCGAACTTTTTCTGCCGCCATGTAAATTCCGCTGTCCGCCGCGTTTTGCAAATCAAATTCGGTTTGAAAATCTTTCGTCGCGTAAACGTGATTCATTTCGGATTCTTGAATTCCTTTGACGATGAGCGCGATAACCAAAATCAAACACAAGTTTAAGAGCGTCGCAAAACCTTTTTCATTCATAAATTATTCTCCAAGCCCGGCACGAAAACTGCCGTGGCGATTTTTATTTTATGTCGAGTTTCCAAACTCTCCATCTCAAGTTCAATGTGTAAAATTTTTTTCTCTTCGTCGAGAGCGTAAGTCAGAGAAGTTATTTGAGTTTCGCCGAAAGAATTTTCGCCCGTTGTCGGCGTGTTATAACGCCCGTCGTCATTTCTTTTCGCATAAAGTTTAACCGCTTCCTTATTTTTGAGATGAAAAAAAAATCGCGTCTCCCAAATATCTTTGTCGGAAAACAAGTAATAAACATCTTCCGAGCCGCCGTTAAATTCAAGCAATTCATTGTTGTCGTCAACTGCATGATAAATGATTTTGATTTTGTGCAGAGTGTTATCGACTTCGATTATTCGGGCGGCGCGAGCTTCTTGAGTAATTTTTTCCATGACATATTGCGCTTCCGATTCAAGCACATAATCGGCAAGTTGATCTCTGCCCAATCTAAAAATTTCTATGCTGACTTTTCCAAGCCCGCACAAGAGCAAAATTAAAAGCGGCAAGGCTATCGCGAACTCAACGAACACGAAGCCGCCGCTACGAATTTTCTTTTGCAACCCAAATCGTCCTTTCGGATTCAATTTCAAAATTTTTCCCGTCAACAGTCCAACCGACTTTAACCGTGACTTTGTAGGGATTCGCGCCGTCTACTTCCGTTTTGATTTGATAATCTTTGTCGTCGAAATTTTTTGTGCTTGTCGAATTTGTCGGAGCAATGTTGTCGACAGCCGCCGCACTTTCCAGATAAGCAAATTTTTCATTCGCAAGCCAGAGTGCGGTTGTTCGGATCGTCGATTGAGAATTTTTGACTCGCGGCGCGGCGTTCAACAAAATCATTGCGGCGAAAGAAGTTATCAGCGTCAAAAAAATTACGTTCAACATGAGAAAACCGCGTTCGTTTTTGAGAAAAAATTTTATCCTTTTCATGCCGAAAAATATATCAGAAGGTTTTGAAATTGACAAGCGCGCCGTCAAATGATATAAATAAAAAAATTTTAGCGATGCGCTCCGAGAGACGATAAATTGATTGAGAAAAATTTTTTGGAGCGTGAGGGAAATGGAGTTATGGGAAGTCACAAAATCTGCGGCGGGAGTCGGAAAAAATTCCGCGCAGTCTTCATACAGATTGAAGGGCGATATTGCTTCGGAGTATTCAAAAATCCTTGCCGAAAAAATTTCCAACGTCAAGACCGACATCCGGAAGATGGAAGAAGTTCGGGAACAACTGGATGAAATTCGCGATATGCACGAGGAATTGACGGGCGAAGTAAAAGCCGATGAGGATTCGGGCAATGCCAATCGCGAAGACGGAATTTCAATCGTTTGTGTTGAGAAGGTTAAGCGGTTTATGCCCGACGGCTCGATACTGATAACGACTTACGAGGACGGAAAAATCAAGGAACAAATTCGCAAAAAGCCGCATATGATTGAAGTGCCGAATTATTTTGCGCCGCCCAAAGAAGACGGCTCGCCCGAAACAAAATGGGAGCCGCGACAACCTTTTGACTTGACGGATTTTTTGAAGATGTGATTCGCCGAGATTTTGTGAATTAAAATTAGGGAGGTTTTAAACATGGATGTAAACAACATTTCGAGAGTGTCACGCGGCTTCGCGCAATACGCGGCGCAAGCTTCGAACACGAAAAATGCAACAGCGACCGCGCAGAATTCGGCGTCGCAAAAACAAGACGAGTCGGCAAAAGTCGGAGATGCATTCGAGTTGGACATTTCCGACGCGGCTAAAAAAGCTCAGCAGGCAAAGCAGGAAGAAGTTTCCGTAGAAGAAGCGGACACCAAAGCAACCAAAGGACTTACGGCGGAGCAAGTTCAAGCACTCAAAGACGATATGGCATCGCAAGAGCAAACAATGCTTAACATAATGATTCAAGCGATGACAGAATCGAACGACAAACTTCAAAGTTGGCTTGATGAAGGAATCGGCATTTTGAATTTCGGCGGCGTGCAAATTGATGCGGCGCGTTTTGCCCTGCCGGAAGTTGCAACCAATCCCGAAGATGCGGCAAAAGCCATTGCGCCGGGCGGCGAGTGGTCTGTTGACGCAGTTTCTACGCGTATTTTCGATTTGGCGTCGGCGATAGCGGGCAACGATCCCGAAAAACTTTCGCAGATGAGAGCGGCAGTTGAGGAAGGTTTCAAACAGGCGGGCATGACTTGGAATAAAGTAACGGGACAAGACAGCATGCCCGAAATTTCCAAACAAACTTACAACGAGATCATGAGCCGTTTCGACAAACGCGCCGAAGAACTTAACGGAACTTCAGCAGTTGAATGAATTTAAGCGGCAGGAAAAATGCCGCATGAATTAAAAAAAATCCCTCCGACAGCAGAGGGATTTTTTAATTAGGAATTAGGAACTAGGAATGAAAAGATTTACAGCGGTTGGTGAAGACCCGGGCGCACAGGACGTGCGCCCGCCCGCAACAGAAACAGGATGTTTCTATTGCGGGGCAAACGCCCTTTCTTTTTGCAACTTTTTCTTTGGGCGCAGCAAAGAAAAAGTTGATCAAACCTCCACTTTAGGAAAAAGGGGACGAAAAAACGCCGCCTTTCGACGACGTTTAAAAATTTGATGGGCAGGGATGGATTCGAACCATCGTACCCAAGGGGAGCGGATTTACAGTCCGCCGCGTTTAGCCACTTCGCTACCTACCCGTATTAATGACCTTGGAGGGACTCGAACCCCCGACCCTTTGATTCGTAGTCAAATACTCTAATCCAGCTGAGCTACAAGGCCATTTGGTGGATCCATTAGGACTTGAACCTAAGACCGGACGGTTATGAGCCGTCTGCTCTAACCAACTGAGCTACGGATCCAACCGCTTTCCAATTTTAAAAAAAATGGAGCGGAAAACGAGGCTCGAACTCGCGACCCCCACCTTGGCAAGGTGATGCTCTACCACTGAGCTACTTCCGCAAATTCTGGAGCGGAAAACGAGGCTCGAACTCGCGACCCCAACCTTGGCAAGGTTGTGCTCTACCACTGAGCTACTTCCGCTCGTCTTAGTCACTTGACTAACACAAGGCGCATTATACGCACTTTGTTATTTTTTGTCAAGAAAAAAATTTCGGGCGCGAAAAATTATTCAAGCTGTTTTCATTGACGCGAAAAGCTAACTGGTTTAATATAGGCGCGTGAAAAATTTTCAATGTGGAGGTGGATAACGTTTGAGCGCAGCAGAAAATTTTCGGGCAGTGCTGACGGAAATTGAAAACGCCCGCAAAAATCGCGCCGTCGCCAAAGACGAAGAAATAATTTTGGTTGCCGTAACAAAAAATCACGGCGTCGAAGTTATGCGCGAGGCAATAGACGCGGGCGCAAAAAATATCGGAGAAAATCGCGTGCAGGAGGCGGCTGAAAAATTTCAAACACTCAATCGCGAAGTCACTCGTCACCTAATCGGACATTTGCAGACAAATAAAGTCCGGCAGGCAGTCAAACTCTTTGATTTGATTCAATCGGTTGACAGTTTGCATCTTGCGGAAGCTCTCGATAAGGCGGCGGCACAAATCGGAAAAATTCAGGACGTGTTGATTCAAATCAATCTTGCGCGGGAAACTCAAAAATCGGGCGTCGCCCCGGAAGATTTAAATTCGCTGATAAGTTTTGTCGACAGCGCAAAAAATCTTCGCCTGCGCGGGCTGATGATGATCGCGCCGAATTTCTCCGACGTTGAAGAATGTCGTCCGCTCTTCGCGCAGATGAGGAAACTTTTCGACGAGCTGAAAACTTCGCGGAAGGCTTTTGATTTTTTGTCGATGGGCATGACGCACGATTATAAAATTGCGGTCGAGGAAGGCGCAAATGTTGTGAGACTCGGCACGGCGATTTTCGGCGAGAGGAGTTTAATGAATGGAAATCATAGACAAGTTTAGTCGAACTCTCGGATTGGAAGAAAAAGCCGAAGAGAAGAAAATTGTGGAAATACCTGACGAGTTGCAATCTGCGCGACTCGAAAAAAATGATCCGCCGATTCAACCGCCGCCCGCCAATTTGACGGGACATAATGTGGTTGATTTTAATTCGGCGATAGCGGCGAGGGATAATTTAATGGCAAACGACACTTCGACCAAACCTATGGTCAAAACGAAAATCACAACGATAAGACCGAAAACTTTTGACGAAGACGCGAAGATAATTGCTGATTGTCTGCGCGACAATATTCCGGTTATCGTTAATTTGGAGGAAACGGATCCCGAACATGCTCGGCGGATTATCGATTTTGCTCTGGGCACCACTTATGCCATTGACGGCGAAGTTCAGCAGGTAAGCAAATTTGTTTTTGTCTGCACGCCCAAAACTACAATGGTCACTTTCAACAGGGAAGAGGTTAAGCCGGAGAGAGATTTCTCTTGGCTCACAAAAAAGATGTGACGGTATCCATCCCCTTTTTTCCAAAAAGTGGATTCGCAAAATCTCTGTTGTTACGTTGGCTCGCGCCTTCGATTGTTTCAATCATGAAATTTATTTTTTAAACTACTTTTTCTTTGCTTGCCCAAAGAAAAAGTAGCAAAAAGAAAAGGCACCTCGCAGGGGCGTAAAAATTTTTTCTTCGATACAAGTTTCAGAATGCCGCAGTTCAGTGTTCGCCGCGGTATTTGCTTCACGCAAATGCGCGGCGCGCCCGCCCATCCTTGGGCGGGCGTACATTGGCGATCATGTCACTTTTAACAAAGTTTTCTTTGCTCGCACAAAAAGTTGTGGCGACCGATTTATTCCATAAGTTCATTTCAAGGAGAAAAAAATTGCAAGACGCAAAAGAAAAAATTATTCGATACTATAAAGGCACCGAAGGCGAGGCAACTGCCGTTAAGCTCGTTGACTTCGCCGCGCAGGCTCTCAAAAATCGCAAGTGCAAACTCACGGGCTTTTTGTCGCCCTTTGAACAGGAAATGGCAGGCGTCATTGCCAACACTCTAGGCGAACTCAATGTCGATTTTTACGGCGGCTTCAGCGGTGCCGAACGTCAACGCGCCGCCTTTTGTCACGAAGACTTTCAAGGCACGCCGAATTTTGAAATTGCGGTTATCAAGGCGGAGTGGAATGGAGAATTTGCGCGGCTCGGACATCGCGACGTGCTCGGCTCGATTTTGAGTTTGGGCGTCGACAGAGAATTTATCGGCGATATCATTGCGACAAAAGATTGCGCAAGAATTCTCGTTGATAAAAAGATGCTCGATTATTTCACGGCGAATTTGACGCAGATTGGCGGAACTTCGGTTGAAACTTCCGTTGACGAACTCGAAAATATTTCGCCGAAAGAAGAACGCATCAAGGAAATTAAAGCAACGGTTGCTTCTCTCAGAATTGATTCGATAGCGGCGGCGGGCTTCGGCATGTCGCGAAGTAAGGCGGTTCAAGAAATTGCGGCTGAAAAAATTAAACTCAACTGGCAGACCGTCAAAAATGCCTCGCAATCGATAAAGGAAGGCGACATTTTGAGTATGCGCGGGCGCGGACGGTTGGAGGTTGCCGAAATTCGCGGGCAAACCAAAAAAGGGCGCGTCGGCGTTTTATTGCGGAGATTTTTTTGATTAGGAACCAAAAACTGGTTCCTGGTTCCTTGTTCCTGGTTCCTAATTGCATTTCGGGGGTGATGTTTTTTGTCAATGACAGAACAAGAAAAAAGTAAATGCCAAAAAATAATTCACGGGCACGCAATGGCGGCGGCGGCAGGAAATTTGGTACCCGTGCCGGGCGTGGGCTTGGCGGCTGATACCGTCACAATGACGACGATGGCACTGGCTTTATCGGCAGTGTTCGGCGGCTCGGTAACCGAAGCTGTAGCAAAAAACATGGCGATTAATTCAATCGTCGCCACGATAAAAAAGCAACCTGTCAAAGTCATTGCGAAAGAAATTTCAAAAGTAGTGCCCTTCGTCGGACAACTTGTCGCACCGACAGTCAGCGTGGCAATGTTGGAAGCGGCAGGCTGGCTTTTGGCTGAACAATTAGCCGACGAGAAAGCAAAGTCAAAAAGCATTGAGGCGGCGGGAACGTCAAGCGGCGGGCACAATTTCCGCTATGACAAAAAATTTAAACTCCCCAATCCCGATTAAAGTTTGGAGGCGATATATTTGCTTACGCCAATGGATATTCACAATCACCAATTCAAAAAAAGTATGGTTCGCGGCTACAACGAAAATGAGGTTGATGATTTTCTCGATAAGATCGTCGTCGACTTTGAAAAACTTCTGCGCGAAAACGAACGACTTCAAAACGAATTGAATTCCAATGACAGAGAGTTGGAAAAGTATCGCAGCTTGGAAAAAACCATGAACGATACTTTGCTTGTGGCGCAGAAAACGGCGGATGATGTCATTTCCGCCGCAAGAAAAAATGCCGACGAGATGAAGGAGAACACTGCTCGCGAATGCCAAAATATTCGTGAACAGGCGCGCTTGGAAGCGCAACAACAAATTGACAGTGCCAACGCAAAACGTGACGCCATCTTGGAAGAATACAGCAAGCTTGTCAGCGAAAAAAATTCTTTCCTGCTCAAAATTCGCACGGCTCTTGAATCGGAATTGGCAATAACCAATCAATCACTCAATGCCATTTCTCAAATCGAACTTTCTGCGGAAAAAGTGGAGCCCGAAGAAAAAGTTGTTCCCGTCGAAAAAGTTGCGGCTGTCGAAAAGCCAAAGCCCGTCAAGAAAACGGAAAAGCCCGTTGAAAAACCCAAGCCTGTTGAAAAATCTTCCGCGCCGAAAAAAATTCCCGTGCCGATTGACGACGAAGAATTAAATCTCGTAGACGTTTCGACAAAGCCGACGGAAAAAAAAACAGTAATTTCTGATGGGACAAAGGTTTACGGCTTTGCAAAAAAACTTTCCGCGCCTGAGGGGGCGTCTGTGTGAAAAAGCTCGCGGACTTCATGAAAAATATTTTGCTGATCTTTGAACTGGTTTTTGCGATAATCTTTTATAATTGGGAAAAAGTTTTATTCGTCGGCGTCGTCGCACTAGATCAAATTACCAAAGCGATAGTTATGAGAGAGTTTGTGCCCGGCGAATCAATCCCGATTCTGCAAGACATTTTCCATTTGACTTATGTACTCAATCCCGGCGCGGCGTTCGGGATTTTGTCGAATCAGCGAATGTTTTTGTTGGTCACGGGCGCGATTCTGATTTTGGCAACGATTTATTTTTATCCGCTCCTAAAAAAATCTGACGGGTTCCTTCGGCTCGGCGTAACGGCAATTTTAAGCGGCGCGGTTGCAAATTTAATCGACAGAATTCAGACGGGTTGCGTGGTTGATTTTTTTGACTTCAGGATTTGGCCCGTCTTCAACATTGCCGATATTGCGATTGTCTTGGGAATGTTTTTTACGATTTACGCGATACTTTTTCGACTTGATGATTCGCGAAAAGTTGAGAGGATTAGAGAATGAAATTTATCGCAGAAAAAATTTCTCCGCGCAGGCTCGACATTTATCTCAACGAAAAATTTCCCGAATGGTCGCGCTCTCATGTTCAGAAATTAATTTCGGACGGATTGATTACCGTTGATTCCGCGCAGGTTAAGCCGAGTTTCAAAGTCACGGGCGGCGAAGAAATTTTTATCCAAGAGATTGACGCCGCCGAAGTTGAATATCTGCCCGAAAATTTGCCGCTCGACATTCTTTATGAAGACGCGGAAATTATTGTCGTCAACAAGGCGCGGGGAATGACTGTTCATCCTGCCGAAACCGTCAAGAGCGGAACTTTGGTTAATGCGTTGTTGTATCACTGCAAAGATTTATCGGGGATTAACGGCGTCAAGCGTCCCGGCATTGTCCACCGCCTTGACAAAGATACTTCGGGCGTGATGGTTGTTGCCAAGACCGACGCCGCGCATTTGAGTTTAGCCGCGCAGATTAAAGATAAAATTGCGACGCGGACTTATCTGGCGATTGTTCACGGCGTTTTGACTGACAACGCGGGGATTATCAGCGGCGCGATTGGGCGAGACAAATTTGACAGAAAAAAAATGGCGATAACTTCGGGCGGCAAGCCCGCCGTCACCGAGTTTAGAGTTTTGGAGCGGTTTGAAAATTTTA
This sequence comes from uncultured Selenomonadales bacterium, assembly GCA_937877655.1. Lineage (GTDB taxonomy): Bacteria > Bacillota > Negativicutes > Selenomonadales > Selenomonadaceae > Quinella. The sequence goes on from CALFJC010000088.1 coordinate 28,399, forward strand.
CTTACGTCGAGTGCAAACTTCAGACGGGCAGGACGCATCAAATCCGAGTGCACATGACGGCGATTGGGCATCCGCTTTTGGGCGATACGAAATACACTGCGCGGAAAAATTTTTTTGAAATAAAGGGGCAAGCGTTGCACTCGCATAAATTGAGCTTGATTCATCCGACAACGAAGGAGCAAATGAATTTTACGGCTCCTTTGCCGGATGACATGAAAAAAATTTTGGAGCTGTTAGGTTTAAGGTGTTAGGTTTAAGGTGTTAGGTGTTAGGTTTTTCATTCCTAATTCCTAATTCATAATTCCTAATTGAAAGAAGGGGTTGAGGAAATTGTTTATTCAAGGGTTAGCACCGATTCTCTGGCTAATCGTCGCGCTGAGTGTTTTGAAAATGCCGGCGTGGAAGGCGTGTCCCGTCGCGTTGGTTATTTCGTTCATTATGGCAAGTCAATTTTTCGACATGCCGCTGACGGACGTGATAACGGGAACACTTGAGGGCGCGGCAATGGCTGTTTGGCCGATTTTGGGCGTCATTGTATCGGCGATTTTTGCATACAATTTGACGGTACACACGGGCGGCATGGAAAAAATCAAAGACATGTTAAGCTCCGTCAGCACAGATAAAAGAATGCTGATATTAATCATTGCTTGGGGCTTCGGCGGTTTTCTTGAATGCATGTCAGGCTTCGGAACGGCGGTTGCTATCGGCGCGAGCATGTTGGTTGCGGTTGGAGTACAACCTATAAGTGCCGTTATCGTCTCTTTGCTGTCCAATGCCGCAATGAGTTCTTACGGCTCGGTCGGGTTGCCGCTGACGACGCTGGCAAAACTTACCAACTTTGATCCTTTGCAAATTGCTTCCTACACGGCAATTCAGCTTAGCGTAATGATGTTGCTCATGCCGTTTATCATGATTATCGCCTTCGACGGGCTTAAGGCTCTTAAAACCATGATTCCCGCGTGCTTGGTTGGCGGAATTGCATTTTGCTTGCCGTCCTTAGCCGCCGCCATGACTTTGGGAGCTTCTTTGGCGGGAATAGCGGGAGCTGTCTGTTCCATGAGTGCTCTGGTTGTCTACGCAAAAAAATTCCCTGTCAAAGATCCCGAATACGAGATTGACGATTACGACGAAAATTTTTCCATAACTCCTTCCGAAGCCGTGCGCGCTTGGCTTGTCTTCATACTTATTTTTGTCTTCTTAATCGGCACTTCCATTCCCGCCGTTGCCGATATACTCAAGACTGTGAACACCAAAATTATGATTTATTCCGGTGAAGGTGCCGCGCCGACAACTTTTCAATGGATAACGACTCCGACAATCATTTTTGTATCCGCAGTGCTCAGCGGCTTGATTAACAAGGCTTCAATCGGCGACATGATTAATGTTTTGTCGCGCACAGTCAAAACTTTGATTCCGACTTTCATAACGATTATCACGATTATAGCCACAGCAAGAATTATGGGCTACAGCGGAATGACAATGGCGGTTGCAACCGCGACGGTCGCGGCTACCGGGACGCTTTATCCTTTTATCTCGCCGCTTATCGGTTCAATCGGCGCGTTTATCACGGGCTCGGCAACGTCAAGTTGCGTTCTTCTCAGCAAATTGCAAGTTGATTCTGCCGTTGCAATCGGTCTTGATTATGACGCGCAAGCTTGGATAGCGGCGGCGAATGCAACGGGCTCTTGTGTCGGCAAAATAATTTCTCCGCAATCAATCGCAATCGGCGCGGCGGCAGTCGGCGCGTTCGGCGTTGAAGGACAGCTGATGAAATTTGCCGTCAAAGTTTACCTGCCGTTCATTCTGATTATAGGTTGCGTGATTTATTTCGGACAATCAATGCTCTGAAAAAAATTTTTCCCCGTCGAAAAACTCGGCGGGAATTTTTTTTGCCATAGATAAAAATTTTTTTACGGCTGTTCAATGTCGCTTGAGCAATAAAAAAATTTTTTTCCCGTCGAAGTTGCGGCGGAGATTTTTTTTTGCTAACATAGGTAAAAATTTTTTGCGGCTGTCCGAGCCGTCGAAGTGTATCGAAAAATTTTTTTGAAGTCTCTCAGGAGATTTAAGACTAAAAATAAGGAGTGAATTCTTTGGAGAAGATTGAAGAAATTTTTTTAAGAAATAAAGTTACCCCCCCCCCCATTTCATCGTACCCGGCAATCTCGGTTATCATTCCTCTCTACAATGCTGAACAATTTGTCGGCGAGTGTCTCGACAGCGTTCTGAATCAAACTTTCCAAAACTTTGAAGTTATCGTCGTCGATGACTGCTCGACAGATAATTCCTGCGCGGTTGTCGAAAGTTTTATCCCGAAATTCAACGGGCGATTGACTCTCTATCACACGGAAAAAAATTCGGGCGGCGGCGGTTATGTTCCCCGAAATATCGGCTTGAATCTCGCAAGCGGCGAATACGTTATTTTTATCGACGCCGATGATTTTATTCTTCTGAACGCTTTGGAAATTTTGTACAACGCCGCAAAAGGATTTGATGCCGAAGTAGTTTACACGGGCTCTTATTACGACTTGAGAAATCCGAATGATATTTATCTGCACAGAGATGGCGAAGGGAAAAAATTGCTTAAGGAAGGATTGGAAGACAAACCCGAATTGAGGATTGAAGATCAAAAAGAAAATCTCAGCAAATTGCTTCTTGAGGAAAGAGAAGGAAATTTTCGTGCTCCTTGGTCAAAATTTGCTCGAAGAAATTTTTTAATCAAGAACAAAATCCTTTTCCCGACGCAAATGACAAACGGTGCCGATTTTATTTGGGTTATTGACGTTTATTGCCATGCGAAAAAATTTTTACGTATCCCAACTCCGTTTTATTTTTATAAACTTTATAACACTGCTTCTGTCTCACAAACAAAAAGAAAATCTTCGCAACAAATATTTCATTGGATTTCGGCGTTCATTGATTTTATGAAAGGCTTACGCGAGCTGGAAAAGAAAAACGAAGTTCTTAGAGAAAATCCCGCGTATTGCCTTGCTGCTATGAAAAGTCATTTTAATTGGTGCCTCAATCGTACCAAAGACGAACGAAACGAATTGAGCAGTGCAGAGATTTACGAAATTTTATGGCGCGAGTTTGCCAAAGATTCTTCCGAAGTGGCGGTGCCGTTTTTCTTCAGTTTTATCGATAACGAGAGACGAACAAGCAAAGAAAACTTAAAAACCATAACCGACTTGAAAAAGCAACTCGAACAGCTGAAAAATTCGTTGGTGTCTCCTTCCGACGCAAATAAAATCGCTCTGCAAAATTTGTCCGCCTGCCCCGCAATTTCGGTTGTCATTCCAATGTATAACTCGGAAAAATATATCGGCGAATGCCTCGACAGCATTTTGAATCAGACTTTTCAAAACTTTGAAGTTATCGTGGTCGATGACTGCTCGACAGATTCAAGTTATTCGATTGTCGAAAGTTACAAAGAAAAATTCGGCGGGCGGCTCACTCTTGCCAAGATGGAAAAAAATTCGGGCGGCGGTGCCTTGCCGAGAAATAAGGGCTTGTCGCTGTCTCGCGGCGAATATATTTTTTTCGTTGACTCCGACGATATGATTACGAAAACCGCGCTCGAAGATCTCTGCGCGCTTTTGAGAAAATATAACGCCGACATTGTTTATTGCGAAAAATTTTATGCGGTTGATGACGACGGGGCAAATATGCGCGTTCAAAGTTATCAAAGGGGCGGCTTTGTCGACAAGCCGACATTTGATACCGAAGATTTGTCGGAGAGAGTTCAGGGGATAATAAATGACAGATATTTGACGCTGACTGTGAATAAGTTGATAAAACGTAAATTGATTGTTGACAACGAAATATTTTTTCCCGCTCTGAAAACCAGCGAAGACAATATTTGGAATCAAGGTTTGCTGTTTCATGCGAAGAAATTTTTGCGTGTCCCGAATATCGTTTATCTTTATCGTCAAAGCAAAGCCTCAAGCCAAAGGGAAGAGAGAACGTCTCAACAGAAAATAAATTTTTGGCTGAATCCCGTTCTGCTCGGCTTGAAAGCTCTCGATAAAATGATGAGTCGGCATGAATTTTTCAAAGCAAATCCTTCCTGTCGCTACGCCCTTTTAAAAAATTTCGTAGAAAAAAGATTCGCTTGGACTATGAACGACAGCAAAAAGTTGAACGAAGAAATTATTTTCTCGACGATAAAAGAGGAGTTCGGCGGCAGGCTCGGCGAGTACGACGTTTTAATTTCCGCGCTGTGCACTGCTCTTTATAATGAGAAAAAAATTAACGACAACAATTACGCCGAGATAATCAACAAGTTCAGAAACTTTTTTACCGCGAAGATATTTCTTCAAATGGAAAAGAAAACGGATCCGAAAAATCTTCAAATCATTTCCGTCTCCGATAAAAAAGCCAAAATATCCAAACCGGAATGGCATCAAAAGGCGGGCGTTTGCCACATGATTGATTCCTTTACCGGGAATTTGGAAATTGCCGCCAAAGCTGCGGTTGAAGGGAAAATTCAAGTGCGTCTTTCCGGGCTGTGGGTTCAGAATCCGAAAAATAAATCCAAACTCGTTCCGCATTGGATTGACTACACCAAGCTTATCGTGAACGGCAAGAAAATATTCGACACCGTCACTCCCGCTTGGAACGGCAAGCCTTACATTTACACGCTGGACGTTAAAGCGGGCGAAAAAGTCAAGATAGAGACAGAGTGGCTTCCGCACAGAGAAGATAGTTTCGATGTCTTGGCAAAAATTGAGACGCCTCAAGAGCCCAAAAAAGTTTCGGTACCGCCAAAAGTTCAGGAGCAAAAAAATTACAACGAGACAATTCGTGAACTCAGCGACCATTCGACTGCCAGAGCAGATATTCAGCTTGTGCCGGAAGCGGACGGCGATTTTAAAATTCTCTCAATATCAGACGAAAAATCGGACATACGAAAACCCGCTTGGCTTCAAAGGAACGGAATCGGCTACGTAATTCAATCTTATGCAGGAAAATTGGAATTCACAGCCAAAACCACTGCGGGCGGACAAATAAATTTGCGGCTTCGCGGCTTGGACGTTCGCAGTCCGAAAGATAAAACAAAAAAAATTCCACATTGGATTGACTACACCAAGTTTATCGTGAACGACAAAATTATTTTCGACGAAATTACTCCCGCCTGTCTCGAAAAATTTTACAGCTACAATTTTAACGTCAAAGCGGGCGAAGAAATAAAAATCCAACTTGAATGGCTCCCGCACGGAAATAATTAGGAATTAGGAATGAGGAATTAGGAATGAAGAAATTTCTCCGTCGAAATTGCGGCGGGGATTTTTTTTTGCTATTATGACTAAAAATTTTTGGGCGGTGATTCAATGGTTGTGGAAATTATCAGCGTGGGCACGGAAATTTTAATGGGAAATATCGTCAACACGAACGCGCAATATCTGGCAAAAAAATTGGCGCATCTCGGCTTGGATTGTCATTTTCAAACTGTCGTGGGAGATAATCCTGCGCGAATAAAATCTGCGCTGGACGTTGCCTACTCGCGGGCGGACGCCGTGATTATGACGGGCGGGCTCGGTCCCACAAAAGATGACTTGACAAAAGAAATGCTCATGGAATATTTCGGCAAAACTCCGATTGTCGACGCGCAGGTTTTAAATTTTTTGGAAGAACGGGCGAAGGCTCGCGGCTTCGGAAAACTTTCCGACGGCATGAAAAAGCAGGCGATTGTTCCTGCCGATTCTCTGATTCTTTACAATCATCACGGGACGGCTCCCGGTTGCGTCATGGAGCGCGACGGGAAAATTTGTATTCTCCTGCCCGGTCCGCCGCACGAAATGCAACCGATGTTTGAAGAATGTTGCGAACTTTATCTCAATGCCAAGAGCGATAAAATTTTGGTTTCGATTATCATAAAATGTTTAAGCAAATTCGACGCGCCGATTTCCATTGTCGGTGAATCGCCCGTTGCCGACAGATTGAATGAACTTCTTGACGGCGTCAATCCGACGGTTGCGACTTACGCAAAAGAAGACGGCTGCCTTGTTCGCGTGACGGCGGCGGGCAAAACTCACGAAGAAGCTTTGGAAATTTTAAAACCCGTCGTTGAGAAATGTCGGGAACGAATCGGCGAGGAATTTATAAAATTTGTTAAGGAAGATGAAGATTAAAGGGGGCAAAAATTTATGATTATCGTAACGGGCGGAGCGGGCTTTATCGGAAGCAACATTGTCCGCGCCTTAAACGAACGCGGTCGCGGCACTTTTAAAAAGTGCGCAAACAGCTGACGCGATTTGTCACTCGACAATTTAAATTTTTTCGCCGCGCATGGGCAAAAATAAAATTTTTTTGGAGGGAATATTTTATGATTATCGTAACGGGCGGAGCGGGCTTTATCGGAAGCAACATTGTCCGCGCCTTAAACGAACGCGGTCGCG
>CALFJC010000089.1 GCA_937877655.1 uncultured Selenomonadales bacterium
AAAAGTTTTTTGTCAACGGGAATTTCTTCAAAGCCGAATTTTTTATAAAGATGAATTCCCGTCGCGCATTTGTTTTGGACAGAATTTTTCGCGGCAAATTTCGTCGCCCTTGTTAATCAAAATTTTCTCCTCAAGAGTTAATCAGCTTATAAAATTTCTTCTTACCCTTGCGAATCACGGCGGGGAAATCTTTTTCTTCCAAAACATAATCGACATCGGAAATTTTTTCGTCGTTCAAAGTCAAACCGTTCTGTGCGATAAGCCGCCGCCCTTCCGATTTTGATTCTATAATCTTCGTGGTGGCGAGCACGTCCAATAATTTTTTCCCTGCGGCAAGGTTGACTATGATTGTCGGCATGTTGTCGGAAGATTGTCCTGTAAAAATTTCTGCGGCAGATTTTTCTGCAGACTTCGCCGCCGCCTCGCCGTGAACAAGTTTTGTAACTTCATAAGCCAAAACTTTTTTAGCCTCGTTAATCGCCGCGTCCTTCAAATTGCTTAAGCGATTCACTTCGTCCATCGGAACAAAAGTTAAAAGACTCAAGCAGGTTTTAACGTCCGCATCATCGACGTTGCGCCAATATTGATAGAAATCGTAAGGCGAAACTTTTTTCTCGTCAAGCCAAAGTGCGCCGCCCGCCGTCTTGCCCATCTTCGAGCCGTCACTCTTAAGCAAAAGTTTATTCGTCAAGCCGTAAGCCGCCCGCCCGGTTTTGCGCCGCGTGAGTTCGACGCCCGCAATTATGTTTGACCATTGATCGTCGCCGCCCATTTGCAAAACGCAATCATAATCGCCGTTGAGTTTGTAAAAATCATAAGCCTGCATGACCATGTAATTGAATTCCAAAAACGTCAAGCCCTTTTCCCAACGTTGTTTGTAACATTCGGCGGCAAGCATCCGATTAACCGTGAAATGCGCTCCGACTTCTCTAAGCAAATCTATATAGCCGAGCTTGCGAAGCCAATCGCCGTTGTTCACCATAAGAGCTTTGCCGTCGCTGAAGTCAATGAACCGCGCCATTTGTTTTTTGAAACATTCGCAGTTGTGCTCGATAACTTCATCCGTCATAACCTTGCGCAAATCGGAGCGTCCCGAAGGATCGCCGACTGTGCCCGTGCCGCCGCCGACAAGACAAATCGGGCGATGCCCTGCGCGTTGCATGTGAGCCATTGCCATAAGCGCGATAAAATGTCCCGCGTGCAAACTGTCCGCCGTCGGGTCAAAGCCGATATAAAATGTAACTTTTTTTTCGCCGAGTAATTTTTTTACTTCGTCCGCGTCCGTGCATTGTGCCAAAAAGCCGCGCTCCGTCAAAGTGTCGAATACATTTTCCGTCAACAAACTCGCCCCTTTAATAATTAGGAATTAAGAATTAGGAATTAGGAATGAATTCCTGTTCCAAATTTTGAAAATAATTATACCAGTTATCATTTCCCGTTGCAAAAGCTTTACAACTTTTCTTTTGTTGCGCCCGGCATTAGATGAAAAGATGGCAAGGTGGAAAGATGAAAAGTTTTTTTACTTTCAATCTTTCCATCTCTCCATCTTAATTACGCATTGCCAAAAATATTTCTCTGCGGGAAATGCTTTGCAGGAAAAATTTCACGGCGGCAGAATCAATTTCGCAGATTTTTAAGGGGTGATGTACTTGGCAATTTTTTCTTCAGAAAGTAAACGATTGCTCCGCCGAATCGATTTCCCGCTTTTGCTCGCGGCGGCGGCGATTGTCATATACGGACTTATAATTATTTCCAGCGCAACTCACATCAACACGCCGCACGAAGAAAGATTTTGGTTCGTTCAACGTCAAGGAATTTTCGCTGTCGTTAATGCCGTCCTCGCAATTTTATTCATGAACTTCGATTATCGCGGGCTCCAGCAATACGGACGCGGGCTTTACATTTTTAATCTAATAATGCTCGTCGCGGTTATGCTTTTCGGACATGCGGCACTCGGCGCGCAACGTTGGATTCAAATCGGTCCGATAAGTCTTCAGCCCTCCGAATTTTCAAAGCTGATTATGATAATTTGCATGGCGGCGATTTTGGAAGAGCGCATGGGCAGATTAAATACAATTCAAGATTTGTTGCCGATAGCGGGCTATGTCGCCTTGCCGTTCCTTTTGGTTTTGAAACAGCCCGACTTGGGAACTTCGCTCGTGTTCATGGCAATTTTTTTCGGCATGGCAATAGCTTGCGGGATGCCGTGGAGAATTTTCACTTTTATAATCGTCTTGGGCATCGCGGCATTTCCGGTGTTGTGGCAATTCCTGAAGGATTATCAGAAAATGCGAATCATGGTTTTTCTCGATCCGAATGTTGATCCGCTCGGTTCGGGCTATCATATTATTCAATCAAAAATCGCTATCGGTTCGGGAATGCTTTTCGGCAAAGGATTATTTGAGGGAACTCAGAGCCAGCTGAATTTTTTGCCCGAAAATCATACAGATTTTATTTTTGCGGTCGTCGGCGAAGAATTGGGTTTTGTCGGAGCGGTTGTGTTGTTGCTTTTGTATCTGATAGTTTTTTGGCGCGGAATAATCATTGCCAGAGATGCGGCGGACGTTTTCGGGAGATTGCTCGCGGTCGGAATAACTTCGATGTTGGCATTTCATGTTTTGGTTAATGTCGGCATGACGACGGGGATAATGCCCGTGACGGGAATTCCGCTCCCGCTTATGAGTTACGGAATAAGTTCGCTGACGACAAATATTTTGGCGATAGCAATTTTGCTGAACATAAACCTGCACAAACAAAAATTTTTATGGTGATTCCGATGAAAAATAATTACGATGTTGGCATTTCATGTTTTGGTTAATGTCGGCATGACGACGGGGATAATGCCCGTGACGGGAATTCCGCTCCCGCTTATGAGTTACGGAATAAGTTCGCTGACGACAAATATTTTGGCGATAGCAATTTTGCTGAACATAAACCTGCACAAACAAAAATTTTTATGGTGATTCCGATGAAAAATCTTTTTGAACTTACGAAACCTGCGCGGTACACGGGCGGCGAGTTTAACAGCGTCATGAAAAATTTTGACGAAACGCCTTGCCGAATTGTTTTGGCATTGCCCGACGTTTATGAAGTCGGCATGTCGAATTTGGGCTTGGCGATTTTGTATTCTATTCTCAATCGCCGAGCGGATACTCTTTGCGAACGAGTTTATGCCCCTTGGGTTGATGCCGAAAAAATTTTTCGCGAAGAAAATATTCCGTTGTTCGCGCTTGAATCAAAAAAAAATGTTCGCGACTTTGATTTTCTGGGCTTTTCTCTGCAATACGAAATGATTTACACGAACGTCCTCAACATGCTTGACTTGGCGAAAATTTCTTTGCACAGTTCAGCCCGCGCAGATGACGAGCCGTTTATAATCGGCGGCGGACCTTGCGTTTATAATGTCGAGCCCGTTGCGGATTTTTTTGACTTTTTTATTGTCGGCGAGGCGGAAGAAGTTTTCGGCGAAGTTGTCGAAACTTTTATTGCTTGGAAAAATTCGGGCAAAAGCGGCGGGCGGCGCGGCTTTTTGAAAAAACTTTTGAACATCAAGGGAATTTACGTTCCGAGTTTTTACGAGCCGCTTTATTCGGGAGAAAAATTCTTGGGCATGAAAATTTTGGAGCCGAATGCGCCGCAAAAAATTTTTAAGCGCGTCGTGAAAAATTTTGATGAAACTCCGTCCGTCGAAAAGCCCGTTGTGCCGTTCATGGAAATTGTTCATGATCGGGCAATGCTGGAGCTTTTCAGAGGATGCAGTCGCGGTTGCCGATTTTGTCAAGCGGGCATGACTTATCGTCCCGTTCGCGAGCGCAAGGAAGAAAATTTGCGGGCTATGGCGCGGCGATTGATTGATTCGAGCGGCTGGGATGAAATTTCTTTAACGTCGTTGAGCTCCGCCGATTATTCCTGCCTTAATCGATTGATTGACGATTTGCAAAGTGATTTTCGCAATGAAAAGGTAAGTTTTTCGTTGCCGAGCTTGCGGATTGACAGTTTTTCTATTGAGCTTGCGGAAAAAGTTCAAGCCGTGCGGAAAAGCGGATTGACTTTCGCGCCCGAAGCGGGAACTCAACGGTTGCGCGACGTGATAAATAAAAATGTGACGGAAGAAAATTTGCTTGACGCCTGCGCGGCGGCATTTGAAAAAGGTTGGAAGTCGGTAAAACTTTATTTCATGATGGGCTTGCCGACCGAGACGGACGAAGACATAGCGGGCATAGCTGAGCTTGCGCAGAAAGTTGCAAATCTTTATCGGGCGATAAAAAATCGGCGGGATGTGAAAGTTACAATCAGCGTGGCTTGCTTTGTGCCGAAGCCTTTTACTCCTTTTCAATGGTTCGCGCAAATTTCTGAAGAAGAATTCGAGCGGCGACAAAATTTGTTGAAAAGTTTGATTCGCGACAAGGCGATAACTTACAATTACCACAACGCAAAACTTTCGGTTTTGGAGGGCGTTTTGGCTCGCGGAGATCGTCGGCTTGCGAAAGTTATTGAAACTGCTTGGAAGAACGGCGCGAAATTTGACGGATGGTCTGATTTATTTAAGCCCGAAGTTTGGGCGGCGGCTTTTGAGGAGTGCGGAATTGATCCAAAAATTTTCAACGAACGCGAACGAGATTTTTGGGAGCCATTGGCTTGGGAACATGTTTCGCCGGGCGTCGACAAAAATTTTTTGCTTGCGGAGTGGGAAAAATCTCAAGCGGGCGAAACTACTCCCGATTGTCGGCGGATGAGTTGCACGGGTTGCGGAGTTTGTATGAACTTGGGCGTCCGCGTCGTCGATTTTGATAAGGAAAAAAATTCTCCGTCCGAAGAAACTTTGACAGCCGCGCAGAAAATTTTTTCTCCGACAAAATACAGAGCGCAAATTCGCAAGGGCGAAGAAATTTCCGTGTTGAGTCATCTCGATTACATGAATGTTTTCATGCGGGCGTTGTTGCGGAGTAAATTGCCCGCCGCTTGGAGCGAAGGATTTAATCCGCATTTGAAAGTTTCGTTTGCAACCGCGCTTGCCGTCGGAGTAACGAGCGATTGTGAATACGTGGACTTTGAATTGACAAAATCGGTCGAGGCATTTGAAGTTGCAAAAAGATTGAACGCACAACTGCCGAAAGGCGCGGAGATTTTGCGGCTGAAAAAATTACGCGGCAAGTCAAAACCCGTGATGTCATTGGTCGACTTGTCGCGTTATGAAATTCGGTTGCCTTTCGACAAAAAATTTTTGGACGCCGCGCAAATTTCCGTTAAAAATTTCAATGCAACGCCCGAAATAAAATTTACGCGAATCACACCGAAGAAAACTCGCGAGTTGGAACTAAAAAAATATCTCATCGAACCCGCCGAAATATTTTTGTCGAGCGACGAGATAATTTTAAAATTTGCGGTTGAAATAACGTCGGAAGGGAGTTTAAAGCCGAGCGAAGTTTTAAAAGTTTTGCGCGAGCAATTCGACTTTCCAGCAGATATTTCCGCCGCGAAAATAAATCGGACGGCTCTGCTCTGCAAAGGAAAAAATCTTTTGGACGTTTGAAAAGCAAAGGTGAAAGAAGACACGGGCGCACAGGACGTGCGCCCGCCGGCAACGAAAACAGGATGTTTTCTTTGCCGGTCTAAGCGCGTTTCTTTTTGCTACTTTTTCTTTGGCGCAACAAAGAAAAAGTAGTTTAAAAAATAAATTTCATGATTGAATCAATCGCAGTTCGCGACAGCGTTTCGGCGTGCCCACACTTTTTAAAAGCGGGGGCAACTCACTCCATTGGGCGAACTTTTTCTTCGATAAAATTTATCTCCGCCGCGTCAAGCCCGTATTTTTTATAAAGTTGTGCGTCGATTTCGGGAATGCTGACGCTCCAATCGATGTCCGAAGCCGAAGTAAAATCTTGCAATGGAACTTTTGCCCACTTATCAGACGAATTGTCTTGCGTGATTTTTAAAATTCCAAGCATCGCCCGCGCAAATTTGCTTTTAATATATTTTTCGCAAGCATCCGCCTCTGTGCGGGTTTCAAAATTCCCGACGACTATAAAGGTATCAGTGCAAATAGAGGACGGCTCGCCGATAGCAGGCGGACTGATAATTTGTCCCGCTTCATTACCAAGATTGCTTCTTCCAAATGATTTTGGGACAAAAATTTTAAATTTTTCTAAAGTCTCATGATAAGTCACATAATCGCGACGAATCCATTTAAAAACTCGTTTATTATTTTGCCGTCCATAAACACGAATATATTCATTACTGTCGTTTGGTTTTTCGTCTAAAAAATTTTCAGCCATTTTGTCAAAAGCATTTGTGCCGATAGAAAAATTATCTTTCGCAAAACGATAAATTGCACGTGGATAAATAATTTCATTGAGCGGGCGAAAATTTTCATTGTCAATGCAAACTTTTTTGTGAATGGATTTTAATTCGTCAAACGGAATGAAAGTTCCAATCGCGCCAAAATTTTTTGTCTCGTCGCGAAGAGTAATTGCAATGCCGCCTTCAATGTCAACGCTTTTAAAATATTTGCCGGCGTCTTGAGAGTAGTCAAGAACTTTTAAATGCTCGTCGTTGAGCATTTTTTTATTGAATTCTTTAGGCGTTTTCCCCGCGTCGAAAAGAAATCTGGCGGGCGTTATCAGCTCGACTTTCTCTCCAACTTTTTGCGCCGCCTCCATAAATTTGTGATACACGGGCGGCGCAAAAGTTTTATTGTCGCCTGAAGTTTCCTCTTGATAAGGCGGGTTGCCGATAACAAAATCAAATTTTTTCATGGTGTTGCCTCCAAAAACAAATTTTCTGCCCGAAGTCCAATCGATTATTTCTTCGCCGAAAAGTGAATCGGGCTCCTTCAAACCGTCGTATTGAAAAAAATTCCACGAAATAATTTCGGCGACTTCTGCCAAATCATTTTCCGAAAAATTTTTGACGGCGTCGGAAAAACTCAGCAAAACATTTGCGCGGGCGATTAAAAGACTGTCGCCCTGCAACTCGTAGCCGTAAACACTTTGGACAGCGCGTTTGGCTTCAGGAAAATTTTTTGCGGCGCGAAGTTTTCTGTCCAAAATGCCCGTGCGTTTGTCGAAAGAAATTTTTTCGCCCGTCTCGGCGTCGTAGCGATTTGTGATGAAAGGAGCCTCGCCGCAAGTTATCTCCAGCCACCGCGAATCAATTTTTTTGTCGTCAAGCGCGTCAACCATCTGCTTTACAATTTTTGTCGGAGTGAAGACTTCGGCAATTTTTCTTGTCCGCAAAAATTTTTCTGCGTCCGATTTCAAAGCACGCGGCTTAATCAGCGGCAAATTTTTTTTGAGAAGCTCCCGACCGTTGAAAAAAATATTTCTGCCGCTGTTCATGTCGCGAAGAAGAATTTCAATCACATTTTTAATCGGCGGCGCGTCGAAGTTAATCATAAAGTTTCTCCAGAAGTTCAGCGAGCTTATCGTTCTTGGCGGCGGCGAGCGCGTCAGCCTTTTTCAAATTGTGCTTGTCGATTTTTATTCCGAAGCCCAAAATGTAATTCGCGGCAATGCGGAAAATAATTTCGGTCGGAGCCAAGCCGTAAACCTGCGCGGAAAAAATATGATTCAAACGCTCGGCTTTATCCGGGAAAATTTTTTTAAGGCGCGGGCTGTTGTAAAGCCGCTTGACAATCTCGGCGATAAAAATTCCGCTCTTCATGTAGAGATCGATAAAAGTTTTTTCGGGCGAATCGAAACAGCCGGGATTTTCTTTTTCCAAAAGATCAAGCATTTTGCGGACGGTCTCTTTCGGCGTGAAAATCTGATTGGTTTTTTGCGGCGGAATATAATCGAAAATATCTTCGGTCTGCGCCTCGTCAAAGTAGTCGGCAAGTCTTCCGCGCAGATTTAAAAATTCCTTAACCGAATCATTAAAAGTCACGGGGTCAAAAAGATTTCCCACATCGCGCAGATAACGAAATTGCTCAAGGGAAATGCTCGTGAGTTCGCGAAAAACTTCGTCGGGAATAATTTTATCGAAAGTGGCAAGCGTGACGGGCTTTTCCATGTCGCCGTAAGCCATAAGGAACGAAGGAATTGTCCTTGAAAAGCCGCGCAGATGATCTCGGACATCATCTTCGACAGAAACTTTTTCGCGCTCCCGAATTTTTGTTTCAATGACTTTAACGACATTTTCTTCCGCCGCCTTGCCGAAGTCTTTAATCTGCGCGGATAAATTTTGTTGAAATTTTTCTTCCAAATCTTTTGTATCGCCGCCGATTTTTTTATCAATGTCATGATTCGCAAAAGCTTTGTCGACAAGATTGTCAGCCGCCGATTTTAATTGCCGCTCCAACTTTTTCCGCTCGCCGCTCTTAAAATCTTTGCCGTAATTTTTCTGCGCGGTATCAAGCACGGTTTTAATTTCTTCCTTCAAAAATTTTTTTGCATCTCGCGGAGTCGACTCAACTTCCTTATAAATTTTTTCGCCGAAAAGTTCCGTGCTTTTGCCGATAACATAATCGGCGGGCAGAGAAATTTCTCCGTTTTCGTCAAGGAAAAGATTTTCTTTGGCGTCGCCGACTTCGACGGGCAAATTAACTTCCTTGACGGCGGGAAAGCGCGAAATAATTTCTATGACATCAGAATTTGCGTTGAAGACGCGGGAAATATTTTGAAAGAGAAAATCGCTCATGAAACCGCGCCGCACAACTTCAACCGAACGAATTTTACGCGGTATCGACAAAACTTTTTCGGCGTCCAGTTCGATAAGCTCGCCCTGCTCGTCCTCACCGATAACGGGGAAAAAATTCAACAGCTTGCGAATATTTTCTTGCCGCGTTTCCGAATCGCCGCGCCCGCCGCCGGTGCCCGCAAGATCATTTGCAAAAGCTTCGTAAATCATCAGCGTCCGCGCAGGATCAAAATCGAAGACGTAGGAATTTTCTTTGCGCAAAAATTTTCCGCCGCGTTTGAACAGACAAGGATTTTGCGCCCGAAAAGCCGCTTGAACATAAAGCGCAGGGCTTTTCATGTTCGCCAACATCAAAACGCCCGTCCATTCGGGAATTGTGACGCCCGTCGTCAGCTGTCCGACGGAAAGCGTTATCGTCTTGTCAAAATTTTTTATCGCCCCAAGAACTTTATCGTAAGATTTTTTTGTTTCGTCGTCGTCATCAAGTTTTCCGTCGCCCGCCGCCAAAATAATTTCGTAGTCGCCAAAAATTTTATGCGCCTTGAGTTTTGCGGCAAGAGCGCGGGCACTGTCAACGCGATTTAAAATCCAAAAAGTGTGGCGCAATTCTTCGCGCAGTTCGGGCGTCGAGAACGGAAATTTTTTCTGCGAAGTCAGCGCGTCCAAAAATTTATCAACCGACGAATCATAAACAAATTTTCCGTTTTCCGTCTTGAAAAATTCGTTGAGATCAAAAGCGTATTCAACGGACTCGCCGTCAAGTTCCGCGCCGCGCAAAAGTTTATCGCGAACAATTTCCGACATCTGATAAGTGTAAAGATTTAAGCGCGGCAATTCGGAGTAAGGATTTTCTTCTTCGACATTGTCCCATGAAAATTTTTTCTCCTGTTCATCGGCATAAGTCCAGTTAAAAATCGCTTCTTGCGGAAATTTGTTATTCGCAAGAGCCTTAAAGGGCGTGCCGGACAAATGCAATGTGAAACGGCGTTTGATTCTGTCGAAGGCAACATCGGTTTTGAAAGTGTCAACGCCCTCATGCGCCTCGTCGACAACCAAAATATCCCAAGTCATGTCGGCGACTTCGGCAAGCTTCGGAAGTTCTCCGCCGAAAAATTTTGAGCCCTTCAAATCCTGCAAGCTGACAAACTCAATACAGCGGGCGTCTTCGTGATTGAGAATTTCATTTTGAAAATCTGCGCGGGACAGAACAAATTTTTTGCCTTTAAGCGCGTCGACTTCGCTGACAAAAAGATAATTCGTGCCGCCCAAAAACTCTTCATAATCGTCATACCAAGAATTGGCAATGGCGGGGCGATTCGTGACAATCAAAACGTTGGAGACTTTTGCTCGCTTGCAAAAATCATAAACCGCCAAAGTTTTTCCGAAGCGCGGCTTGGCATTCCACAAAAATTCTCCGCCTTCATGTTCACGAAAATATTTCAGCGTCATTTCGACAGCAAAATTTTGTTCTTCGCGCAATTTGTAAGGCGTCGCAGAAAAATCTCTCAACACGCCGCGATTTTGTCTGAAGTCGTAAAAATGTTTTCGAGACTCCGCGCCCGTGACTTCAAACCATTCAAGCTCCTGTTTGATGCCGAACTTGCGAAGATAATCATGAAAAGCTTTGTCGCTGAAACTTTCAAAGGAGCCGTCGTCAAAAATCGCGTTGCCTTTCCATTCCAAATTGAAAATTATATCCGCCGTGCCCGTCTGTTCTTTTATTCGAGTTTCAACGTCGCGCTCCGTGTAGCCGATTTTTATCCAGCCTTCATGATAAGTAACGCCCGGCGTCGTGTAAGCGTAAATCATCGGCATGACTTCGCGGGCAATATTTATTTTGATGTTCATTTGAAATTCTCCCTAAAAATTAAGCCGTCAATCAATGACGGCTTGTGAAAAAGATTTTGAAAATCAGGCGTTGGCTTTTTTGAATTGATTCATGAAGTCAGCCAAAAGTTCCGCGCCTTCAATCGGCATGGCATTATAAATCGAGGCGCGCATACCTCCGACCGAGCGGTGTCCTTTCACGCCGCTTAAATTTTTTTCCAGAGCTTCGGCAACAAATTTTTTCTCCAAATCTTCGTCGGGAAGGCGGAAAGTCACATTCATAAAGGAACGGGAATTTTTTTCGGCGTGCCCGCGATAAAAACCGTCGGAAGAATCAATCGCGTCGTAAAGAAGTTTTGCCTTAATCGAATTGCGCCGCGCCATTTCCTGCAAGCCGCCGCAATTTTTTATCCAAGCCGCAACCTTGCCGACCATGTAAATGCTGAATTCGGGCGGCGTGTTGTACAGCGAATTTTTTTTGTAAAAAGTATCGTAGCGGAGCATCGTCGGGAGAGTTTCCAAACTTTTCTCAATGAAATTTTTCCGCGCAACGACAATCACGACGCCTGCAGGTCCGAGATTTTTTTGAACGCC
>CALFJC010000090.1 GCA_937877655.1 uncultured Selenomonadales bacterium
TGGAGAGCGGAAGCCCTGAAATGTACCTTCGAGCCTGTTCAAAGGGCGTTAATTTTGTTCCGTCTGCCTGCGTGATAGATTTTTCGAGGTCGACGCCGAAATTTTTTTGTTCGACGATGACTTTTGAGTCGGGAAAGTAGGCGTCGATGAAATTTTTGTGCTTAAGCTTAACCGGAACCTCAAATTGGATAAAATTTTCTGGCTTGTCGATGTTGAACACGTCACGGACGAGCGTCAGCCAAAATTTTTGGTAATTGGCGCGCTCACCGACGCCTTCGCGCCATTGTTCGACGAAATTTTTGATGTTCATAATGCAAAACCTCCGTTCACTCCGATTTTAACACAAAAAAAGAGTTTGAACTTGATTTTGAGTGTTCAAACTCGAAAAGATTTGTGGTTAGAGTGTTGAGAGCGGCTTTGAAAAAAATTTTGGGCGGCTGAGATTGCTTTTTGGGCTTGAAAAGTGGCTTGAGAGTCGATTTGGAAGGGCAAAGTGAAAAATCTCATATTTGGAATTTTTCATTTCGTAAGAATGGCGTTATTAAGCGGTTTTTCGGGGCGAAAAAAAATCCCCGCAATTTTCGGGGGTATTTTTGCCGTTCAAAGTTAAAATTACCAAATATGGGAATTTTCATTCCGCACTCCTAATTTTAAAAAACTTCTTGAAAAAATTTTCCGCGTCGATTATAATTCATTTGCAGTAAAAACAAAAGAGCCTCGCATTTCTGCAAGGCTCAAGATGCTTGAAAGCGGTTTAGCCCCTCATATGTAAGTTTGGCACAAGTAGAAGTTCAGTCGTCAGTCGCCGTGCTGGTCAGAGCTTAGGCGGCTGTTCCCGTGAATATCCAGAGGATTATTATCACAAGAATGATGATGCGAAAAATAATCGTGAACATCAGCGTCACCCCCTTTCCGGGGGCTTTTTCTTTAATTAGGAATTATGAATGTGTAATTAGCAATGAAGGAGATTCTTAATTACTCATTACTAATTGCTAATTACTAATTGCTAATTGCTAATTGCTAATTGCTAATTGCTAATTGCTTTTCCGTGCTTTTCATTTAAAAAATTTTCAGCACCTCGTATTTTGTATTGCGTTGAGCGGGGATTTTGCCTGCCGAGCGAATGAGATCGATCATTTTGCGCGTTGACATTTCAAAGGCAGTTCCCGCCGCCCGCACGACATTTTCTTCCAACATAATGGAGCCGAGATCGTCCGCACCGAAAGTTTGTGTGAGTTGCCCGATTTTTTCGCCCTGCGTGACCCACGACCCTTGAATGTGATCGATATTATCGAGAAAAATTCTGGTTATGGCGAGAGTTTTCATATAATCCTGCGCGGAAATTTTTTCTCCGCCCAAAATTGTATTTTTCGGCTGATAAGTCCAAGTGATAAAGGCGCGGAAGCCGCCCGTTTCGTCTTGCAGGCAGCGAATTTTCTCCATATGTTCAAGGCGTTGCGAAAAAGTTTCGCCGAAGCCGATAACCATCGTTGCGGTAGACTTCATGCCTATTGAGTGCGCGGCTCGCATGACGTTAAGCCAATCGTCCGTCATAATTTTTTTTGGAGAAATTTTTTTCCGCACTTCGTCAACCAAAATTTCCGCGCCGCCGCCCGGCAAGCTGTCCAATCCTGCCGCTTGAAGTCTTTTTAAAGTTTCAAGAATCGAAATGCCCGCGCAGGTTGCAAAATGTTGAATTTCTGTCGCCGTGAACGAGTGAATTGTTATGTTGAAATTTTTTTTGATAAGGCGGAGCATTTCTTCGTAATAACTAAGCGGCAAATCGGGATGAAGTCCGCCTTGAATCATGAGTTGAGTCCCGCCCGCCGCGACGGTCTCGCGAACTTTCTGCAAAATTTCTTCGTGCGTCAAGAGATATGCGCCGCTTTGATTTTTTCTTCGCCAAAACGCGCAGAATTTGCATTCGTTCTTACAAATGTTGGTGTAATTTATATTTCGGTCGATAATGAAAGTGGTTCTGTCGCCGAATTTTTTTTTGCGAATTGAATCCGCCAGCCTGCCGAGCTCCAATAAATCTTCATCGAAAAGTTTCAAAGCATTTTCGGTTGTCAATCTCAATTTAAAATCGCCTCGCTCAAAATAAAAAATCCTTCCACAAAATTTTTCGGGAAGGCTGAAATTTTTCCTGCGCGGCGCGAAATTTTTTAAGTTTCAACGTCGGGCGAATAAGTCAAGCCGTTTTCTTCGAGCCGTTCAAGCAGTCGCAGAAGTTTTTCGCATTGAAACGGCGCGGGAATTTTATTTGGGATTTTTATTGCGGTTGAGATGGCTGTTCTTTCGTCAAGCGCGATTAATTTTCTTGCCGA
>CALFJC010000091.1 GCA_937877655.1 uncultured Selenomonadales bacterium
TCAAGGATGACGACTGATCACTAACTGCGTTAAGTATAGCGCAACCCCCGAGACATGCTGTTACCGGCAGACATGCTCGGGGGTTTTGCTTTGTGATAACGATGAAGTTTAGTTTTGCAAGTTCGTGTATGCACATTATATCAGCCGAAAAAACTTTTTGGCAAGAAATTTTTCTCCATGAACGACACGGCTTTATTTTTTTGAAATTCTTTGATAAAATTCGTCTGTCGTTATCCGACCCCGATTGTATGAGAAAAAGGGGGTGACGACGTTGGACGAAATACGTGAGCTTATAAAAAAAATCGTAGTGAACGTTAGCGGACGTATCATCTACGAAATACTCAAACATCTTTTCAAGGATGACGACTGATCACTAACTGCGTTAAGTATAGCGCAACCCCCGAGACACGCTGTTACCGGCAGACATGCTCGGGGGTTTTGCTTTGTGACAACGTTGGACGAATTATCTTGTTGAAATCTTTGTGTTTTGGGCATTATATCAGCCGAAAAAACTTTTGGCAAGAAATTTTTTCTCCGGCAACGACAAAACCCCCAAATATCTTTCGATATAAGGAGGTTTTGCCGTGCTATTCTAACAAACTGTCAAATCAAGAAAGGATAAGCAGATTATATCAGCCGCGAAAAATTTTTCAAGCGTCAAAGTCAATTTCGGGCAAATTTTTTACGATGTCCAATGTTTTCAGGCTCACGGTGATTGAACTCAGGATTAAATTTAAAATGTAGCGCGGCTCGGAGTGTTCGGTCGCCCAATCGTTCGGATTGTTGGTTATTCCGCTCGCCTTGTCGGTTTTTATCTGATAGCGGTCGATTATCCATTCCAACGGACTCCGTCCGTTCACGACGTATTCAAAACTCCGCGCAGGGATATTTTTTATCGTAATATCCTCGTTGTAAATCAAAGTCGTCTTGTCGGGGCTGAGTTTCATTTTCTTGACGACAAAATTATTTTTCTCCGCGCCCAAAATTTCAACCTGCGCGGGCTCTTGTGATTCGTAATTCAAATGAATCGCCGCAAGCTTCCGCCCCGCACGGCTTATCGCCCAAAATTTCTCCGCATCCTCTGCCAAAATGATTTTCGGCAGAGATTTTTTTAACTCGGCAGAAAATTTTTCCCGATAACTCGGCAAATGTAAAAAGCCATACACATAATAGAAAATGTCTTCCTTGACAACCGCGCCATATAAATTTTTCGCCCGATTCAATATCCAATCAGAAATTCCGTCCCGCCGCGCCATGTTCTCGCCGAATAAAGAGCCCTGCGCCGTTTCTTCGTAATAATACAAAGGATAACATTGTCCGTTGAATTGAAATTGCACGTCGGTAATATTTTTCGTGATGAAAACGGAAAAATCTCTGTCGCCATAAACTACACAGATTAAAAGATTTTCTTCGCGCCCCGTCGGGAAAAATTTTTGCATTTGACCCGGATAATTAACCAAATACTCGTCGAAGTAAAGATTTGTCTTGCAGAACGGGCGATACATTGCCTCAACAACCTGCGCGGCGTCAAATTCGAGTTCAACGCCACGATTTTTATCATTTTTAAGTTCTCGCGTCCAAGAAATTTTTTTCGTGTCAATTTCCGTCGGCGAATGCGTGTTGTAGTAGTCAATCGTCGTTTGAATGTTCGTTTCGAGTTTTGAACGCGAAAAATTGTAAATCCAGGCGTCCCGACCCGATTCCAGCCCTCTTGAACGTGTCATGAACCAAATCCCATATTTGGGATTTGAACTTTCGTGCAACGGAATGAACGTTTCAAAGAGATTTCCGCGCTGATTTATCCAATCGCCGCGCTCGTTCGGCGTCAATGGCTTGAATTCTTCGCTTAAAACGCTCGGAAGATTTTTAATTCGCAAAAGTTTTTCCTCGCGAGTGAGATAATCGCCAATATCTTTGTAAAAAATCCTCGCAGAGCCTTCGTGAGCACCTTTTACAAGGATTGTTATCGCTATCGGGGCGCGTGAACCACTTCCAAACACTTTTCCACCCTCTCGACGCGACATTTCGCCTTGCGTACGCTGATTTCCGCGCAAATTGAACACATATATCTCGCTGAACTCGTTTTCAAAGCATTTTCGCAAGCCGGTCATCGCCGCGCCGTCTATCCAGCCCGCATTCGTCACGAAACCGATAATTCCTTCGGAAATTCTGTCGCTCGCCCAACGAAAAGCCTTTATGTAACTGTCATAAAGAGAATTTTTATTGGTCGCGTCGGTTTTTGCGGCGTAAGTCGCTGAAATTCGGTTTTCAAGGCGCGGATAAAACTCATTTTGATTGTTATCATTGGCTGAACGCTGTCCGACCGAATAAGGCGGGTTGCCAACGATAATTTCAATGCGAGTATCCTGCTGTTTCTTGACGCGGGCAGAATTTATTTCAATCGGGTCGCGAAAATCTTTAAAATTCATCTGTCCTTCGGCGTTTTCGTCCTGTTCGGCGGCTTGAAATGTGTCCGTGAAACAAATTCCCTCAAAAAATTTGTAATCGTCAATCTTCGCGGCGTCGTGAAAGGAATTTTCGATATTAATCGCCGCAATGTAGTATGCAAGCAAAACAATTTCATTTGCATGAAGTTCGCTCTGATATTTTCGGCGCAAATCCTTTTTCTGAATCAAATTCGATTGAATAAGGCGCGTGAGGAAAGTTCCTGTGCCCGTGAACGGGTCAAGGACGTGAATATTTTTATCGGAGAGCGTTTTACCGAAATTTTTCTTCAAAACGTCGTTGACGGAGCGCAAAATAAAATCGACGACTTCAACGGGCGTATAAACAATGCCGAGTTTGTCGACAGTCTTTGGCATTGCGATTTTGAAAAACTTTTCGTAAAGCTCAATGATAATTTTCTGCTTATCTTCGGCAGTCTCGGCGATTGCGCAACGTTCACGAACCGAATCATAAAATTTTTGGAGCTGCGCGGAGTCTTCATCGGTGTCTTGGGTATCGAAGACGGCTAAAATCTTTTCAAGCGACTGCGAAACGGGATTATTTTTAACGAAGGAATAATTTTCAAAGAGAGCCTCGAAAACCGGGCGCGCAATTAAATGTTGAGCCAACAACTCGACGGCTTTTTCCGTTGAAATGGCGGCGTTGAGGTTTTGTTGAAGGTTGTAAATGAAAATATTGAACTCTTTTTGGGGCTTGCCGGGCACGGAGATAAGATTTTTGATGCGTTGAGTGTGACGATCTGCAATTTCGGCAATATCTTTAGCCCATTGCTCCCAATAACGGCGATTTCCGACGCGCTCGACCATTCTGGCATAAAGAAAATCCTGCCACATTTCAAATTCAAGCGTGAATTGGAAAGTATCATCGCCGCCGCCGATAATAACATGCCCGCCGCCGAGATTTCCGCCGCCTTTTTTGTGTTTCAACTTAATTTCTTCGATAAAAATATCAATTCGCTTGTCATGAGCGCGCAGGGCGTTCAAAACGTCCCAAATAACGTTGTAAGTTGCGCTTGAGGCGAGAACGTCTTCAGGATTTTTTTCAAGCGGCACAACGACGGGGATAATTATGTAACCGTACTTTTTTCCGTGAGCTTTTCGCATGACGCGCCCGACTGCTTGAACAATTTCGACTTTTGACTTGCGCGAAGACAAAAATAAAACGGCGTCAAGCGCGGGCACATCGACACCTTCCGATAAACAGCGGACGTTCGTCAAAATTCTGCAATTATTTCCTTCGGACGGAGTATTTTTCAGCCAGCGAAGATTTTTATCGCGTTCGGAGCTTTTTTGGGTGCCGTCAACGTGTTTTGACTCGACATTGAGGAGATTTTTTTTATTTTCGGCGAGCGCGTTGAAAGTTTTGGAGATAATTTTGGAGTCTGTGATTTTTGGGCAAAAAGCAACGGCGGTATGCATGGGCGCGGGGTCAACTTCGGCTAATTCTTCGGAAATGTTAATCATTTTTTTGGAAAGAGCGTTGATACAGCCGTTAATCTTCGCCGTGTCGTCCGCAGATTTTTTATCGTCGGAAAATTTTTCGTTGACGGCGAGAACGATAACTTTATAATCGGAAAGGAGATTTTTTTCGACAGCGTCGCCGAAATTCAGGCGGTAAAATTCTTCGCCGTAAAATTTTTTATCATCCATGCTCCAAACGGTAATATCATCGCTTGCGGCTCTTTTTTTGGCGTCGGAAGTATAAAGGCGCGGCGTAGCGGTCATGTAAAGGCGTTTTTTTCCGCGAATGAAGTTTTGATCATGAACGGCGGTAAATTGCGTTGCAAAATCTTTAGAAGAACCTGTTGTTCGGTGTGCTTCGTCGCAAATAATCAAATCAAATTCGGTTTTTGTATCGGCAACTTTGTCGAGCGATTGATAAGTGGAGAAAATGACGGTCATTGCGTCGTTAAAAGACTTTAAGCGGCGAGAAATTTTAATTGTGTCGGTTGTGGCGGGCAAAGGAAGGTTGACGCTCCTAATTTCGTCGTCGGTTTTGTTTGAAACGGTTTTATCGGAGCAAACGCAAATGTAATTGAAAGGATTTTCGGCGAAGGTCGCCCATTCGTGAAGAATTTGACTTAAAAGCGAGATTGAAGGCACCAAAAATAAAATTTTGCCTGTCGGAAAAAGTTTTTCGGCGATTTTAAGGGAAGTGTAGGTTTTTCCCGTCCCGCAAGCCATGATTAACTTGCCGCGATTATGATTTTGGAAATAAAGTTGCGCGGAGTTGATGGCGTCAAGCTGGTGCGGAAGAGGTTCGCGGAAATTATTGACGGCTTGCCTGCCGAAAGTGCCGTTGTCGAGTTTTTCCCAATCGACGGCGGCATTTCTCAATTCTTCCATACCGATTCTTAAGACTTCCGGCGATTGATTCTGCAAAGTAATTTCTGCGTTGTCGTTTAAGTTGTCGGAAGTGGAAATCCAGAGCCGCGCTGAAAATTTTTGTCCGTTGAAAGTCTTTGAACTGGTTGCAAGAAAGGTATCGACGGCGGGTTTATCGATTTGCGTTGATTCGGCGTAAAATTTGCATTGCACCGCCCAAAATTCGCCGTCAACAGTTTTGGCGACAATATCAATGCCCAAATCTTTATTGCCGAGTTCGTCACGGAAAGGAAATTCATTCCACAGCCACACTTCGGAAAATTTTCCTTGATAAACGGGATAAGTCAGCAGGAAATATTTCATCAGCCGTTCAAATTTTTCTCCGCGTTCGTGTTCGGAAATATTTTCGTCTCGATATTTGATTAAAAGTTCATCAATCGTCATTGGCAACGCCTCCGAATTTAAAATTTCCGTAAGTCAACCGAAAAGCCCGCCACAACATTTCAAAACGCGGATATTGTTTGGTCTTCGGAGCCTTATCGCCTGCGCGGAGCCAACCGCGCCGCCCTAAAAGGTCAACATCAATGTTAAGCGAGCCGATAAAAAAATTTCTTGAATCGGTATCAAAAATTCCGTCGTTCAGATATTCAAACGGCTCGTCATAAGTTTTTTCTTCGTCACTGTCCTCTATCACACAGGCGATTAAATCATGTGCCATATAAATTGCCTCCGCCAAAGTACTTCCGGAAGTCATATGACAACCTTGCGCAGTGACGGCGTAATAAGCAACTTTCCAACCGCTTGATGACTTCCATGCTTCTTTGAAAAACCAAACTTTCATTTCAGTGCACTCCCTAAAAATTTTTGTCGATTATATCACACTCAAACGGAAAAAGCCCCGCCGTTTGACGAGGCTTTATTAATTTGCGACAAGTCAGCAAGAAAATTTTATCAGCCGTTCAAATTTTTCGCCGCGTTCGTGTTCGGAAATATTTCTAAAAAAAAATGCCGCTGTCGTCTGATTTTGAATAAGGAAATCTTCAGCAAATTCATATTCAAAAATTTTTTCAGCCCATGATTTTCTTCAGCAAGTCCATATTCAAACTTTCGCGAACGATTCGGGCGAGTCGTTCGTAATTTTTTTGTTTCTCTGCGCGGACGTTGCGCGTCGATTCAAGCGGCGGGAGATTTTTTTTCAGGCGGACGGCGTTGAGAAATTTTCTGCGGAAATCGTCGTTGTCAAAAATCCCGTGAACATATGTCCCGAAAATATTTTTGTCGGAAATGATTTTTTGCCCGTGCAGATTCGATTCGCCGCTGTGAATTTCATAGCCGTCAAGATTTTTTCCGACAATCCTACTGCCCAAGAAATTAAAATCAACTTCGGCAAGCGTCACCTGTCGAGTAAATTTTTCGGCGGTAAAAGTCGTCTCAATCGGCAAAAGTTTCAAGCCGTCAAGTTCGGAGTAATTCGATTCGGTGTGAAGCGGATCAAAAATTTTTTCGCCGAGCATCTGAAAACCGCCGCATATTCCGACAATCGCCGCGCCTTCGCCTGCCCGTTGCAAAATTTTTTCCGCAAAATTATTCTCGCGCAGAAAAATTAAATCCTCCGAAGTATTTTTACTGCCCGGCAAAATTATTACGTCCGCCGCGTCGAGTTCGGCGGGTTGAGCGGCATAAAAAAGATTAACATCTTTTTCTCCCGCCAAGCTGTCAAAATCTGTGAAGTTGGAAAGTTTGCCGAGCCGCACAACCGCAATTCTAATTTCGCCGCCCGCCGAAGAAATTTTGTCGTCGAGTGAAACGGAATCTTCGTCATCAATGCCGAGCTTTTCAATGTAGGGAACAATTCCGAGCACGGGCTTTTGAGTTTTTTTCTCCAGAAAATCGACGGCGGGCAAAAGTAAATTCACGTCGCCGCGAAATTTATTTATTACAAGCCCTTTGACCAAATCGCGTTCATCTTCGTCCAAAAGTTCCAACGTCCCGACCAACGACGCCAATGCGCCGCCGCGATCAATATCGGCAACCAAAATCACCGGCGCATTTAAAAATTTCGCAACGCGCATGTTCACAATGTCATTTGCCTTTAAATTCACTTCGGCAGGCGAGCCCGCGCCTTCGATTATGATCGTGTCAAACTCGGCTGATAATTTTTTCAGAGCCGCTTTGACCGCCTCAAAAGCTTTAAGCGAATAACCTTGATGATATTCTTTTGCGCTCATGACGCCGACCGCTCGCCCGTTGATTATGACTTGCGAAGTTGCGTTGCCCGTCGGCTTGAGTAAAACGGGATTCATTTCGACTCGCGGAAGTAAATTCGCCGCTTCCGCCTGCGCGACTTGTGCCCGCCCCATTTCCAAGCCGTCTGCCGTCACGAAGGAGTTCAACGCCATGTTTTGCGCTTTGAACGGAGCCACGCGCCGCCCTTCCCGATAAAAAATTCTGCAAAGCGCGGTTGTCAAAATGCTTTTGCCGACATGCGAACTCGTTCCTTGAAACATTAAATATCTTGTCATTGCCTCATAACCTTCTCGAAACGGAAAAAATAATCGCCGCCTGGAAAATCTTCTTCGGGCGGTTGCTCTTCAAAGCGCGGGTCTTTATGTTTCGGATTAAAAAATTCTACCGCGTGAAAGCCGCACTTGTTGATATAAAAATGCAAATTTCTTTTCTCAAAATACGGCGTTACGGTCTCCCAAATTTTTGTTTCGGAATGAAGTTTTTCAATCGCCTGCCACGCCGCCGAGCCTATGCCTTTACTGTGACAATCGACGTTGACGAATAAAAGCAAAAGTTCGTTGCGATTTGTCTCGTGATTGATTTTCAAAACCGCACCACCGACAATTTTTCCGTCGCTGACAATGTTTAAAATTTCCGCGCCCGTCTCGGCAAAAGATTTTTCAACGTCTTCACGCGGAATAACTTCCTTGCCGTCGTCGCCGTATTCTTCGACAACAGCTTTTTTGAACGCCGATTGAATATTTTTGATAAAAATTTCGCGCTCGTCGTCACGCGTCGGAATCAATTCAATCATAAAATCTCCTCCAATTTTTTTATGTCAATCGCAATGCCCGCAACCGTCAAGAAAACTTTTTCAGCCTGCGCGGCGAGCATTTGATTTGCAAGCCCCGCCAAGTCTCTGAAGCGGCGCGCCAATTTATTTTCGGGAACAATGCCGCCGCCGACTTCGTTTGTTACAAAAATTGTTGTCGCGTCGGAATTTTTTGCGGCGTCAATTAATTTTTGAATCAGCCCGCGCAGTTTTTCACATAAAATTTTTTCCTCGTCCAGATTTTCTTTCAGAATGAAATTGCTGACATAAATTGTTACGCAGTCAAAAAGTATCGCGTTAAAACTTTCAGCCGCCGCAAAAATTTTTTCTTCCGCCGAAAACGGAGCCTCAAAAGTTTTCCAATTATCTCCGCGCCGCGATTGATGAAGTTTAACGCGGAAATTCATTTCGTCATCAAAAATCTGCGCGGTTGCAATGTAAGCCGCCTGCCCGCCGCCGATTTTCAGCGCGAGTTTTTCGGCGAAAGAACTTTTTCCGCTCCGAGCTCCTCCGGTCACCAAAATTATTTTCCCCAAGAATTTTTCCGCCTCCGACTTTGATTATAAAAAATTTTTTATTCTACCTGCCCGCCGATAATCCCTACTTAACCGCCGAAAAAATTTGACTTAAAAAAGGGTGTGAAGTATAATCAGCGCGTAAAAATTGGAGGGCGTGAAATGAAATCGAACGTTGAAAATACATTTGAACCCGAAATCGCCGACGAATACGCAAAATATGAGAACTTGACCGATGAGGAACTTATCGTTGAGATAAAAGAAAAAGACAACTCTTCCGCAATGGATTATCTGATTCACCGCTACAGAAGTTTTGTTCGAGCCAAAGCGCGTTCATATTTTCTAATCGGCGCGGATCGCGAAGATATAATTCAAGAAGGCATGATTGGATTTTTTAAGGCGGTGCGCGACTTCAAAAGCGATAAGTTGTCGAGTTTTCATGCCTTCGCGGAACTTTGCGTCACGCGGCAAATTATCACGGCGATAAAAACTGCGACGCGCCAAAAACATATTCCGCTAAATTCTTATGTTTCGTTGAACAAACCGATTTATGACGAAGACTCCGACAGAACTTTGCTCGACGTGATAAGCGGCGTGAAAGTTTCTGACCCCGAAGAATTGATAATCAGCCGCGAAGAATTTTTGGCGATTGAAAAGAAAATGTCCGAGATTCTCAGCGAGCTTGAATGGCAAGTTTTAATGGCGTATCTGGACGGGAAATCTTATCAGGAAATTGCGTTGAGTTTGGATCGTCATGTGAAATCAATCGACAACGCGCTCCAGCGAGTCAAAAGAAAATTGGAACGCTACGTTGCCAGTCGCGGCGAGTCAATCGATATTGGAACCGTTTATCGCGGCTTGTCGACTCTTGACCGCCACATGAAACCTACCGGAGCTTTGAAAGCGCACAGCTAGGCGTCCTTTACGGACGTTTTTTTTAATTAGCAATGAGGAATTGGTAATGAGGAATGGAAAGCTCAACGTCGAAAAAATTTTAAGCAACGGCTTTGAACTTGACGGAGAAAATTTTGTTCGCCGCCAAAAAATTTTAAATCGAATGACCTTGACAATCATAATCGACAAGCGCGGAAATGTCACGACAAAAATTTTTGACGCGGACGGCGAGCTTTATACTTTGCATTTGGTCGAAGGCGCAAGCGGAAGTTTTGTCGGCGCAGTCAAAGATTCTTACGAAAAAATTTTAAATGACGTTGCCGAGCAATGCTTTGACGAACAAAATTTTAAATCCGCGCAGGCTTTGAAAGTTGTTGAATATATTCGCGAAAAATTTTCCGACGCGCCCGAATTTCTCTGGGAAAAATTTCCGAACTACGCGGTTTTTCGGCGCAAGAACAATCGCAAATGGTACGCCGTGATTATGAACGTGCCGAAAAATAAATTGCGACTTGACGGCGCGGAGGAGATTGAAATTTTAAATCTGCGCGTCGAGCCCGAAGAGCTTGATAAAATTTTTGACGGCGAGAAATATTTTCGCGGCTGGCACATGAACAAAAAATCTTGGCTGACATTGCGCCTTGACGAAACTTTGACGGACGAAGAAATATCTGCACGGCTGGAAAAAAGTTATCGGCTTGCGGCTAAAAAATGATTGGAGATTTTATCATGGGCGTCATTTATCAACTTCGTTGTGAGAAATGCGATTATAAATTTGAAATTTTCGCAGGATATGTAGGCTTTCAACGTTGGGTAATTACGAACAACAACAAAGACAACTACCTTGACAAAGATTTTTATGAAGACCTTAAAATTTTTTTCTCCAAGCATCCGACCGGAGAGATAAGACATTGGATAAATTATCTGGCGCGTTGCGTCGATTGTGGCGAGTATGAAACTGTTAAAGGTTGGTCAATGCGTTTTGACGAGAAAAGAATTCCTATTCTCTTTAAAGACAGCTGTCATAATTGCGGCGGCATGTTGGAACTTTTTTATGAGGACGAAATCACTTCTAAAGTGTTTTATTGTCCTAATTGCAATGCCGAATTGAAAGTAGAACTCGCCGGCATTTGGGATTGAAAAAAATTTTTACGCCGCGAAAATTTCTGCTATAATCGGCATGAGGTGAATTGAAATGAAATTAATCGTGACGGTCGTCGGGCGAGATCGTGTCGGGATAATCGCCGCCGTAACAAAAATTCTCGCAGAAAACAACGTCAACATTCTCAGCATCAATCAAAATATTTTGGATGGCTTTTTTAACATGATTCTCTTCGCCGAAGCAAACGAAAGCAAAATTCGGCTCGTCGATCTTCAACAAAAACTCCGCGAACAGGGCGAAGCTATCGGCGTTGAAATAAAAACTCAACACCAAGACATTTTCGACGTGATGCACAAGATTTAAGGGATAAGGGAAATGGGAAAAGGGAGAAGAGATTTTTGATAACGATTGAAGACATTCTCGAAACAAATCGCATGATAACGGAGAACAAACTCGACGTGCGGACAATAACGATGGGAATTTCTTTGCGGGATTGTGCCCATCCGAATCTGCGCGATTTTTGCCGCAATGTTTACGACAAAATTACTCGCTCCGCCGAATTTTTGGTTAAGACGGGCGAGGAAATTGAATCGGAATACGGCGTCCCGATTATCAACAAAAGAATTTCCGTCACGCCGATAGCGATTGTCGCGGAAAGTTGCAAGGCTGAAAGTTACGTGCCGATAGCCGAAACTCTCGACCGCGCCGCAAAAGAAGTCGGCGTTAATTTTATCGGCGGCTTCAGTGCGCTTGTCGAAAAAGGTTACACACAAGGCGACAGAATTTTGATTGAATCGATTCCGCAAGCTTTGGCGTCAACCGATTTGGTTTGCAGTTCAATCAATCTGGCGTCGACAAAAGCGGGAATAAATATGGATTGCGTCCGCGAAGTCGGAGAAGTCATCAAGCGGACGGCTGAACTTACTCGCGACAAACAAGCTATAGGCTGTGCGAAGTTGGTAATTTTTGCCAATGCGCCGGAAGACAATCCGTTTATGGCGGGAGCATTTCACGGCGTCAGCGAGCCCGATAAAGTTATCAATGTCGGAGTTTCTGGACCCGGCGTCGTGAAACATGCTTTGGAAGATTTAAAGGGCGCGAATTTCACGGAGATAGCCGAGACGATTAAAAAAACGGCGTTCAAAATAACTCGCGTCGGACAGCTTGTGGCTCAAGAGGCGTCGCGCAGATTGGGCGTGCCTTTCGGGATAATCGATTTGTCATTGGCTCCCACGCCCGCCGTCGGAGATTCTGTCGCAAGGATTTTAGAAGAAATGGGGCTTGAAGTTTGCGGCGCGCCCGGAACAACTGCGGCACTTGCTTTGCTTAATGACGCGGTTAAAAAAGGCGGGCTTATGGCGAGTTCGCATGTCGGAGGATTGAGCGGAGCATTTATTCCCGTCAGCGAAGATGAAGGCATGATTCACGCAGTCAAGACGGGGGCTTTGTCGATTGAAAAATTGGAAGCCATGACTTGTGTTTGTTCAGTCGGTTTGGACATGATAGCGGTTGCGGGCGACGTAAGCGCGGCGACTCTCAGCGGAATTATCGCGGACGAAGCGGCTATAGGTGTCGTCAACAACAAAACTACCGCCGTTCGATTAATCCCCGTGCCCGGCGCGAAGGTCGGCGACGTTGTCGAATACGGCGGCTTGCTCGGCTATTGCCCGATTGTTCCCGTCAAAAATCAATGGAGCTCGGAGGCATTCATAGCTCGCGGCGGCAGAATCCCGGCTCCCGTCAGGAGTTTGACAAATTAAAACGCGGTGATTGATTTAAAAAATTTTTTACATTCGAGCGCGTCAGCTGGATGCAACGTCACGTTGCCCGGCTCCCGTCAGGAGTTTGACGAATTAACATGAACATTACGATTAGAAAAATGCAACATGACGACAGCAAAATTGTTATCGACATGATGAGAAAATTTTACACTTCTTCAGCAGTCATAACCAACGGCTCCGAAAAAATTTTCGCGGCTAACGTTGAAAATATTTTAAGCGGCTCGACCTGCGCGGAAGGTTTTGTTTTCATTTCAGAAGAAAAAATTATCGGCTACGGAATTACGGCGCGAAGTTATTCCACAGAATTTGGCGGCGAATGCATTTGGATTGAAGATATTTTTATCGAAGAAAATTATCGCGGGCGCGGCGTTGGAACAAAATTTATTCGTTACGTTAAAGAAATTTATCCCGAAAAAATTTTGCGCCTTGAAACCGAACACGACAACGCAACGGCTTTGAAAATTTATAAGCGGCTCGGCTTTAAAGAGTTGCCTTATCTGGAATTGGTTTGTGATTGACATGAACTCAAGAGACTATCCACTTATTCTTCTCGAAATTCTTGTTATCGTTTTGGTATTTAGTTTGTTTTTTGTGATAATCAAAGACCAAAAAGGATTGAACGGCGAGCTCTCACGTCAAAAAAAATATACGATTTATCTGGGCACAAATGACAAAGATACACTCAAGCAAGAAATTCCTACCGAGACGATTCGCGAGCAAATGCACGAAATTTGCATGAAATACGTTGACGGCTACACGGTTTCGGTTGCGGACGGTTTTTATCGCGACAGCGACGGCAACTTGACGCACGAAGTTTCGCTGGTTTACGTTTTCATTGACGCGCCGATTGATTCGATTCAAAAAATCATGGACGAGGCGTTGATAAAATTTAATCAGAGCAGTATTTTGGTGGAAATGAACAGGGAACGGAGCACTCTTTACAGTGGAAAAAAACGAACAAATTAAATTGGAAGAACTGAAAATTTTGGAGGAGACTTATCGCGGCGCGGTTCCGCAACTGAAATTTGATTCGGTTTTTGAACTTTTGGTCGCCGTGATTTTATCCGCGCAATGCACAGATAAGCGCGTCAACGAAGTTACAAAAATTTTATTTCCGCTAGCCGATACGCCCGAAAAAATTTTGCTACTCGGACAATCGAAGTTGGAAGAAATTATCAAGCCGTGCGGTTATTTCCGAGCGAAGGCGAAATATATTTTCGAGTCCGCGCAGATTTTGATTGACAATTACGGCGGTGAAGTTCCTTCCGATTTTGACGAGCTGATAAAATTACCGGGCGTCGGCAGGAAGACTGCAAATGTTGTGACGAGCGTCGCCTTTAAAACGCCTGCCATTGCCGTTGATACTCATGTTTTTCGTTTGGCGAACCGCATGAAACTTGCCGAAGGCTCAACGCCGCTTGAAGTCGAATTGGGCTTGCAAAAAATTATTCCGCGAGAAAAATGGTCGGACGCCCATCACTGGCTGATTTGGCACGGCAGAGAAATTTGTAAGGCGCGCAACCCGAAATGCAAAGATTGTCCGTTGTCAAAAATTTGTCCGTCCTCAACCATATGAAAAATTACGCGTAGCAAATTGAAAAAAAGTTACGAGGCTAGCAATGCTCAAGCGTTGCGTACAACCGCGGTTAATTACTCCGAAATTTTTTAACACTGGAGCGCGACCGCTGTTTGTCAACTTTTTAAAAGTTGCCCTTGTCAAAAATTTGTCCGTCCTCAACGACATAAAAAAATACCTCTCAAACTTCGAGAGGTTTTTTAATTCCTAATTTCCGTCTAACATGTTGAGTAAAAATCTTGCGGGAACTCCGATTATCGGCTTTTCGGGCAAAAGAGAATCGGGCGAGCCGTCTTTTGCTTTTTGAACAACTTCAGCCATCTCAAGTTCATAGGTCTTTTGCAAAGGCATTTCGTGTTCAAAAAGTTCCTGCTCCGCCTTAAGTCGAGCCTTCAATCTTTTAAGTCGCCGCTCCCAATAAGTTTCTTCTTCGTCAAGGTTTCGCGAATCATTTTTATGAATTCTTTGCAATTCACCTTCGATATAAGTTTTGTATTCGTCAAGCGACATTTCCCGCGAAGAAATTTTTTTCAGCCCTTCGCGAGCCTCCGATAAAATTTCGCCGTAAGTTTTTTGTTTGTGAAATTTTGCAACGCGCTTTTCCAAATCTTCCAACTTGGTTATCGCGCCGCCGATATTAAATTTGTCCAAATGAATCTCGTTGCCCGCCATAAAATCTCCCTCCTTGAAAACTTTATCGGCAGGCAAAAATTTTTCTTAATCAATCGCGCTCTTTACGATTAAAAATTTCTTCGTCGGTAAGATAACAAGAAGGATCAGACTCCCAAAAATCGCCCGTGACGGCTTCGGCTCGTGTTCTGAAATTGCCGTTGCAGTTGTCCAAAAATTTGCAACGGGCACAACGCCCTTTCAACAACGGCTTGCGATTTTTTAAGCCCGCAAGAATAGAATTGCTTAAATCTGTCCAGATGTCGCCGAATTTTTTTTCGCGAACATTGCCGAATGTGTGGTGTTGAGTAAATTGATCGGGATGAACGTAGCCGAGCGGATCCACTTCGCCAAAAGCAATGCCCGACCTGTTGCCGCCGTTCATCGAAATAAATTTTTTAATCTGCGCGGCGGTTTTATCGTCGCCTTCGGCAAGAGCTTTCAGATACATGTAAACGCCGTCGCAGTGATTGTCGACAGTCAAAATTTCTTTTTTCAGCCCGCGAGCCGCAAAATCTTTCGTGCGCCGAATAATCGTATCCATCGCCTGCCGAGATTCTTCGGGCGTAACGTCTTCGTCAAGCATTTGACTGCCGCGCCCCGAATAAACCAAGTGATAAAAACATACGCGATTAATTTTCTCTGCCTCAATGAAGTCAAAAATTTTATCGAGCTCTTCAAAGTTATGATGATTAATCGTGAAACGAAGTCCGACGCGTTGTCCGACCGCCACGCAATTTTCTATGCCGCGCATGGCTTTTTGAAAAGCTCCTTCGACGCCGCGAAATTTATCGTTGACATTTTCCAAGCCGTCAAGCGAAATGCCGACATAACCCACGCCGATATTTTTAATTTCTTGAGCGACTTCGCGGGTTATCAAAGTGCCGTTCGTCGAGAGAGTCGGGCGGACATTTTTTTCTGCGGCATAAGCGGCAAGTTCAAAAAAATCGGGACGAATCAGCGGCTCGCCGCCCGAAAATAAAAGCACGGGAACTTTGAACTCGGCAAGATCATCGATAAATTTTTTTGCCTCGTCGGTTGAAAGTTCGTTTTGATATTTCCGAGAATCTGAATCCATGTAACAATGGCGGCATTTCAGATTGCAAGTGCGCGTTGAATTCCATACGACAACCGGACCGAGCCCTGCCGCCGCGCCGTGTTTCATTTTGTGCGCGTCCTTTGTGTAGCGTAAAGTGTCGCCGAAATAATCTTCGCCGAAAAGTAACTTCGTCACGCTTATCATAAATTTTTTACCTCACCTTTTTATCCCGTCCAA
Source organism: uncultured Selenomonadales bacterium (assembly GCA_937877655.1). Lineage (GTDB taxonomy): Bacteria > Bacillota > Negativicutes > Selenomonadales > Selenomonadaceae > Quinella. Next base: position 15,662 of record CALFJC010000091.1, read on the forward strand.
AAGAATTTTTACCTTGAGCCGAATATTTTCTTGAAACGAAATTTCCAATTTGCTGAACGCCGTCGTCTGATAAATCGAGTGAATCATTTCCGAAATTATATTTTTAGGCACGTCGTCCCGAAATTCGCCGCGCTCCTGCCCGCGCAGAATTATTTTTTCAAACAAATCTCTGAAGCCCGGCGAAAGACTTTCCGAAATTTGTTCGGGCTTATCGGAATGATCGCTCGCGCAGATAAAAAGCGGCAGAATAAATCTGTTCTCGTCGATTAATTTTGCCGTGCTTATGCAACACTGCTCCAAAAGTTCCGTCGAAGACAGATTGCTTTTTTCTGTAGACAAAATATTTTTTTCCACGCCCTCGCACAAATTTTTTGCCAGCGTCAACAAGACATCTTCTTTCGACCGAAAATAATTGTAAAAAGTTCCCACGCCGAGATTTGCCGTCTGCATGATGTCCGCTATCGACGTGTTCGCGAAACCTTTGAATTTAAATTGTTGAGCGGCGGCGAGTAAAATTTTTTGCCGCGCCTGAAATTTTTTTTTCTTCCTCAAGCCGATATTTTCTGCCATTGCCGCGCCCCCCAAAACAATTAGGAATTATGAATTAGGAATTATGAATGAAGAGAAGGTTTTTAATTATTAATTCCTCATTCCTAATTCCTAATTATACAAACTGCGCGGGATTTTGGCAAAAAAAAATCTCCCGATGATGAATCGAGAGTTTTTTGTTTGAAAAAATTTTTACTGAACATTCATTGACAGTTCAATAAATTTGTTCGAGAGTCTGGCGCGTTGAAGAACTTCTTCCGTGACTTCCGCGCCCGCTTCGACGACCAATGTTCCGCTTTCTGCCGTAATGGTTTTGGTTGCGTGCTTGCCGAGCAAAACTCTGCGACGGCGTTCGTCAACCGCTTTTTCAACCTGTTTTTTCTGCGAAGGTTGCGGAGCAGAAGTTTCCGCTTGCTGACTTGCCTTTGCCTTTTGAAGTGCCGCTTTCAAGTCTTCCGCCTGACGAGTCATCGCCGCAATTTTTTGTTCTTCGACAGCGGGCTGTTCTTCAACAACAGGTTGCTCTTCTTCGACAGCAGGCTGTTCTTCTTCGACAACGGGTTGCTCTTCTTCGACAGCGGGCTGTTCTTCGACAGCGGGTTGTTCTTCTTCGACAGCGGGCTGTTCTTCTTCGACAACGGGTTGTTCCTCGACAACGGGTTGTTCTTCAACAACGGGCTGTTCTTCTTCGACAACGGGTTGTTCCTCGACAACGGGCTGTTCTTCTTCAACAGCGGGTTGCTCTTCTTCAACGGCGGACTGTTCTTCAAAAGCGGGAGTAAACGGCTCGGAAGAAATTTCTACGATGGGTTCGGGCGTCATGACTTCTTCAAGAGCTTCTTGACTTTCCGGCGACGTTTCAAAAGTTTCTTCGGGAACATAAAGAGTACTTGCAGATACTTCTTCAACGGGCGGAGTCCAAATTTCCTGCGCGGTTTCTTCCTTGAAAGTTTCAACCGCCGGTTCAAAGGCGGGAGCTTCCTTCAAAGATTTATTTTTTTTTTCCGCGTCGATGTCCACAACAGTAACTTGTTTGCCGAATATGGAAATTTGATCTGAAGAAACTTCGTTAATCGAGCCGTCGGGCGCAGTGATCTCGCATTTTTCAATCTTGCCGCCTTCGCCGATAACCACTTCCGTAACTCTGCCTTGAATTCTTCCCGTTTTGGTAATTGCTTTGGTACCGATGACGCGGATATTTTCAATCAGCAACTGCTCATAATCGCCCGCCTCGTCCAAGCTTAAAATATTTTCGCTGTGAGTGATTGTCACGGCGTCTTCGCCGATTGCAATAACCGATTCGTAGGGAATGAGTTTGACGCCGCGATACCAATCTTCATCTTCTATCGTTATCGCCGCAACTTTTCCGTTTTGGGCATCGATTAAAAGCGTTTTACTCATGCCCAATTCGCGTCCTTCGGTTATGCTGATAATCGGCAAACCCAATATCTCTGCACTTTTTTTCATGCTGATTCCTCCAAAATTTTTTGTTGAAATTTATTTGTACTGCGCGGAGTGAATTTGAGTTTTTTGAAACTCGGCGTCAATCTCCTGCAGAATTTCTTTCGGGATTTTTGCAAAAGGCGTCGTCAATGTCCGATGTTTAAAAAGAACGTCGCGGACGACGCGCAGATAATCCAGATTTTTTGTGAACTCCTTTTTAATCGCCGCATTGCGTTTGACAGCCGGCAGAGTCAAAGCTTCCTCAAAAGTTTTTATCGCCTTTGAGTAAAGCGCATTTTCCTTGTAAATGTTGCCCAAATCTATCGCAACGAAAGGCGCGTATTCGTCTGTGCGATAACGTTCGAGAGCTTTTCTGTATTGCTCAATCGCCTGCCAGATATGTCCCTTCCCGCGAGCCTCGTAAGCTTTATCCAAAATATCATCGAGAGTTTCAACTTTTTCTGAAGATTTTTCAATCAGCGCGGGTTTTTCAATCGGTTCCGAAATTTTTTCTACGCGCTGAACTTTTTCAATCGGCGCGGGTTTTTCAATCGGCTTGGAAATTTTTTCCACACGCTGAACTTCTTCAATCGGCACGGGTTTTTCTGTCGGTTCCGAAATTTTTTCCACGCGCTGAACTTCTTCAATCGGCGCGGGTTTTTCTGTCGGTTCCGAAATTTTTTCCACGCGCTGAACTTCTTCAATCGGCACAGGCTTTTCAATCGGCGCAGGCTTTTCAATCGGCGCAGGCTTTTCAACCAGTTCCGAAATTTTTTCTGTAACGGTGTGCTTATACGCCGGCACTTCTTCGGATAAATCGTTGACAGGTTCCAAAATGTTTTCTTTTGAAATGAATTCTTCAGGCACCTCCAAAGGTTTTGTTTCCGATTGAATTTTTTTCAACATTTCGGGATTGACTTTTTCAAGCGGCTTAAAAGTTTCTTGCAACGGGAAATTTTCTTCGGGCTTGGGCTCGTCAAAAGTTGCGGACGATTTATCTTCGGGAATTTTTTCTGTTGCAACAGGTTTAGTCTCCGTCAACGGCTTGAAAACTTCTTGCAACGGGAAATTTTCTTCGGATTTAGATTTTTCAAGGGGCGCGGCGTTTTCGGCTTGGAGAGTTTTTGCGACTTCCTGCGCCTTAGCTTCGTCCAATGGCTCGAAAACTTTTTCAAGCGGGAAATTTTCAAGCGGCTTGGAATTTTCGACGGACTCGACAACTTTTTCCGCGCCTTCAACCGTTGAATCTTCTTTGACAGATTCTTCAGACGGCGGAATTTTTTCTTCGGGATGGAAATTTTCGGCGTTCCATTCAAATTTATCTATCGGCGAAACAATTTCTTCGACAGCGGGCTTTTCGGAATCTTTTTTTATCTCCGCCGCATAAGCCGCCTTGACTTCTTCGGTAAAATTTTTTTCCTCGATTCGTTGTCGCTTTATCAAAAAACTGTTCGCCAATGTGAGTAAAAAGGACGTTGCCAAAACCAAGCCGCCCAAATATGCAAGAAATTTTTTATCGGGAACAGGTGACAGGATAACTGCCGCGAAAATAATCATGATTGATACAATGGCGGTCGCCGTGAGTGTGCTGTAAAAAATTTTCAGCCCCAATCGTTTTGCAAGCGCGTGTACCAGCAAAATGCCGACGATCATGACGCTCGGCACTATCAAAAAAAATGCCAACCTCATCCCTCCACAAAAAATTTTGAGTTTCCTGCCCGCTTGCCGCCTTTGACTTCGACGTACCGTTTAAAATTCCTTTAAAAATTTTTCGCCGCCTGTTATAATTTAGGGAAAAGGGAAATGGGAGAAGGGAGAAGAGAGACGGTTTGCACCAATTTTTATTTTTCATTGGAGATTTTCCGATTCGTTCTTACGGAGTAATTTTGTCGCTGTCAATTTTTTTGGCGACGGGCGTCGGCTATTTTATGGCGAAAGTTGACGGGCGCGGCTACGAAAAATTTATAATCGACATCGGCTTGGTCGGAGGATTTTTCGGCTTGCTCGGCGCGAGGCTCTGGGACGTGTTCTTTTTCGATTGGGATTATTATCAAAATCATCTCAACGAAATTTTGAACGTCTGGCAGGGCGGCATGGCTGTTCAAGGCGGAATAATTTTGGGCGTGACGGCGGGCGCGATTTATGCGAAAACAAAAAATCTCGACGTGATTCATCTTGCCGACTTGACGGCTCCCGCGATTGTTTTGGGTCAAGCGTTGGGACGATGCGCAAATCTTTTGAACGGCGACGCTTTCGGAGCTCCGACGGGCGGCAACTTCGGAATAATTTATCCCGAAACAACTTTGGCTTATCGAACTTACGGAGCGCAACCGCTTTTCCCTGCCGAAGTTTGGGAATGTCAGCTGGACGTTGTGATTTTCGCCCTGCTTTTGATTTTCCGTTGCACGAATTATGTTAAGGGACAATGTTTCGCGCTTTATGTCATGCTTTATGCGGCGGCGAGATTTTTTTTGGAATTTCTGCGCGGCGATTACACAAATTTATTTTTCGGCTTGCTTAAATCCGCGCAGGTTACGAGCGTCGTTGCCTTTACGATTGCGGCAGGAATTTTTATTTATTTAAGATTGAGGAGGACGGGAAATGGCAAATAATTCAAAGGAAGACATCTTAAGAATGGTGGAGAGTTACAAAAAGCCGCCGAACAAATTGCGTTCGATGCAGGAGATAAGTGCCCGCTATATGCAAATGCTGGACGCTTACAAGAAAATTTGTTTCAAGTCCGGCGACGAATTTCGCGAACAGAAAGTTGCGGTTCATGCGGAGATAAAAACTCTCGGCTGGGTTTTGGGCAAGCCCGATAAGGACATCATCAAAGACATAACCGATAATTCCAATCGAGTTATTTTTCCGGGACAATTCATGAAATGAACGAGCTTAGAGAACTGCAAAAAATTATTGACGCGGAGAAATCGGAGTTCAGAAAGTTCTCGCGGAAATTTTATTTCGTGGCGGTTGCAATTTTTATGTCGCTGGCATTTGCGATTGTACTTTTTCCGAAGTCCGCGACGCCGCCGAGTTGGCACGAAGAAATTTTTCCCTCGAATGCGCTGAGCTACATAAAAGACGGAGAACTTGTCGAATTGCCCGACGAAGATTATCCGTTGGCAATGCCGCCCGAAGGAACTTTTGTCGAAGGAATTGCGCCGATGTTGCTTGTCCAAGTTCAAGGAACTTATTATCCGCTGAACATTGTTGACGATTCGATTATCCCGCGTCACGGAAAAACTTTGCCGCTGAAAATTTTATTCGGGTTCACTTCGGCGCACGCGGAAAATACTCTCAAGTACGCAGAAAAAAACGGCAACGATCCTGTTGCCGATTATCGGAAAAAAGCGGTTTATTATCTGCGCGTTGAAAAAGGTTTCGGTCGCGTTCAGAGAAAATTTGAAATTAAAGACGTGACTGTCAAAGGTTTCAAAGATTAGAGGTTGTTGGTAAAATCAAAATCGGGATGTGACGAGGAATTTTTTCGGCTGACGAGGCGTAAGCGCGACGGCGTACTTAGGTACGTCTAGCGCGCAATAACGAAGTCAGGCGGAAAAATAACCGTCACCTGTAAATTTTACCATCAGCCCCTAATTCGCCGCTTTTGGAGCCGGAGCTTTTTTTGGCGGTTGTGCAGGTTTTGGTTTCGGCGCGTGCTTAGATTTTTTGTCTCGCGGCGGCGGTTCCGGCGGCTCTTCAATTTCTTTGGGCGGATTATTATTTTGCGGTTCATTCGGGTCTGGCATAACCGCATCTCGGAATTTCGACCAAAAATCCAAACATTGTATCGAACCTTTGTAAGGACAAATTTTTTCTTGATTAATTGCTTCGACATGCGAGGGGTCAACGAGAAATATTGCGCTGACTGCTGCCGTCGCCAATATTAAATTTTTCGCTAACCTTCTCATTGGTGGTTCATTCCTTGTAAATTATTTGAATGGAGCTTGAGGCGGAGAAAAATTTCTTCGTCCGCCGCCGCGATTGTCGCGGGAAGGCTTAGATTTTCTTGGTATGTAACGCGGAGTCGGGCGAACGGACTGACGCGGTGTATAAAATTTTCGCGGAGTTTTTTCATCTCGACGCGGAATTTTTATCGGCGGAACAAATCTTTTTTGCTCGACGAAAATTTTTCCCGAATCGATTTCAAAATCCGCCGCTTCGACTTCGCCCGCGATTAAAATTAAAATTGCGATTGTCGCCGAAATTATGGCGGCATTTTTCATTTTCAATCCTCCAAAACA
>CALFJC010000092.1 GCA_937877655.1 uncultured Selenomonadales bacterium
TCATTGTAAATTTCATCATTACCTGCGCCGCCGTCGATTGTCACATTGGAACCGCGATTGTAAATATAATCGTTGCCTTCGCCGCCGCTTATTGTAGAATTGTCGGGCGAAATTATTTCATATCCCTGCATTTCTTCATTCCATACTTCGAGAGGGTCATTGTAAATTTCATCATTACCTGCGCCGCCGTCGATTGTCACATTGGAACCGCTACTGTAAATATAATCGTTGCCTTCGCCGCCGCTTATTGTGGAATTATTACCTTCATTGTGAATTGAATCGTCGCCCGCCTCGCCGTCAATCTTGGAGTTTGCGCTCCGGTTGTTAACAGCATCGTTGTCTGCTCCACCGTTGATTGTGACATTTTCGCCGAGATTGTAAATCGAATCGTCCCCCGCGTCTGCGTCGATTGAGACGTTCGAGCCGTAGTAGTTATGAATATTATCGTATCCCACATTGCCTTTAATCGTAACGCCATCAAGGTTATTGTAAAGAATATTTTCTTCTTCGTTGAGCACGATAAGGTTGGGATTGGTTGAATCGCCGTTTACTATCTCGCCGTTTATGTTGAGAGAATTTCCGTTTGCTCCTTTCAAAATCAAGGAATTATCTCCGACGTTTACGATAATATCATTGCCGCTGATCTGAGTTGAATAATCGCTGTCCGAAATGCTGAGTGTATCCGACGAATTGAAACCGTGAATGGTATCGTTGCCTTCGCCTGACTTGTATTGAACGAGTTGACTTACGTTGCGCAGATAAATTTCATCGTTTCCTTTGCCGCCGTTGATTGTAACAGAGTCGTTGTATCGGTTTTCAATATAATCGTTGCCTTCGCCGCCGACGATTGTCACATTCGAGGCGTAGTTTTCAATATAATCGTCATCCGCACCGCCCTTGATTGTAACAGAGTCGTTGTATCGGTTTTCAATATAATCGTTGCCTTTGCCGCCTTCGATTGTCACATTCGATATGTAGTTTTCAATATAATCGTCACCGTCGCCGCCATTAATTGAAACATTGGAGCCTTCGTTATAAATTGTATCGTCACCTGCGCCGCCGTTAATTGAAGAATTGTAGCCGTAGCTTTCAATATAATCGTCTCCTGCGCCGCCCGCGATTGTGGCTGAATCGCCGGTGTTTTCAATGGTATCGCCGCCTTCACCGCCCGCGATTGAAACAGAGTTGTTGCTCCATCCTCGGTTGTTAATAGAATCGTTGCCGTCTCCGCCATTGATTGTGACGTTTGCTCCGTAGTTTTCAATGGTATCGTCGCCGCCGAGTGCGTTGATTGAGACGCCGTCATTGTAATTTTCAATGAAATCGTTGCCTTCGGTAGGTTCATCGGAGTCGGAGTCTGAATCACTGTCGGCATCTGCGTCTGAATCGAAGTCGGCAAGCGCGAATGCCTGTTCTTCGCCATCAATATCCTGCAATAAAACTTCGTCGCCTTCGATATTTTCGATTGTGATTATATTAGATTGATTTGTTTCTTCGTCAACGCCGAAGTTGAACGTCATCGTTTTGGCTTCCGAATTGGCAGTGATTGTGACATCAACCTCATTACCGTCTGCGGAAAGAGATACAAACTTCCCGTCCTCTTTTAATAAATAATCGATAAGTTGGATTGCATCATTTCCGGCAGTAAAGTTCTTTATTGTATCTTGACCTTTAGACTGTATGAAGAGATCTGCGCCCGAAGCTCCGTAGAGTTTATCGTTGTAGTTTCCGCCTTCAAGCGTCGAGCCGTCGGTTGCCGCCGTGAGCACGCCGCCGTATTCCGAACCCTTTATGTATCCGAAATTGTGGTCGTTGCCGATAACGTTGAATGATCCTTTGGCATCGCTTAAATCAAGTCCGTCATAATCGTCCATTTCGCGAGCTTCAGCACTTTCGGTGTTGAAATTGATAACGAGTGTTTCATTTTCTGCTTCGTCTTCATTTCTGCTATCCGAAAAAACCAATGTGCCGGCTTGATCGTCATCCTTGCTCTCGGAAAGAACAGCCGTCGCATTGCCTTCGGAATCTTTTTTGAGAATCCAAGTGTCATTGTCTTCTTCGTCGGTCGTTTGTTCGGCTCCGGTATCTTCAATTATATCGTCGTCGTCGTAGTCTTTGTCTTGATTATCCGAATCACCATCGCTGTCTGAATCATTGTCGGAATCCGAGTCACTGTCGCTGTCTTCGACTTCCCAAGTAACTTCCTGTATATTGTCGTCTTCGTCTACAAAGCTGATTAAGTTGTCGGCGAAACCTTCAAAAATCATTGTGCTTCCGTCTTCGAAGGTGATAACGGCAGTTTTGTTTTCTTTATCTATTTCAATTCCGGAATAATCGTCTGTTGAATCGTCGCTTTCCTCATTGGTTATGAATCCTGCGTTGCTGAGGCTTCTCTTAATGGCAGCGATAACGCTGTCGATAATTCCGCCGAAAAGTCCGATACGGTCTCTGCCTGCTTCGTAGTTTCTAACAATGTCGTTGCCGCCCGTCTTTACGAAGGTATCTATGCCGTTGCTGCCGTAGTATTGATCGTCGCCTGCGCCGCCTTCGAGTTCCGAGCCTTCGTCAGTGTCATTTTCTGTTTTTCTCGCCGTGAGAATACCGCCCTGCTCCGAGCCTTTAATGTAGCCGAAATTATGATTGCTGCCGATGACATTGAACGGGCTTTTCGAGTCTGACAAGTTGAGACTGGTATAACCGCCGATGCCGCGTTCTTCCGCACTGCGAGAGTTGAAGTTAAGAACCGGTTTGGTACCTTCGGCGTCGTATTCATCTCTTTCATCTATAAGAGTCAAAGTTTCGCTGTCGAATTCGCTGTCAATCTCCAAATAAATTTCGGGCTCGGTTTCGCCGTCGTCATTTTCAGTTGTAGAAAGAACAATAGCTTGAGTTTCTTCGCCTGTATATGGATCCGTTATCGTCTCAACTTCATCCGAAGCATTATCAAAGGTGTCCGTGATGTCTTCTTCTCCAATGCCGGCATCGATATAATCTTGGTCGGTATTTCCGTTATTAATTTCGGAATCAGAATCGCCGTCCGAATCAGAAAGCAGAAGAATCGAATTGCCGTTGCTCAAGTTCAATGTTACATCGCCATAATCATTGCTGATTGAAGAGAGAATACTTACTTCGCCCAATTCAAGATTGTCTGCCGCAACGCCGCGCAGAGTATCATTGCCCGAAGTATAGGCGTAAGTTACATTTTCGCCGTAATTTTCGACAGAGTCGTTACCTTCGCCGCCCGTAATTATGACATTGTCGCCGTAGTTGGAAATTTTATTGTTACCGCCGCCGCCGTCGATTGTGACATCGTCGCCGCGATTGGAAATCTCGTCGTTGCCGTTGCCGCCGTTGATTGAAATATTGTTGCCGTAGTTTGAAATGAAATCGTTGCCTGCGCCGCCGTCGATTGTTATATCGTCACCGCGATTGGAAATTTCGTCGTTGCCGTTGCCGCCGTTGATTGAAACATTTCCGCTGTAGTTGGAAATAAAATCGTTGCCTTCTCCGCCGTCGATTGTGACATTGTAGCCGCGATTGGAAATTTCGTCATTGCCGCCGCGAGCGTCAATTTCGACGCCGTCATTTTCATTTTGAATAAAATCTGATCCTTCGGTGAATTCGTAGGAATCGGAATCCGAATCAGAGTCGCTGTCGTCTGTTTTGAAACCTGTCATGTCAATTACTTTGCCTTCATCATTCAGCACGAGCACATTTTGAGTAAAATCGTCAGAGTCACTGACATAAGTTTTTCCGCCAACCGTGATTGTTGCATTGTCTTCTCTCGTTGTTATGGAAGCAATACCGACGGCACTCATAATCGACGCGCCGCTCGCAACTTCAAGAGCAATGTTAGTTGTGCCGCTGACCGTAACAGCCGTATCGCCGTCGACATTGGCAAATTGAACCGTTGCGGAGTCATTGATTGTAACTTCCGCTTCTTCCTCTGCGAAAAGTTGGAAAGAACCTTTGGTAATGGTTAATCCGACTTCGCCGCTGTCACTCAAGGAAGCCGAGCCGCCCGCGTCGGTTGCATCATCTGTTCCCGCAGTAAGGCTGACATTTTTATTGAAAACAACGGTATCGCCGCCTTGCAAGCTGTTGACCGTCAAGCCGTCTTCCGTCTTCAAAACGCTTACGATGCTTGCTTTATCGGAGCCGAGATTGGTAAGATCAACGGCGAGAGCATTCTCAATCGAGCCGCTGTAAAGTTTAACATCATCGCCGATTCCCGAAAGATCGCTTTCGGAATCATAGGCACTGATTGAATCGCCTGTGCCGAGAATAATTCCTGTGAAAGTAGCCTCTTTGTTAATTACGACAGCCACACTGCCGCTGGTGTTCATAATGCGATAGGTTTCGTCCATCGCTAAATATTTGCCTTGAGTAAATCCGTTGGCAATGTAGAAAGGTATGTCATTTTCATCTGCAAATTTTTCAACAGTATAGCCGCTCGTTCTCGGAAGAGCATCGCTGACGTTTATCGCATTATCTCCCGTGCCGCCGTTTACCGCAAAACCTGCAGAGGCGAGAACCGAAGGAACAACCAATACGTCGCCGACATCATTGAGTTGGAAACTTTTAGCCGCAACATTCTCCGTTGAAACGCCGATTGTCACAATATTTGAAGTGGTGTATTGCAACGCCGCACTGCCGATTGTGATTGTGTTCGTGCCTGCCGAAGCATTAATTTGCGTTGCGCCGTCATAGCTCGCGACATTTGCGCCGCTTTCATTGATCATTATAGCCGCCGTATCTGCGCTGTAGCTAAACGGCTTATCGATGTTAATCAAATTTTCCGAATCAGTGCCGTTGACATAAATTTGTGCGCCGGTTTCAGCCGCGATTGCAAAAGAGCCTCTTTCCAAATCGACTTCGGCTATTGTGTTTCCGCCGTAAACATTGACTGCGGCATCAGAATTTACATTGTAAAAAGCAATGGTGGTACCGCCGAAAGTGAGTGTCGAAGTTCTGAGATTGACAATGGGAACCGCTTCGTCCGCCGAAGTTCCGACGTTTGCGCCCGTAGAAATTTCGCCTGCACCTTCGCCCGGCAATGCGATTTCTATAATGGAATTGATGACGTAATAATTTCCGCCTTCAACGGTGTAAATATTATTTTTGTCGAGAGCGGCTGTAACGGTTACGACGCCTTCAAAAGTCGAGCCGACGCTGTAGTTGCTTGCAAAATAATATTTGCCAGCTTCGGGTGATTCAGGCACAATGCCTTCAACTTTTACCGTTGTATCGTCAATGACGGCAAAAATTTCCCCGCCAAAAAAGTTTTCATCCATAAAAGAAAACCTCCCCAAAAATATTTTGTAAAGCATGGATTTTATACCTTAAGAAAAATTCTTCTGCAACATATTTTTGATAAATTTTCAAAAAAAAATTACTCCTCATGTGGAAGAGCAGACTTTTTGCAGGAAAATTTTTAAGCGGGCAGAATCAACAAGGAAAATCTGAGAGGAGAGGATATTTTTATGGCAGAAATTAAATTTGTCGAGAGTAAAAATCTCAAGGCAAAACCCGATGTTTCCAAAATCGGCTTCGGGACGCATTTCAGCGATTATATGTTTGTTATGGATTACGACGCCGCGCAGGGCTGGCATGATGCTCGGATTGTGCCGCACGAAAAAATTTTGCTTGATCCTGCCAATGCGACACTTCATTACGGTCAAGCGATTTTCGAGGGACTTAAGGCTTATCGTCAAGGCAACAAAGCCGTTGTCTTCCGTGCAAAAGATCATCTCAATCGCCTCAATCGTTCCGCGCAGATTCTTGACATTCCCGCAGTTCCCTTCGACGTGGCACACGAAGGCTTGTTGAAACTTATCGACATAGAAAAAGAATGGATTCCGACAGAAAAAGGGCAGAGCCTTTACATTCGCCCGTTTATCTTCGCGACGGATGAAATTTTGGGCGTGAGTGTCAGCAAGAAATATAAATTCATGATAATCTTATCGCCTGTCGCGGCGTATTATGCTCATGGATTTGCGCCCGTTAAAATTCTTGTCGAAGATAAATACGTCCGCGCAGTTCGCGGCGGGCTCGGAGCGGCGAAAACTCCCGCGAATTATGCGGCAAGTCTTCATGCGGGACTTGTTGCCCATGAAATCGGCTTTGATCAAGTTTTGTGGCTCGACGGTGTGGAACGTAAATACATTGAAGAAGTCGGCTCGATGAATATTCTGTTCAAAATTGCGGGCGAGATAGTTTCGCCTTCGCCGAAAATTCAAACGTCGATTTTGGACGGAATCACACGTCGCACGGTGAATCAGATAGCAAAAGATTGGGGAATGCCTGTTGTCGAGCGCAGAATTTCAATCGACGAGATCATTGCGGCACACGAGGACGGACGTTTGGAAGAAGTATTCGGCAGCGGCACGGCGGCGGTAATTTCTCCCGTCGGAGTTCTTCGCTACAAGGAAAAGGATTATATTATCGGCGACGGCAAAATCGGAGCTTTCGCGCAGAAAATGTACGATTACATTGAAGGCATTCATGTCGGCGAGGTTGAAGATAAATTCGGCTTTATCGAAGTCGCGGGCGAGTTCTGAAATTCTTTTTTGAAAATAAAAAATCCCCTGTCGTCATGGCAGGGGGATTTTTTTATCGAAAACTTTCAGCATCAATCACTTCCTGTGTTTTGAAATTATCGTCGATTGGCAATTAGATTTACTCGACTTGTTTTGAGTTTTGATTGATAGACTGAATAAGCTTAAAGACAAGCTTTTGAGTTTCGACGGGCAGTTTATTAAATTCGACGAGCAAATTTTTCTCTGCAGGCGATAGCTTTTCGGTTTGTTGTACCAGCAAGGAAATTTTTTTGAGCTCTGCTGCCGAAAGGTTATCGGCTTGATGGTGGGCGATAAATTCTTCGACGGCGTTTTGAATCAGCATTGAAAGACTAAGATTTAATTCTGCCGCGCCTTGCTTGTAAATATCGCGCTTGCCTTTTGGAACGTCAACTGCTAACTGGTCGCGCTTTTCTGCCCGATATTTCGCGATTGAATCGCGTTGTGCATCTGAGACTGCCATAATATTTTCCCCCTAAAATTTTTTGCAGAGCATCGATAATCAGTTACGTCTTGATTCTTCGGGAAATTATCGCGAACCTTTCTTTTTTCAAGAAACGCAAAAGCGCGGGGAGAAAACTCCTCGCGCTGAATTTTTCTTATTAATGCGGTTGATGAGACTTGAACTCATACGCCTTGTGAGCACTGCCCCCTCAAAGCAGCGTGTCTGCCTATTCCACCACAACCGCGTGTGGTGCGGTCGATGAGACTTGAACTCATACCCCCGTGCGAGGACTGCCCCCTCAAAGCAGCGCGTCTGCCTATTCCGCCACGACCGCGTATTCAATTAATTGGTGCGGCAGAGAGGACTTGAACCTCCATAGGGTTGCCCCCACCGGCGCCTGAAGCCGACGCGTCTGCCATTCCGCCACTACCGCACATTAGTGCCGAGAACCGGACTTGAACCGGTACGAGATTTTACTCTCGCAGGATTTTAAGTCCCGTGCGTCTGCCAATTCCGCCACCCCGGCAAGTGAAGCGGGTGATGGGAATCGAACCCACGTGATCAGCTTGGAAGGCTGGAGCTCTACC
>CALFJC010000093.1 GCA_937877655.1 uncultured Selenomonadales bacterium
TTTGTCTGAAGAAACTTTTTCAAGGCTTATCGACATCTGAAATCAAAAAAATTTAACCGCTCGAAGAAAATCTGGCGATTTTTTGTCTGAAGAAACTTTTTCAAGGCTTATCGACATCTGAAATCAAAAAAATTTAGCCGCTCGAAAAAAAATCGGGCGGTTTTTTGTCTGAAGAAACTTTTTCAAGGCTTGTCGACATCTGAAATCAAAAAAATTTAGCCGCTCGAAAAAAATCGGGCGGTTTTTTGTCTGAAGAAACTTTTTCAAGGCTTATCGACATCTGAAATCAAAAAAATTTAGCCGCTCGGAGAAAATCGGGCGGTTTTGTGTTAGAATGAACAAAAATTTTTGGAGATGATAACTTGAAATTTGCAAAACGCATGGGGAATTTCGGCGAAGGAGTCTTTGCTCGGCTCGCCGCCATCAAAAATCAAAAAATTTCGGCTGGCGAAGAGGTAATTGATTTGTCAATCGGAGCACCGAATATCCCGCCGCCCGCGCATGTCATGAAAATTTTGTCGGAAGAGGCTCTCAAGCCCGAAAATTACGTTTACGCCGTAACCGATATCAAAGAACTCTTAAATGAAGTCGCAAATTGGTATCGTCGCCGCTACGGAGTCGAAATCGATCCAAAATCGGAAGTTTGTTCGCTGTGGGGCTCGCAGGAAGGCTTTTCTCATCTCTCTTTGACACTGATTGATGATGGAGATTTAACTCTTGTTCCCGATCCTTGCTATCCCATCTTCGCCGACGGCGCAAAACTTGCCGGTTCGCAAATTTTTTTCATGCCGCAACTAAAAAAACACAATTACATCATCCAACTTGAAAAAATTCCTCGCGAAGTCGCCGAAAAAGCTAAATTTATGGTCGTTTCCTACCCGAATAACCCGACAACCGCCGTTGCGCCCGCAGATTTTTATGAACGCCTCATTCATTTTGCCAAAAAAAATAATATCGTCGTTCTTCATGACAATGCTTACAGCGAATTGATTTTTGACGGCTCGCAGGGCTTAAGTTTTCTGAATTTCAAGGGCGCAAAAGATGTCGGCGTAGAATTCAATTCCCTGTCGAAAACTTACGGCATCGCGGGGGCGCGAGTCGGTTTTTGTCTCGGAAATAAGGAGATCGTCCGCCATCTCAAACTTTTAAAGAGCAATATTGATTACGGATTGTTTTTGCCGATTCAAAAGGCGGCGATTGCCGCTCTGCAAAGCCCGAAAGAGGTTATCGATAAAACTCGTGCGGCTTATATCGCTCGGCGCGACGCTTTGATTGATAATCTCTGCGCTGTCGGCTGGAAAATCGATAAACCTAAGGCGACTATGTTTGTTTGGGCTCCCGTTCCCAATAATTTCGGCTCTTCGGAAGAGTTTGTTAAAATTTTGCTTGAAAAATCCAATGTTTTGGTGACTCCCGGCTCCGCTTTCGGTAAAAATGGAGAAGGTTTTGTAAGAATGGCTCTCGTTCAAACCGTCGATACAATGAAAAAAGTTTCCGCGCAGATTAAATCCGTGTTTGAATAAAAAAATCGGCGACCCGCTCGATTGAGTGAGTCGCTTTTTTATTGCACAACGAAATTTTTAACCTTCAGTAAGAAAAATTTAATCTAAATCTTCGCCGTCGGACGCAATAACTTTTTTATACCAATAAAAAGAATCCTTGCGACTGCGCGAAAAGTCTCCGGTGCCGTCGTCGTGGCGATTTACGTAAATAAATCCGTAACGTTTGGCATATTGCCCCGTGCCCGCGCTTACACAGTCGATACAACCCCAAGTTGTGTAGCCGATAAGCGGCACGCCGTCTTCAATCGCCTCGCCCATTGCGCGAATAT
>CALFJC010000094.1 GCA_937877655.1 uncultured Selenomonadales bacterium
GTCGGCGAAAGCAAAATCTGAATCGAAAATTTTCTCTCTGCTCCGCGCAGGGAGCTTTTTTTTGCCCGTGATAAAAATCTTCCGAAAAAATCTTTAGCCGCAACGATTTTCAATCGAAATATCAGCGAGGGAAAATTTTTTTTACAGCGGAGGTA
Organism: uncultured Selenomonadales bacterium; assembly: GCA_937877655.1. Lineage (GTDB taxonomy): Bacteria > Bacillota > Negativicutes > Selenomonadales > Selenomonadaceae > Quinella. The sequence goes on from CALFJC010000094.1 coordinate 156, forward strand.
TCACGATGAAAAAAATTTTTATCGCAATGCTGATTTTGAGTTGCATAATCTGCGCGGGCTGTTTCCAAGCGAATTTTGATTTGACAATCACGGAAGAAGGCGCGGTCTACAGGACGTGGCGAATCATGGGCACGGCTCCTTTCAGCCAACAGATAGCGAATTTAAAGGCGAAGAACGAAAAACTTTTCCCGAATATCCAAGTAAAAAATTTGGTTGAAGGCGACATGCTCGGCTACGAATTTAAATTGGCTTATCCCGACATTGAAAGTTTTGCGCAATCGGCGAGCGAATTTTACGGCGCGACCGACGGAAAAAATAAAGGCATCTCGCGCCGCGCAGGTTGGTTTTTTGACGAATACGAATTTGATTTTTATTCTGCCTACCCGCCCGCGAATATTCCTTTGGGCGCGACGATGAATCAGGCAATGTTTTCTGAAGTGATTTATGACAGCGTGATTAATTTGCCTTATCCCGCCGAGGCAACGAACGCCGATGAAGTTTCGGACGGCGGCAAATTGTTGAAATGGAATTTGGTACCGCTGGTGATACACGGCGGAGAACGTTCAATGCAAGTGCGCTTTAAAATCTGGCACAGAGAACACGCGGCTTTGACGGCGGCGGCAGAATTATTTTTGTTGACGGCGACGATTTTTTTCCTAATCAAAGCGCGCTCGGAGGAATTGGAGAAGGCGGCGGCTGATTTACGATTTAAAAGAAATGTCTTCGCGCTTTTGTTCCTTGCCGTGATTTTGATTTCGGCTTACATGTTGGCGACGCCCGTCGTGTTCACCGACGCCGATATAATTTCCGCAACAATTCCTTGACAATTTTAAATCCCGTGTGCTAAAATCACGCAGTTATTGAAAAAAATAGGAGGAATGGCAATGCCGAATATAAAATCATCGGTAAAGAGCATGAAGGTAGACGCGAAACGTCGTGCCCGCAACATTTTTGAAAAAACACGCATGAAAAAAGCTCAGAAACAAGTATTGGCTGCGATAGAGGCGGGCGACGCCGAAGAGGCAAAAAAACTTTTATCGGCGGCGCACAAAGCGATTGACCAAGCGGCGGCGAACAATACGATTCATAAAAATGCGGCGGCTCGCAAAAAATCAAAACTCACTTTGAAAGTCAATGCGATTGGCGCATAAAAAATCAAGGGCTTGTCAAACGACGGGCTCTTTTTTCAATTAGGAACCAGTAAATAGGAACTAGGAACTAGGGATTGGGAAATGGGAATAGAAATCGAGAGAAAATTTTTGGTTGACGCAGAAAAAATATCTGTGGTAAAGTTTGCAAGCGAAGAAAAAATTTCGCAAGGCTATTTATCGCGAGAGCCGACGGTTAGAGTTCGGCTGAAAAACAATCGCGGCTTCTTGACGATAAAAAGTTTGTCCGACGGAATAAGTCGTCTGGAGTTTGAATACGAAATACCTGCGCGGGATGCGGAAGAACTTTTGAATTTATGCGGGGCGCGAGTTTTGAAAAAAATTCGGCGAAAAATTTCATGCGGCGAAAAGATTTGGGAAGTAGATTTTTTTGAAGGAAAACACGCGGGCTTGATTTTGGCGGAAGTCGAATTGAAAACTCCCGACGAACCCGTCGAATTGCCCGAATGGATTAAGGAAGAAGTAACGGGAGACGAAAGATTTTACAATTCCAATATGGTAATGACGGATTAAGGTGGGCGAGTTGGTATCAGAGTGGGAATTATTTTTAAGATTAACGTTGGCTTGCGTTTTGGGCGGGATAATCGGCTATGAACGACAGAGCAGGCGAAAATCGGCGGGCTTGCGAACAAATGTTTTGGTATGTTTGGGCTCGTGTTTGATAATGGTTTTGAGTGAGGCATTATATTTCAATGTCGAAGGGCGAACGAATGCAGACCCGGCACGTTTGGCGGCGCAAGTTGTCAGCGGCATAGGATTTTTGGGCGCGGGCGCGATAATGAAAGAAGGCTTAACCGTCACGGGCTTAACGACGGCGGCTTGTTTGTGGGTAGTGTCGGGCGTGGGCTTGGCAGTCGGCGCGGGCTATTATTCGGGAGCACTTTTCACGACGGCATTAATTTTCGCGACGCTCGGAACTTTATCGCGAATTGATGAATGGGTTATGCACGAAAAAAATTTGCTCATAACAATTCACACAAAAGATAAACCGGGGCAGTTGATGAACATAAGTTCCTGCGTAGACGATTTGCAATTAAAAATACGCGACGTAAAAGTCAAAGCGGCGGACGATTCGACGGACACGCTGATAATCGAAATGGAAGTTTACAATCACCGAGCGTTGAAAAATGTTATAGTGTTGGATGCAGTCAAGCGAATTGACGGCGTGATTAGTGTAGACGTAAGTTAAGGGGGATGAAAAATGAATTATGACATTGTGGATACGATAGTTCGGACGGCGATTGACGCGATACGCAACGCCTATGTTGAGCACGGCTCGATAGCGACGGGCGCATGTCTTTTGGCGAGCGACGGCACATTGTACAGCGGCTGTGCGATTGACAGCGTGATTCCCGAATTCAAATTGCCCGCAGAGGTTGTGGTTATGGCGAAGGCAATTTCCGAAGGCAAGCGCGATTTTGATGCAATATCGGTCGTTGCGGACATCGACGGCACTTACACGCCGGACGAATTGAGCCACAAATTTTTATTGGAGTTCAATGTCAAGGAAATAATTTTGGCGGACATGCAGGGCAATACAAAAGTTATGCCGCTTGAAGAATTGGTACCGTACAAAGTTCGCCGCCACTGAAAAGCAATTAGGAACCAAGAACTAGAGAGTGTTCACACTATTGAGTAAAGAAGAATAATCAAGTAAAATAACAAAATGGAACTTACACAAGAATAATATGATAAGGTAGAAAAATATCTGCCGAAACAACGCGGAAACGTTAAAATTAATAATTTCCAATTTCTCAATGCGATATTGTATGTAGCCGAAAACGGAGTGGAGGGCATTGCCAAAGGAGTATGGTAATTGGCATACGATATGCATGCGCAAGCGGGGCTAAAAAAAAAAGCGGAGAGCAACGGGACGCGGCGGGCTTACCACCAAGATTCATACGCTTGCTGTCTCTGACAAAGTGATTTTGAATTTTTCATTGTCGAGCGGAGCGGCTAATGATTCACCCGAAGGAATGAAATTACTTTTTTTCACGCCTGCCACCGAACGAAAACAATTTCTCCTTATGGATTTCGCGTTTGAAACGTTTCAGACGCATACTCGTTACGACAAGTTGGATATTCTTTTTGCCGATTTTATCCTTTTTGTACTTATTCTTGATTCTTTAGTGTGAACATTACATGGCAACAGGGCTGTTGGTTACAAAAAAATTCCTCCGCCAAAATTTCTGACGGAGGTTTTTTTATTTGCCGTCGGGCTTTAATCGCTTAATATGAAAAGTTCCCGCTTCAAATTCTTTTCTGTGACAATGCGGACATTCATTGGCGATAATCCCCGTGTAGCCGCAAACAGGATCGCGGTCAACAGGATGATTAATCGAAAAATATCCCATGTCGGCATCATGCATCGCTCGAACGAGAGCTTCAAACGCAGAAAGATTTTTTGTTGGATCGCCGTCCATTTCGATATAAGCAATATGCCCAGCATTGCAAATCGCATGATACGGAGCCTCAATCCTAATCTTGTCGCCCGCGCAGATTGGAAAATAAACGGGCACATGACTTGAATTGGTCATATAAGGGCGGTCGGTCACGCCTTTTATATTCCCGTAAATTTTTTTGTTTGAACGCTGAAATTGTCCCGCCGTCGACTCGGCAGGCGTTCCAAACGTCGTCCAATTTCTTTTCTCGCGCTTTGTATAATCGTCCGTTCTTTCGCGAAGATGTCCGACAATTTTTAAGCCGAGTTCTTGCGCCTTTTCGCTTTGTCCGTGATGCTTGCCGATTAAAGCAACGAGACATTCAGCCAAACCGCAAAATCCTATTGAATAACTCGCATGTTTCAAAACGTCCTTGATTTTGTCGGTCGGCTTGAGTTTTTCCGAATCCATCCAGACGCCCTGCCCCATCAAGAACGGGAAATTATAAACATGCTTTTCCTCAATCGTCTTTAATCGGAGCAACAAATAATCGTGGCAAATGGTTATGTATTTATCAAAGAGCCTGAAAAATTCTTCGACGTTGCCTTTTGATTCGAGCGCGAGCTTGGGAAGATTTATCGTCACGAAGGCGAAATTTCCGCGACTGCCGGACTCTTCGCGCCCGTTGACATTCGACATAACACGAGTTCGGCAACCCATCGTCGCAACGCAACTGTTGTAATCGCCGGGCTTGTAATATTGCAAATTATACGGCGCGTCGATATTTACGAAGTTCGGGAAAAGTCTCTTCGCGCTGACTTTACACGCCAAACGAAACAAATCGTAATTCGGATCGTCAACGTTGTAATTTACTCCGCTTTTAAGTTGAAAAACACTTATCGGGAAAATGGGAGTTTCGCCGTTGCCGAGCCCCGCTTCAATGGCATTCAAAACTTCGCGAATCACAAGCCGTCCTTCCGGCGAAGTATCCATACCGTAATTTATCGAGCTGAACGGAACTTGCGCACCCGCCCTGCTGTGGAGCGTGTTGAAATTGTGAATCAAAGCTTCCATTGCCTGATGAGTTTCTTCCTCAACGTCCGCGCAGGCTTGCCGATAAATTTTCCCCGCGATTTTTTTCGAGCCGATAATCGCCGTCAAGTTTTCGACGGCGGCGGGATTTTCTCCCTCCGAATAAGTGCAAACATTAAAATCAATTTCGCCCGCCGCTTCCACCTCACAGAATTCGCAGGCGCGTTTTATCTCGTCTTTTATCGCCTTCTTGAAAGATTTTTTTACACCTTCAGCCATAGCATAATCAAAAGCGTTTATGCTCTGCCCGCCAAACATATCGTTTTGGTTGCTCTGAATAGCTATGCAAGCCAGCGACGCATAAGAACGAATTGAATTCGGCTCGCGAAGGAAACCGTGCCCCGTCGAAAAGCCGCCGTGAAAAAGTTTCAGCAAATCGATTTGGCAACAGTTAAAAGTTATCAGCGAAAAATCTTTGTCATGGATATGAATCCAGTTTTCTTTGTCCGCCTTCGCAAATTCTTCGGGCAAAACGTAGTTGTCAACGAAATGCTTTGAACTTTCCGCGCCGAGCTTTAACATAATGCCCATTGAAGCATCCGTGTTGATGTTGGCATTGTCGCGCTTGAGATCAATGTCTACCGAGTCGGCAAAAAAAATGTCGCGGTAAGTGTCCATCAATTTTTTCTGCGCGGCTCGCCGTTGAGAATGTTTTTGGCGATAAACGATGAACTGTTTGGCAACGTCAAAGAAGCCGTGCGCCATCAAACATTTCTCGACTTGATCTTGAATCGCCTCGACGCCGATAATTTCGCTCTCGGCAATGGCGCGCTCGACGGAATCCGTCACAAGCTCCAATTCTTCGGACGAAAGTTTATCGGCGGGCGTCGTCGCGTCTCGATTCGCTCCGGCTATCGCGTTAAAAATTTTTTTCCTGTCGTAATTTACCTTTTGCCCCGACCGTTTGCGAACTTTTGTCAGCTGCATGTGTCTCCCTCCTTTCAATTTTAGTGGCGCGATTATATCATTTCAAAATTCCCTTGAAAAGCTTCCAAAAACGGCGGCAGGACGCCAACAAAATTTTTAAGCAAGGCGCAATGCGATTTCACAAACTAAAATTTTTTTTGCAAGGCGTGCCGCGAACTGATACAATCAGAAAAAATTTTTAAGGAGCTGGAGGACTTGGCAAGAAATTTTGAAGTCGAAATTTTATCGAACGAAGAAGTTGCGGAAAAAATTTTTCGTTTGATTGTCGACGCGCCCGAACTCGCCGAAAATTCACGGGCGGGACAATTTGTTCAGGTAAAAATTTCGGACGAATTCACATTGCGGCGACCGTTGGGCATTGCCGGTACTTTGAACGGGCGCGTTAAAATTTTTTTTCGAGCTGTCGGGCGCGGGACGGAAAATCTTTCGACAAAAAGAGCAGGCGAACGTTTGAAAATTTTGGGGGCACTCGGCAACGGCTTTTCTTCTCGCGAAGGAAAAATTTTATTGGTCGGCGGCGGCATGGGGCTTGCGCCTTTGCTCTGCACGGCGGAAAATTTTTCGGCAGATGTTTTAATCGGCGGCAGAAATTCGGGCGAAGTTATTTTTTGGTGCGAAGAATTTCGTCCGCATGTCGAAGAAATTTTTATCACGACGGACGACGGAAGTTATTCAAAGAAAGGCTTTGTGACAGATTTTCTGCCCGAAATTTTATCGAAGAAAAATTACTCGGCGATTTACACTTGCGGTCCGGAAATTATGATGCGCGGCGTCGCCAAATTTGCTCGCGAAAAAAATTTGCCCTGCGAAGTCTCCTTTGAAAAGCGGATGGCTTGCGGGCTTGGCGCGTGTTTAAGTTGTTCGATTGATACCGTTGACGGCAGAAAAAAAGTTTGTAAGGACGGTCCCGTTTTCGACGCGCAAAAAATTTTCGGAGGTGAGCCGCATGAATAATTTCGCATTTCTCAACGACAAGCCCGAATATCGTTCGTTTTCAAAAGATTGCGTTGACGCGGAAAAGGCTTTTCAAAATTCTTATGA
>CALFJC010000095.1 GCA_937877655.1 uncultured Selenomonadales bacterium
GTCACCTCCTTCCTTCGAGGAAGAAAGCCGAGCCATCGAACTGCCTGACGCGAACACATATTATCATACGTCAAAAAATTTTTCAATAAAAAAAGCCGATTGACACGCCAAAAGTTTTGTGATAAATTTTTCTCGTGTTAAAAAGTAATTACGCGAAAGGCAGTCGATGTATCGACTCCTTCCCCGTTAATAGATGAGAGATTTTTTGGAGCCGATTTTACGGCTTATTTTTTCTTGTGGTTATCGAAGTACGTGAGAGCCGCGAATGCGAGCGTCCCGACTTGGCAAATAATACTTACCCAATCCAGAAACTCCATTACGCGTCACCTCCTTCCTTCGAGGAAGAAAGCCGAGCCATCGAACTGCCTGACGCGAACGCATATTATCATACGCCAAAAAATTTTTCAATAAAAAATGCTGATTGACGCGCCAAAAGCTTTGTGATAAATTTTTTCGCAAAGCTTTAATTTTTTTGGGAGGGATTTGTATGAAGAAGTTGATTAATTCGATTGAGGCTGTCGAAGAGCAGATGATTCTCGGTCTGGTAAAATCTGCGCCCGATAAACTCCGCAAACTCGAATGCGGAAATGTGGTTGTCCGCGCAGATAAAAAGGAAAATAAAGTTGCACTCGTCAGCGGCGGCGGCAGCGGGCACGAGCCTTCGCACGGCGGCTTTGTCGGAAAAGGAATGTTGGACTGCGCGGTTGCAGGAGCAGTTTTCACTTCTCCGACGCCCGATAAAATTTTTGAGGGCATTAAAGCCGTTGCGACGGACGCGGGCGTTCTTTGCATTGTAAAAAATTACACGGGCGACGTTTTGAATTTTGAAATGGCAATCGACATGGCAGGCGACGAAGACATAAAAGTTGATCATGTTGTGGTTAATGACGACGTTGCTGTTAAAGACAGTCTCTACACGACGGGACGGCGCGGCGTTGCGGGAACGGTTCTTGTTCATAAAATCGCGGGAGCCAAAGCCGAAGAAGGCGCGTCTCTTGAGGAAGTCAAAGCCGTTGCGGAAAAAGTTATCGCCAACGTCCGCACAATGGGCATGGCAATTTCTCCTTGCACGGTTCCCGCCGCCGGCAAACCCGGTTTTGAACTTTCGGAAGACGAAATGGAAATCGGAATCGGAATTCACGGCGAGCCCGGCACTCATCGCGACAAAATTGCTTCGGCGGACGAAATTGCCAAAACTCTCTTGGATAAAATTCTTGCCGACATCGACTATAAAAATCGCGAAGTCGTTGTTATGGTAAACGGCATGGGCGCGACGCCGTTAATGGAGCTTTACATCATCAATAATTTTGTTCAGGATTATCTCGCGGCGGCGGGCGTCAAAGTCTATGATACAATGGTTGGAAACTTCATGACTTCAATAGAAATGGCGGGCTTTTCGCTGACGCTTTTAAGATTAGATGATGAGCTTAAAAAACTTTACGACGCGCCCGCAGATACTCCCGCGCTTAAGAGGTAATTAAAATGATTGACGCGAAAAAAATTCTTGAAATAATTTCTGCCGTTGCCAAAAAGATTGAGGCGGAGAAAGATTTTCTTACGCAACTTGATAACGAAATCGGCGACGGAGATCATGGAATAAATCTTTCACGCGGTTTCAAAAGCGTTGAAGAAAAACTTCCGACTTTTGCCGATAAAGACATCGGAACGATTTTAAAAGGTGTCGGCACGCAACTTGTCTCGACTGTCGGCGGCGCGTCGGGTCCTTTATACGGCACGGCTTTTATGAAGGCGGGCAACGTTTGCAAAGGCAAAACGGAAATCTCGGACGCGGAATTTGTTTTGGCATTTGAGACGGCGATCAACGGAATAAAAATGCGCGGCAAAGCTGTCGAGGGAGAAAAAACCATGCTCGATGCTCTTTGTCCCGCTTGCAAAGTTTTAAAAGAAGAAATTGATTCGGGAAAAACTTTGACGGAAGCTTTGGCGGCGGGCGTCGAGGCGGCGGAAAAAGGCGTTGAATTTACCAAAACGATAATCGCCACAAAAGGACGCGCCGCTTATTTGGGCGAGCGCAGTCTCGGACATCAAGACCCGGGCGCGACTTCTTCGCTTTACATTTTGCAAACCGCGCTTAAAGTTTTGCAAAGGGGATAAAAAATGGTTGGGATAGTGATTGTTTCTCATAGCCAGAAATTGGCGGAAGGCGTCGTTGAAATTTCTCGCATGATGGCTGAAAGTGCTCCGATTGTTGCGGCGGGCGGTTTGGAAGACGGAAGCTTGGGAACAAGTTACGAAAAAATCTGCGCGGCGATTGAAGAAGTTTATTCGGCGGACGGCGTGATAATTTTAGTTGACATGGGCTCGGCGGTTATGACGACGGAAATGGTTTTGGAGGATTTGGATAAACCGAACGTCAAAATGATTGATTGCCCGCTGGCAGAAGGCGCGGTTTTGGCGGCAGTTGAATCGGCAGGCGGGCGTTCTTTGGAAGAAATTTCTTCGCGTATTGAAGAAACTCGCACAGCCAAAAAATTTTGAGTAGCAAAAAAAATCTCCGACTTGAAAACGAGTCGGAGATTTTTTTAATTACTCATTGCCCATTACAAATTAATCATTGCCTTTGTGCGGGAGCCACTCCACTTGAATTTTTATTTCTTCGCCCGCTTTGACGTCCATATCATAAACGTAAGGCTTATCGTGCCGAGCGGTTGTGAGAGTATCGAATATCACTTTTTCATTTACAGTGAGCTTGGTATAATCAATCCAATAATCAAACGTACTTGAGATCCTTACTTGAGCTTTTCCGACCGCATTTGCTTTCGCGACAATCTCCAAGTTACCAACATAAGAATCAAGAGCATAACAAATTCCCCTGTCTTGCCACCATGACGGTTTAGATAATTTTGCTCTGTCGTCCGAAAAGGAAATTATTTTCAGATTGTCTTCGTTCATTTCTTTATCCAGTCGGACAATTATTCTCGCGGTAAAATAGTCTTTAAACTTACGAACAATTTCTGCGTCATTGTCTTCATTAATTTTGCAAAAATCTTGTTCAAGAAAATGTTTCGCGTCTTGATAAAGCGGTCGATTGCTCTGACTTATCTCCACGTCCTCCAAAGCTTTCGTGACTCCGACAACGCTAACAATATGGGTAGAGCGACCGAAAACATGAGTGTCGTAATAAGATGCCGCATAACGATAAAGTTCTTCGTCGAAATAAGCGGTGAACAAGCCGTAAGTTCTGCTGGATTCAAACATTGCCTTCAAGCAAGTTGCAGGCAAATTGCCCGGAATAGGAGGATTATTTTTGCCTTCGGCGAGAATTTTTTCCGCTTGCAAGTCGCGGGGCTGTAAACAAAATACCCCCCCCAATTATCTTTGTCGGATGAAAAATTACGCGGGAAGCGTTCGTTGATTTTTTTTGCATACTCGATTGTTTCGGGCTTGATTGAGTGCTTGCTGTCAAAAGGAAACTTCAGCAAATCGGGAGCATACCGAGTAAAGAGCAATGTCATTAACAGTTTATGATCGGGACATTCGGGCGTGTTGAGTTTCAAAGTTCTCAATTCGGGATCGAGCGCAGGGGAAAGTAATATTTTGCTGTTGAAATAATGATAGATGGTAAATTTCCCGAAATGATGTCTGCATCTTGTTTCTTGATAAAGGTATTGCGGAATATCTTCGCAGTCCTCGTCGGCAATTTTATATTTTTCGCGAATGGCACGGAAAGCAGAATTTGTTACCGTTTCCAAAGAATGGAATAGTTCACGGGACAAAGAATACGAATAATTCCTTGTCTTCCAATTTTGACCTTCCAAGTATCTTTTCGGTGATTTTTGCCAATAAGTCCGAATGATTTCTCCGCCATAGCCGGTGAGCTGATAGCACTTATCCGTTGTTTTTGAAGCATAAAACATAAATGACTTATGGAAAGTTTGAAGATTATAAAAATTACTGTTCCAACAATCGGAAAAACTGAAACGCAGAGTTTGATTTGCAGGAAGCGGCTGATTCAACTTAAAACCATAGTGCTCGGCAATTTTGGAGGCGATCTCATAATCATCTTTGTAAGTATGAAGAGTACCCTTAATGGAATTAATTTTGCATTTGTTAAGGTCTATTCCCGAATGCAATGCGACGACAAAGGCAACGCGACTGTCAAAGCCGCCTGTCAAATCCGCCGCGATAAATTTTGTGTGTTGTGCAATTCCGCGCAGGACAGAACTCCAAAAATCAATCCAACGATCCAAAGTCGCAATGCCTTCTTCAGAATCAAGCTCAACAGTATTTTCTCGATAGTCAATAAGCTCTGTCTCAAGTTGTTTATTCGTTGTTTCAATGTGAATAATCGCATTTCTTTCAATGAGCCGAACTTCATTAACAGCGGTTTCCGAATAAGTATGACTGCATAAATCATTGAGAATTATTTGATGGCAATAATCCCGATTGACAGTCAGCGGGTAGCGAAACTTAATGTGGTCGAGCAGGCGGAAAAAGGAATTGCTCAGCGCGAAATAATCCCCGTGACGGAAAAGGTAAATGCCCCAGCAACCGTTTAAATCCTGCTTGATTGTAATTTGCCCGTCTTTGACTTCGACATAGACATAACAGCCGCGCCCGTCCAAATTTTTAGCGGCGGCTTCCGTCAAATTATCTTCTTCGTAAATGCCCGTCGCTTGAATCGAGTAGCCGTAAAATCGCGTTTTGACTTCGGCGAGATTGTTCGAGTCAATCAGAAAAAATTCTTTCTCAACGTCGAAAAAATTTGTACTGCCCTTTTCCAGCTCCGCGATTTGTGCCAATAACTTTTTGTGTTCTTCAGCATTTTTCATACGCATCATCCTTTCATGCCGATCCTAATTTAAAAAAAGCTACCTGTCAATTTTTTTATTCTAAATTTCAGTCGGATTATCGAATCACAAAAAAAATCAGGATATTTCCCGAAAAGACGTTTGAACAGCGGAAAGATTATCTAACTTTCGGGCGGGTCGTCGAAGCCCAAAAACCATGTCGCGACAAAGCCCATGATATAAGACGTAACGAGTCCGAAAAAATAAATCGGAATGTTATTCGTTGTGGCGGCAAGCGGCAAGCCCGAAATTCCGAGCGTCGCCGCACCGACAGTAAAAGTTGCTTGAATTGCTCCGCCGAATGCCCCGCCTATGCAAGCTCCGATAAATGGTTTGAACAGCGGAAAAGTTACGCCGTAAATCAGCGGCTCGCCGACTCCCATCATGCCGACGGGCAGGGCAGAGACGATAGTTTTCTTGAGGAATTTATTTTTTGTTTTGAAATAAACCGCGATTGACGCGCCGACTTGTCCCGCGCCCGCCATTGCCAATATCGGCAACAAAATCGTTACGCCGAATTGCGAGATTAAATCGACGTGAATTGGCGTCATTGCCTGATGAATGCCCAACATGACAAGCGGCAACCATACGCCCGCCAAAATAAATCCGACAACTGCGCCGCCCGATTGAATCGCTGTTGTTGCCGCCGCGCCTATTGCGTCCGACAATGTGCCGCCCAACGGTTGAAGAATAAAAATTGCCGCCGTGCCCGCCGTCAAAACCGTTACAAGCGGTGTTAAAAATAAATCAAACATTTCGGGGATAATTTTATGCAAATTTTTTTCGAGCCACGCGCCAAATGCCGCAACGATTATCACAGAGATAACTCCGCCGCGTCCGGGAACAAGTTCAATGTCAAAAAGATTTATGTTTGCAAGCCCGGGATGCGTCATCAATGCCGCCAAAACTCCGCCCAAAATCGGAGTGCCGCCGAAAACTTTTGACGCATTGACTCCGACAAATAAATTCATGCCCCAAAAAACCGCGTTGCCCGCTATCGCCAAAAGTTGAATAATCTGCGCGGAAGCAAGTTCGGGAGAAATTTTTATTGCCAAGCCGACGAGCCCCGTTATCAAACCGCAGGCAATAAAGCCGGGAATCAGCGGCGTAAAAATGCTTGAGATTTTTTTAAAGAAAAGTTTAATGGGTGTGGCATTTTTTTTGCGAATTTTTTCGTGCAGAGCTTTGGCGTCGCCGATTTTGACTTGACCGACTTTAACTGTGTTGGTTGCCTCCAAAATTTTATTAACCGCGCTTGTAACGGTTGTAGCTCTGCCGACGCCCAAAATAACTTGAATTTCATCGCCGTCTTCGTTGACGCCCAACACGCCGTCGATTTTCTTCAACGCCTCAATCATGTACTCGTTCTTTTCAATCAGCTGAAGGCGCAAGCGCGTCATGCAATTTGTCGCTTGAATTACATTTGAATAGAGGACGTTGCCCGTGCCGCCGACCGTATTCAAAATATTTTTTGCGAGTTCCTCTGTTCTGTCCGTTTTATTAATTTCAATCGTCTCCTTTTAACAATTAGGAATTAGGAGTTAGGAATTAGGAATTAAAATCGTGCCTTCATTACTAATTCCTCATTCATAATTCCTAATTAGAAAAGCGGCTCAAAATATCCCCAACGCACTTCCGAATCATAATAGGAACCGGGCGTCTCGTCATAAGTTACGCAAAAGCGATAATAAATGTCGGCTCCAATGTTGTCGTCAATCTGCGGATCAAAAACATATTCGACGCCGTCAATCGCAATAACGCACCAAATATGCCCCGTATAACCGCCGTCAGCTCTGGCAGTTTGTCCGTAAACGGTATAACAATTCAGACCGATGGCTCTTGTCAACGCGGCGAAGGCGCAAGAATAATCGTCACAAGCTCCGACATGCCCGACCAACATTCCGTAAGCGCGAGCAGTGCCGTTTGCTTCGGGGAAGTCGAGCCGCAAAACATTATCGCCGTAAGAGCAGGTGTCGACAAGATAATTATAGCACGCCAGAACTTTATCGTAGGTCGACATATTTTCGCCGGTTATTTGCGCGAGAGTTTCTTGGACAATTTCATCGCAATAATCTTCGCCCGTCGAAGTGGGATAAAGTTCCGCGTTGTTCAATAAAAATTCTGCATCGGAAGCTTGCGCCGAGCCGCTTATTAAAAATAAAATCGCCGCGCAGGTTATGAAAAATTTTTTCATCGCTTAACCTCCGTAAGCCATTCGCTCCATTGCAAACCGATTTGTTCAGAATTTGTTCCTTGCACCCAATCATAAAACAGCCGAATTTTTTTTGCGCGGTCGCGAGCTGTTTTGGAGTACCAATCGTTGCCTTGCGGCTCCAGCAAAAGATTTGAGCCGCCCAAAAGATATTGTCGCCTGCAAATTTCCTCAAGCGGCAAATTAGGATTTTTCAAGATGTCATACATGACAAGAAAAGTTGTTGTGCGCCCGTGCCCCGCTTGGCAATGAAAATGCAACCATGCGTTTTCCGGCAGGTTGGCGACAAAAATTATAAAGTCGTCGACAACTTCAGGGGAAGGAAATTGCATGTCCGCCGCCGCAAATCTTTTGTAATTCAATCCGAGATTTTCGCAAAGTTCGCGTTCGGTTTGCATAAAGCGCGGAACTATCGTGACGGGTTTGAAATTATTTTTATCTTCGTTGCCTAACGGCTCAAAAGTAGTTTCGACTCCGCGCAGATTTTCCAATCGTTCAATCTCGTCCCGTTCGACTTCGCGAGAATTTTTGCCGGCATTGGCGCGATTTTTTTCAATGTACCAACTGACAGGCAAGGAGTTTGCAAAGCCATGAGATTCTTGCCGCAAGTCAAGGATAAAAATTTTTGCGTCGGGCTCCTGCTCCAAAATTTTTTCGCGAATCGTTTTTAACGAACTTTCCGAAGGTTGTCCGCTCGCCGAAGCCCAAAGTTCATTCAAACCTGCGCGGGTCGGCTCCTTGCCGCGAGAATCAATTTTCCAATCGTCCGTCATCAATCGGAAATTTCTCGGCGCGGCGGAGGCGGAGCCATCCAATCGCCAAATGCCCGAAATTTTTTTTGCACTCGCCGCTGAAAAAATCGACGCGCTCAATAAAAAAATCAATGCGCCCAAAAAAATTTTCTTCGCCAAAATTCTTTCCCTCCTCCAAATTTTTTTCATGCAGTCTAACAATTTATTCCTGTTCGGTCAACTGCGCCGCGCAGGATTTTTCTTTGATTGACAGAAAAAATTTTTCGGGGAGGGATTTTATGAACATTGAAGAGCTTTACAAGATGATTAGCCCTTACGTCGTCAACGGCGAGATGACTTGGGATAACTTTGAAAAAATTTTCGGCTTCCTGCCAAAAAAAGAACAGTATCTTATCTGCGATGCCGTTCAAGACGAATTAAAAATTTCTCTCGTCGAAGAAACTTTGAACGTCGAGGAAATTTCAAAAGTCGTCAGCCCTTACGTGTTCCGCGAAAGTCTTACATGGGACAATTTCAATAAAATTTTTGGTGCCTTGCCTTTGCGAGAACAATATGTCATTGCCGACGTTATCGAACTCAATCTGAAAATTTCAATCGTCGACGAGATAAATTTTTCGGAAATTGCGCCGCTTATTCGCAGAAACGCAAATGAAATTAAGGCGTCGAATAAAATTTTAATCAAAATGATTCAAAGCGGCGACGAACAGGCGCGCCAAGATCTCTGCATAAAAAATCGCGGGCTCGTCGAAAGCCTTGCCGACTATTACGCAAAAAAATTTTCGGGCACGCTGGAGTTTGAAGATTTGGTTCAGGAAGGAAATATCGGTATGTTGAAGGCGGCGGAGAAATTTGATCTTCGCAAGGGATATGAATTTTCAACTTACGCGACGTGGTGGATTATTCAAGCGATCACTCGCGCCATTGCGGACATGGGACTTACTGTTCGCCTGCCCGTTCATATTGTCGAAAAAATTATTAAGGTAAGTCGGCTGGAAAGAAATTTTTTGATTCAGGGATTTGATTTGAGGCGGCGCATAGAGCTTATTGCAAAAGAAATGGCAACAACGCCCGAAGAAATCAGCCGTCTTTTTTCGTTGCGGGCGATTTATATGAACATTGTTTCTTTGGATAAACCTGTTGACGAGGAAAACGATTCTTTTCTGCGCGACTTCATCGAGGATAAAAATACTCCCGATCCCGTCGAAGTTGCGTCGGCTTTGCTTTTGAAAGAGCACTTGGAAAATGTTTTGGAAACTTTGACGGCGCGTGAAAGAAATGTTTTGCGCTTAAGATACGGGCTTGACGACGGGCGCGAGCGAACGCTTGAGGAAGTCGGAAAAAGTTTCAACGTCACTCGCGAAAGAATTCGTCAGATTGAAGCTAAGGCGTTGCGGAAACTTCGGCATCCCGCCCGCTCGAAAAAGCTTAAAGATTTTTTGGAATGAGGAGAGATTTTTTTGAAGGAAAAAATTTTACGGAGCCTGCGCGGAAAACTTGAAAAAATTCCGAGCGGTAAAAATATTTTCGTGCTTAAGGGCATGCCGTTGAGTTTCATTGGCGAAGAAAATTTTCTCGAAGATTTGAACGCGGCGATAAATGATCCGCTGAAATATTTTATCGCGCTGGCAACAAGCGGACGGAAATTTTTATCTTACGAAGAATTTCTTTTGCTGAATCCGTTCA
This sequence comes from uncultured Selenomonadales bacterium, assembly GCA_937877655.1. Taxonomy (GTDB): domain Bacteria; phylum Bacillota; class Negativicutes; order Selenomonadales; family Selenomonadaceae; genus Quinella. Next base: position 9,459 of record CALFJC010000095.1, read on the forward strand.
TCTTCGCGCAATATGATTCGGTTTATATTTTCAACAACAATCTTTTCATTGAGCAATTTCCGATTGAAAATAAATTCGGCGACGCGACCAAAAAAATTTTGCTTGAACATTTCACCGAGCCCGAAAACATAATTGACGAGCCGAACGAAGAAAATCCCGGCAGTGCCGCAAAACTTATCGACATTTTTATCGGGCTTAAAGACGGCGGAAATTTTTTAATCGGCGTCTACAATGACGAACAAATTTTGAGCGAGCCGAAAGTTAAAGTTTTAAATCTGTTTGATTCGGAAGAAGAACTTGACGAAATTGATTTTAGCGACGCGCCGAATTTTATTGACTTGCAAGAGGAAACGGACTTCATAAATTTTTTGCGGGAAATTATTTTCGCGCCGCCCGAAAAAATTTTTGTGCGAACTCACAACTACGCCGGCGACAAGGAAAAACTCAACGAACGTTTGAAAATGCTTGCCGCGCAGATTGAAATTGTCCGCGTCCTGCCCGAAGAATTTAGGCAGGGTTTTGAACACAGAAAAGAATTCACCGAGATTTTGGCGCGGCATTGGGGACATGACGCCTTCAGAAATTTCAAAGTCTATGATTTGCAGAAACTCGACGCGGGCGAAAAAATTATCCTTGACGTTTCGCAGGAACAAATTATCTCGGACATCGTTCGTCAAGCGGAAAATTGCATGGCGGGCGAAAACTTCCGAGATATTTTTGTTACGGCACCGACGGGCGCGGGCAAATCGGTTATTTTCCAAATCCCTGCAATTTATCTCGCCGAAAAATTTCAACTGTTGACGATCGTAATTTCGCCGCTTATCGGACTTATGACCGACCAAGTCAAAAATCTTGAGCTGAAAAATTATCGGAAAGCCGCAACGATTAACTCCGACATTTCACCGATTCTCAAGGATCAAATTGTGGAAAAAGTTACGGCGGGCGAGATAGATATTCTTTACATTTCGCCCGAAACTCTTTTGAGCCGCAGCGACGTTGAACAACTTATCGGCGACAGGACGATTGGGCTGGTTGTCATTGACGAAGCGCACATTGTCACGACTTGGGGCAAACAATTTCGTCCGGACTATTGGTATCTTGGAGATCACATAAGAAAGTTGCGCAAAGTTCAGAGCAATCGCAAGGGACATTCATTTGTAATCGCGACTTTCACGGCGACGGCGATTTATCGCGGCGTCGAGGACATGTATGACGAGACAATAACCGCGTTGCACATGCGCGAGCCGATAACTTATCTGGGCTACGTCAAGCGCGGCGACATTGAAATTAAAATCGACAAAAAAATTTCGACGGGCGAACGCGCAGAATTTGAGTTGGAAAAATTCTCCGATCTTGAAAACGCCGTTAAGCGGGCGAAAATTTTTAAAAAGAAAACGCTGATTTATTTTCCCGAAGTGCAACTGATTGAAACGGCAAAAATTATTCTTCAGAACAGAAATGATTTTGACGCCGTCGCGATTTATCACGGGAAATTGAACAGGGACGACAAGCGCGAGAACTACGAAAAATTTCTGCGCGGAGAAAAATTGGTTATGCTCGCGACAAAGGCTTTCGGCATGGGCATTGACATAAACGATATTGAAATTGTCATGCACTACGCGCCGACCGGCAACGTCTGCGATTATGTTCAGGAAATTGGGCGGGCGGCTCGGAAAAAAAATCTGCGCGGCGAGGCTCTTTATCATTACGACAAAAAAGATTTTAAATACATCAAGCGTCTGCACGGGCTTTCGGCGATAAAAAAATATCAGCTGATCGCCGTCGTGAAAAAAATTTATGAACTGTGGAGTTTCAAGCGCAAAAATAATCTTTTGCTTGACGCGGAGAATTTCACTTACATTTTCGATCGTTATGCCGACGAGGCGACGAGCATTAACAAAGTAAAAACTGCGCTTTTGATTATCCAAAAAGATTTTGAGGCGCGGCTCGGATTTTCGCCTTTGACGGTTCGCCCGATACCGCTTTTCGCCGTAGGATTTTTTGTGATAAATCCTTCCGTGCAAAAATATCTTCTGCGCGACTTCGGAGATTGTTTAAAAGAAATTGAGCCGACGCTCCATATTTGCCGCGTGAATCTTCAAATGATTTGGGAGAAAAATTTCCGCGACAAATCTTTTCCGCAATTCAAGTATCTGATTTACTCCAAAAATGACGAGTTGCCTTTCAACAAAAAATATCCTCTTCAACCCGCGCTGTGCGTCGAGATAATTTTTGAAGAGGATTTCCGCGCAGTTTTCAAAAATTTGTTCGGGCGATTCAAAGCGGCGGTGAATAAATCGAGCGACGAGATGAAATATCTTTCCGTCGAAAAATTGGTTGAGGCAATGAATATTTCCGAGTTCAAGGCGCGAAATATCTGTGAAGTTTTAATTGCGTCGATAATTTCTTACAGAAAAAATTTTTATCCGAAAGGACGTCCGCTTTTTGCCCAAAACACTTATCCGAACGGACATGTTTTCTATCGTTTCAGCAGGGCGATGAAATTTTATTTTGCATGGGTCGAAAAGATTTTTGAAGAAATTTTTGCCGAGACCAAAGACGGAAAACTTTACATAACCGACGCGATGACAAAACATGCCAAAGAAATTAATACGGTGCTTGGGATTTTGGAGGCGTTGGGAATTTTGAATTTCAAAATGACGGGCGGTGCGAACAGCCAGATTTACATTCACATTAACCAGATTAAGAACTTGAAAAACATAATTGATGCTCGCGGCAAATACAGAAATAAAATTCTTGAATCGGTGAAGGCGCGGCATGAAATTTCGGTTGCGATGCTCACTTACATTTACGAAAACAATTTTGATAACGCGGCGATTTGGGATTTGTTGGAGGATTATTTTTTGGGCAAAATTCCCCCCGAAGCGGTTTAACAAACTTTTCTTGCTTGCACCCAAGAAAAGTTTTAAAAGAAAATTTTTATTAACTTACTTTTCTTTTGTTCGCCCAAAAGAAAAGTAAGCAAAAGAAAAGGGCGTTCACCCCGCAAAAAAAACATCCTGTTTTTATTGCGGGCGGGCGCACGTCCTGTGCGCC
>CALFJC010000096.1 GCA_937877655.1 uncultured Selenomonadales bacterium
AAAGAAAACATCCTGTTTTCGTTGCCGGCGGGCGCACATCCATGTGCGCCCGGGTTTTAACTCACTTTCAGTTCTTTAAATTTTTGGAGCAAAAAAAATCCCGACGAATAATTTTTCATCGGGATTTATTTTTTTGCGGAATGTCTTTTACTCGGCGTCGGGCACGGGAACTTCTTTAAGCCGCGTGATTCGTCCGACTTCATAATTTTTCATGCCGACTTCGTTTAGATAATTCAGAAAAGCCTCTTCATAATTGCCGTATTCGCCGACAATTTTTAAACCTGCCAACATTGTATAATCGTCGCCGCCCGCCGTCATAAAATCGGTTAGGGCGATTGTGTAAATTTTTTCTTCGTCAAGCGGCTGCCCGCCGACAAAAATTTCCTTGACGCGAGAGCCGCCGGGTTGAGTGGGATCGTAGCTGAAAGTCATTCCGCTGACATTCATAAAGCCGCCGAAAGACGCGGGATAAAATTCTACGGAGTGTTCAAGCATCGCCCGAATTGTTTTGCCGTCAATCTCGGCGACTCGCAAAGTGTTTCCGAACGGGAAAATCGCAATGATGTCGCGCCGTCTCAAATCGCCGGCGGGCAAATCGGAACGAAGACTTCCGCCGTTTGCAACCGCAATATCACTTTTCGCCGCCCAACGATAAGCATCCGCCGTAAGATTGCCGAGCTCCGATTCATTGCGCCTTACAAGCAAACGATAACTCGAAAGTTCTTTATCGCTGTGAGAGACGACTTTATCCAAAAGTTTTTCCGCTTGAACGTTGACTTCGTCCAGCATTGTCAAAATTTTTTTATCGGGCACGGGAGAAATTTTTTTCACGTCGTCCGCGTCAAGAAGTTCCGCTTTTTTGGAAATGATTTTGTGATTCTCAACTTCAATCGCGGCGCGTCCCAAAAAATGTTCGTAGCAACCCGCCTGCACAATCAAGGTATCGCCGATTCTGATTCCGTCGGGAAGTGCAGTGTGGCTGTGTCCGTCAACGATTAAATCAATGCCGCTGGTCTCGCGGGCAATGCGTTCGCTGGTAAATTCGGAGCCGGCGTCAACGCCCATATGCATAACCGCAATTAAAACGTCGCATTTCGGACGGAGTTTTTTAATCATCATCTGCGCGGATTCAACGGGATTTAAAAACTCAACCGCTTTAACGTTTGTCGGGTTGGTTGTGTAAGCGGTTTCGGGCGTCGACAAGCCGAAGACTCCGACTTTTATTCCGTCGAGCTTGAAAATTTTGTAGGGCTTGAAAAGAAGTTTGCCGTTGCTTTTGCGAATGACATTTGCGTCGAGCAACGGGAACTTCATTTTCTTTGCAAGCTTTTCCAACTGCGCGGAGCCGTAATTAAAATCGTGGTTGCCGGCAGTCATGGCGTCAATTCCCGCCTCGTTTAAAAGCGGAATTAAATTTTCTCCGTTGCTGATTGTTATCATCGGCACGCCGTGAAGGGTATCGCCCGCGTCGAGCCAAAGTGTCGCGGGATTTTTGGATTTAACTTCCTTGACTGCCGCCGAAATTTCCGCGAGCCCGATAATGTGTCCGTTGTCTTCGCCGTTCTGAATTCGCGAATGCATGTCGTTGGTGTGGAAAATGACAAGCTCCGCCGCCGCGCAGATCGCCGAATTTAAAATCAGCAGGGCAACCAACACTCCGAAAAATTTTTTTATCATGAGAACACCTCCCAAAAAATTTTACGGCGATTATATCAGAAAAAAAATTGCGGATAAAGTTTTCATTACGAATTACGAATTGCTTTTCTTGACATTGCGGCGCGGGAAATGTAGTATTGAAAAAAACTTGGAAATCAGGTTTGAAAATGTTCAATTACCCTTTAGATATAATCATGGTTCCGATTCAAGCCGTGTTGTTTGTTTTCACATTTTATCTTTGCCTAATCGGATTTTTCGGCATGTGGCGGCGCAAGGAGATAAAAATTAAAACTCCGCAAAAAAAATTCGCCGTGATTGTCGCCGCTCACAACGAAAGCGCGGTTATCAAACCGCTGATTGAAAATTTAAAAGCCCTCGATTATCCCGCTAACCTTTACGATATTTTTGTTATCGCCGACAACTGCTCCGACAATACCGCCGAAATTGCCGCGCAGGCGGGCGCGATTGTCTGCAAGCGCGTTGACGAAACTAAAAAATCTAAAGGCTTCGCGCTGGAATGGATGTTTGAAAAACTTTTTGCAATGGAAAAGTCGGGGAAAATTTATGACGCCGTCGCCATCTTCGACGCGGATAATCTCGTTCACCCGAATTTTTTAATGGAAATGAACAATCGCCTCTGCAAAGGAGATAAAATCATTCAAGGTTTTCTCGACGCCAAAAATCCTTACGATACTTGGGTAAGCGGAACTTTTGCCATTGCTTTTTGGGTTATAGATTATGTCAGCCATTTGGCAAAAACAAATCTCGGCTTGTCGGCGGTTTTAGGCGGAACGGGCATGTGCATTACCCTTGACGTTTTGAAAAAATACGGCTGGCGAGCCACTTGCTTAACGGAAGACATGGAATTTACAATGAAATCACTCGCCGAAGGTTTGAAGACGACTTGGGCGCACGACGCGATTGTTTATGACGAAAAACCTTTGACGTTCGCGCAGTCTTGGAAGCAGAGAAAACGTTGGGCGCAAGGGCAATTCGACGTTGCACACCGTTTTATTCCGAAAATGCTCCGCGAAGGTTTTCGGCGAAAAGATATTCGCATGTTGGACGGTTGCCTTTATCTTTTGCAACCGCATTTTTTAATGCTCTCGTCGTTTTTCTTTCTGATGAGTTATCTTCAGCTGTTCACGGGAACAATCTACACAAATATTTATTCCGTCCTGCCGAGTCAAATTTTGATGGTGATAATGGTTGCGCAATACGTTTTGCCGATGATAATTCTGATAAAAGTTCGCGCCAAATTAAAATCTTGGTGGTACCTGCTTTTTTACCCGCTGTTCATTTATTCGTGGATACCGATAATTTTTTTGGGATTCATTCACCGCAACGAACACGAATGGGCGCACACCGAACATACCCGCTCAATGTCTTACGATGATTTTGTAAAGAAAAGAACATACTAAAAGAGTCTCGACTTTTGCCGAGACTCTTTTTTTGCAGAGTTTTGTTGGTAAACTCAAAGTCATAAATGTGACAAAAAATTTTTTCAGCCGTCACCTGCTAAATTTACCAACAGACTCCGGTCAATCTTCGTCTTCAACTTCGTTAATCGCTTCTTCGGGCTCAACCAAGCCGAAAACAACTTTCATCAATGCATCGCCGTATCTTTTGACGGTTGACATCGAAACAAGAACGGCATAATCTATCTGCTCGTAAGTGGGCGGAGAAAATTCCGTAATTCCGCAGAAAATAGATACTCTGTAAGAAATTCTGCCGCTGTCGAAGTCAAAATCAAAGCAACCTGTTTTCAAACCGTTGTTTGCACGCATTAAAAATTCACAGACTTTCAAGCCGTTGTTTGCACGCATTAAAAATTCACAGACTTTCAAGCCGTCGTCTTCCGAAGCGCGAATCGGAATTATCGTGTGGATAATCAAATTTCTTTCGGAAGCTTGAAACAACATGTCGACACTGCCAAATTTTGTTTTGATTTTGAAACCGGCTTTCGCAATGTTGTATTCGCCGAAGGGCTCATAATTCAGCCCGTCCGTCTCAAAATAATTTTCAACCGCCGCTTTTACCAATTCAACTGTACTTTCCATAAGAAAAACCTCCTTTTTGTTTAGCTGATTTTAAATGATTTCAAAAAAAATTCAAGTCTTTTTTAGGCAGGTGAAAAATTTTGTTGACGAATCGGCGGCTCTTGCGAGTGAAATTATTTTTTGAAGGCGCGGTCGTGGGAATATTTACGGGTGCGATTGTGGCGGCGTTGAGATTTTTGCTCGACGAAGCGGATATTTATCGCCCGATGATTTTTGCGCAACTCGACAGCTTGGAGAAAATTTTAACGGCAATCTATTTTGGCGAAGGCGGTAAAATTTGATGCGCAAGTCGCGGGGAGCGACATTACTCAAGTCTTTTTTAAAGCGGGTGAGAAATTTTGTTGACGAATCGGCGGCTCTTGCGAGTGAGATTATTTTTTGAAGGCGCAGTCGTCGGAATATTTACGGGCGCGATTGTGGCGGCGTTGAGATTTTTGCTTGACGAAGCAGATATTTATCGCCCGATGATTTTTGCGAGGCTCGACAGCTTGGAGAAAATTTTATCGGCAGTCTTCGTAATGATTTTACTCGCGGCGATTTTGGCGAAGGCGGTAAAATTTGATGCGCAAATCGGCGGGAGCGGCATCCCGCAACTGAAAGGCATTTTGCAGGGAAAAACGCAGATGATTAAGCCGTTCAGATTGTTGGCGGTAAAATTTTTTGCAACGGTTTTGGCAATCGGCGCGGGAATGTCACTCGGACGAGCGGGAATCAGCGTGCAATTCGGCGCGGCTGTCGGAAATTTTTTCACGAAAATAATTTACGCAAAAAATCTTCGTCACGAGGCGGTTGAAGGAAATTTTTTATTGACGGCGGGCGCGGGAGCAGGTTTGGCGGCAATTTTCAACGCGCCACTGGCAGGAGTGATTTTCTGCATTGAGGAATTGCGCAAAAGATTTTCGCAGGAAATTTTAATCGCGGCAATGACGGCGGCAGTCACGGCGTCTTTTGTCGTCAAAATCGTTTTCGGCGTGCGTCCCGTCTTTGAAACAATCACGGCGACGCCGCTAAATATCCCGACGGTCATGACGGTTCCGACATTGGAAATGGCAACCGCAATGAGTGCCGCGCCTTTGAAATTCGCCGCGCTTTTTATTTTTCTCGGCGTGATTTGCGGAATTATCGGCGCGTTTTTCTCCAAATCATTGATTTTCGCGTTGAATCTCTACGATAAACTAAAAATTTTCGGCGTAAAACGATTTGCAATTCCTTTTTTACTCGCAATTCCGCTCGGAATGAATCTCCCACAAATTTTAGGCTGCGGAAATGTTTTGGTCGACGAAATTTTAAGTTCTCACCTGACTTTGAGCCTTTTAGCGGTTTTATTGCTCGGAAAAATTATTTATACGCTGATTTGCTTCGGAACGAATGCGCCCGGCGGATTATTTTTGCCGGTTTTGGTTGTCGGAGCGTTAATCGGAAATATTTTTGCGCGTGTCGGCAACGAAATGAATTTTTTCACGGCGGATTGGACGACGCTTTTTATAATTTTCGGCATGGCGGCATTTTTCGCGGCAGTCGTCAAAGCTCCCGTGACAGGAAGCATTTTAATTTTGGAACTCACGGGGCAATTCTCGCATTTGGTCGGATTAATCGTAGTTTCGGGCGCGGCATTTCTAATCTCCGACTTATGCGGCGGCGAACCAATCTTCTCCGCACTCCTGAACAGGGCACAAAAAAAATCTTAGAGAAAAATTTTTCCCTAAGATTTAAAAATTATCTGCGTAATGCCTTCGGTTTGCCCAAAATTTCGCTTAATACAAAGGCATTCATCACATTCGAAGGCGTCAAGTTCAAATTAAGTTCTTCTTCTTCCTCTTGAACGTCCTGTTTTGAAATTTTTTGCGAATTTATCTGCGCGGAAAGTTTTGGTCTCGGACGAATCTCGGCTTGTCGAGGATTTTCAATAAAAATCGGGACTTCTTCGCCGGGAAAATTCGGATCATTTGCGAGTGTCGGTATATCGAAGTCGGGCGAATCATTTTGCGACGGCGGAAGCCGCTTTTTTCGTTTGCTAAGGTTGTCGATAACCGTTATTGCCACCCAGATTAAAAAAATCGTTGCCAATTCCATAAAAAATCACACTCCAACTTGAAAATTACTCGTTATCTGAAAGAATTTTGCCGTTCAGATATTTTTTCTCGGAATTATCGGCGAAAACAAAGGTAATTTCGTCATTTTTGGCGTTGCGAACATTAATTGCTCCCGCGCCGATTCTGAAAGTAGCCGTCGAACCGCTCATCATGACTTTATCAATCGAGCCGCTCGCCAAAAAAATTTTATCTTCGCCCGCCGCGTAATCAAAAATAATATCGTAACCGTCGCCGCTTTCGTAATAAAAGACATCGGATCCGTCGCCGCCCCACAAAGAATCACTGCCCTTGTTGCCGCTTAATGTATCATTTCCCGCCTCGCCAAAAAGTTTATCGGCATCTTCCTCGCCGAAAAGCAAATCTTCGCCCGCGCCGCCGTATAAAATATCTCTGCCTTTGCCGCCGCTCAAAAGATCATTGTCCGCGTCGCCAAAAAGTCTGTCGTTACCTGCTTCTCCGAACAGCGAATCCGTTCCTGCGCCGCCAAACAGAGAATCATTGCCTTTTCCGCCTAAAATCGTGTCATTTCCCAAGCCGCCGTAAATTTTATTCGCCTTGTTGTTGCCGATAATTTCTATCGCGTCTGTGAAGTCGGAAGCGTAAATTTTTTTGACTTTTTTGTTGTAGTCGTCGGTCTCAAGCTTATTTTCGTGCCCCGATAAAATGCTCGCCTCAGTCATCGAATTGTTGTATTTGAGATAAGGATCAATCGGATCAAGCACTTCCGGCAACGTCGAAACCGCAATTTCGACATCATTTTTGTTCAAGGAACCGATAAGATTATCTTGTGCCTTGAGAAATTTTTCCGCCGCCGTCGAAATGCTCTTGTAAGTGCTCTTCGACGAATCAATTTCCTTTTGCAACTTGTCATAGAGCTTGGATAAATTTCCGTAGCTCGTCAACGCGCCGTTCAGATAAGAATTTTGCGGCAAGGCGTCTTTGATTTTGGCTTTGACTTCACTTTTTATTGAACTTTTGCTTGTGCCGAGAATTTCTTTGAGTTCAGAGGAAGAAGAAAGGCTGTTGTAAGCCGCTTTCAATAAATCGGGCGCGTTTGTCTTCAAAACATTGAAACATGCGCCCAAAACTTCGTCCGATAACCTTTTTTCAATCGTCCAAAGCGATACAAAGTACTTAAACAGAGAAGTTTTGCCGAAAAACTCATTATCCCAACTCAAAACGGAAACTTTACTGCCCCTTGTAACCGTCGCAATGCTGTCGACGCCGACTCTGCTTAGCGGAAATGAAATTTTGTAATTATCTTCGCCTTCAATCGCAACATATTTTGTTTCCGTCGGGCGCGTGAGAGTATCAAGCACGTCACTGATTTTTTCCGTCCAATTTTTGCCGCTAGCCGTGATTTCGTCGAAAACTTTTCCCGAATCTTTTTCCTTAAGCGCGTCGTAATATGAATTCATAACTTCTCTGTAAACTTCATCGGGAATATCCTTCAAAGTGCCGACAGGTTTTTTGCAAGAGCTCTTAAAATTGTCGAGTTCGTCCTTGTCGGAACTGATTAAACTGATACCTTCGCTGACTTTTTCGCCGAGCACATTTCCTATCGCGTTCAAACTTTCCTTAGCCATTTCCAACAACAAATCATTTGTCGCCATAAAAATTCCTCCTTCTTTCAGACATTATACAAACAAAAAAAGAGTTTCACAAGCTTTTTGCGGCTCATGAAACTCTTTTTAACTGACTTTTAATCAAGGAAGCGCGGCGACATAATCAATCGGCCAGAAAATCAGCGCGGCTTTTCCCTTTACCAACTCCAACGGAACAAATCCGACGTCCGGGAAACGCGAATCAAGAGAATTTCTCCGATTGTCGCCGCAAACGAACAGTGTTCCTTCCGGCACGGTTTGCTTGGGATATTCGGTGCGCGTTTTTTCGGCGATATAATCTTCATTTACCAGCGCATCATTGACGAAAACATGTCCGTCCTTGATTTCGATTGTGTCTCCGCCCACCGCGATAACTCTTTTGATGAAATCGCGGCTGTGATCTCGCGGATAACGGAAAATTACAACCTCACTGCGCATCGGATCCCGCCAATGATAAATAAATTTGTTGACAACCAGCCGCTCGCCGTCTTGCAAAGTCGGTTGCATGCTCGGTCCGTCCACCACATACAGCTCCACGATGAAATATCGAATGAAAATTGCAACCAATATCGCCGATGTGATTGATACTATCCAACTTTTTATCTCTTCGCCCATAAAAAAATCTCCTCTGGTTGTTGTTTACGATTTTTATTCTTTCAATGAAAAAATTTTCCTGCCTTCAAATTGCAAGCCCGCGCAGATTTTCCATGTCGAAGAGATTAACACAAAAAATTTGAACTTCAAAGTCCTCCGAGCGATAAAAAACATTTCCGGCGACTTGCGGCGGGCAAATCAAAAAATTTTTCTTTGTATCGTAACGTTTTGCATAAGCGAGCATCTGATACATATCGCCCGCAGTAATTTCGAGCTTCCATTTCGTATCCAAGATAAATTTTTCGGCGGAATTTTCAAGGATGATGTCGGGTTGAAGTTTGAAACTGCGCGGAGTGTCGAATAAAAATTTTTCCCGCGCTTGAATTTTCACTTTGAAACGCTCGGAGAAATATTTTTTTATGTGTAAGGCAACGTAAACTTCAAATAATTTGTTCATGTCGAAGAGCAAAGTCATTGCCCGCGCCTTCCCCGCAAACGGCGTGAAATTTTCTCCCGCCAAAAAAATTTTCGTCCACTCCATGACCGATTGATATTCGCGATTTTGTTTGTCGATAAAAATCTGCGCGGAATCTTTTTGAAAATTACTCGACGGCTCCACAGAATCAAATTCTGCGAGTAATTTGCTTGCCAAACGTTTATTTTCCTGCGTCATCTGCCGAAGTTTTATCAAAGCCGCCTTTATCAAGCGGTGTTCGGCGCGATTTATGTTGTATTCGTCAAATGAAACGAAAAATTTTTCCATGTGCGCAAAATTTCTTCGGAGATTCCGATTGGCGAGCAATTTTCCTTTAAAAAAATTCAAATTTTCTTCCCGCACTGTGTATGTCGACTTTAAACCGCGCTTTACCAACTCCAAAACCATTTCAAGATACGTTTTGATAAAAATTTCAAAGAGATTCAGCCGCGAAGTTTTTAATTCGGCGTCAGGAAATTTTTTGCCGCCTTTCATCAGCGCATGAATCATTTTCATTACGAGTCCGCGCAGATTTTCTTCGTCGCCTTCATGTTTGTAAATTTTCGGCAGAATTTCTATCTGAAAACCGCTCGGCAACCGAATTGTTCCGACATAATTTTTTGCTTGAATGAATTTCCCGCCGTTTTTTTGCCAACCCAAACTTAAAAATTCACTTGCGCCAAGATATTTTACGAGTTCATCAAAGAATTCGCAGTCGGCGGCGAAAATTTTTTCATATTCACTAATCGTAACGAGTTTTTTCATAGTTTATAGCTCTCAGCGTCCTTAAATGCGTCTTTATTAATCGTATATCGATATTTTTCGTCGTCAAGCGGCTCGCGATTGATAAATTTACCGCCCAAAATCTTATAAATCGTTTCATAATCCTCGAAAAAATATTCCTGCAGGAGCGGAATGATTTTGTTGATAAAAACCTTCGCAACGTCGGAGAGACTTTCGCATTTCATAAAATATGCGTGCCCGATTGTGTGTTCTCGGTCTAAAAATGTTTCAATCCGCGTGTTCAGCGTTTCCAACAGCCTTTGCAAATTCACTCCGTCGACATTTTCGCGTAAAAGTTCGGGGCGCGGCAGCATTTCGATAAAATCAAAGCGTCTTCGCAACGCTGTATCAATCAACGCTATTGATCTGTCGGCGGTGTTCATCGTTCCGATTATGTAAACATTTTTCGGAACGGTAAATTCTTTTTGCGAATAGGGCAATGTCACCGAAATTTCTTCGCGCTTGTCTTCTTCAATCAAAGTTATCAGTTCGCCGAAGATTTTTGAGATATTTCCTCGATTTATCTCGTCGATTATGAAAACAAAGTTCTCCGAAGGATTTTTCGCCGCATTCTCACAAAATTTTTTGAAAACACCGCTTGCGACCTCGTAAAAAATATTTCCGTTGACAATTTTTGGCTTAATTCCTTCGATAAAGTCTTCATAGCCGTAGTTTTGATGAAAAGTTACGAAATTTATTCTGCCGTCGGCGCGAAGTTGATTGTATTCGTTCTTGTCGGGAGTTTCGGCGAGCTTTTGATTTTTGCAAATCGCAACGGCATAGGCGGCGGTCAAAAAAGTTTTCCCCGTGCCCGGAACTCCATGAAAAATCATGTTCAATGGAAAAATTCTTGGCGGCGGTTGTGTTAATGACTGAGAAACTGTATTTGCAGTCCATAAACCTTTTAAATCTGTTATTTCAAGTCCAAACAGATATTCCAGAATGTATTCTTCAAATTCTGCAGATTGATCATTGGAAATTTCATAAATTGTTGAATCAACTACGATGCCAAAATGATTTGGAGCGTAAATTTTCATTTCTTCATCGTAAAATATTCCGCTTAACGGCACTCCATCAATCGGATAAACCATTTCATAATGACGTTGAAACCAAGAATTTCTGGATTTGCAAGGTTCCAATTCATCATCAATGATTCGCCCAATCAATTTTACTCCACCATTGACTCTGGACTTATTGTTTCCATGGCAAAGATAAAAATAATCTCCATTACGCATGGCAGAAAGTCTTTCGAGTTCTTTTTTTCCATTGACAGCAATAATTCTTTGCTTTAAGAAAAATTCCCACTCGACATCGGAAAATAAGTTTGACGGATGATTTATTTTCCAAATCGTTCGTTTACTGCCTGCTTTTCTCTGATAAGCCACGCGCCCGCCTCCTCAAAGCTCGACGAAATTTTTAAGAACATGCAAGCCGACGTCGCCGGACTTTTCGGGGTGAAATTGAGTGGCGAAAATATTTTCAAACTCAATAGCCGCCGTGACTTTTTCGCCGTAAGTTGTGGTAGCCGCGATAATTTTTTTATCTTCGGGCTCCGCGTGATAGCTGTGAACGAAATAAAAATATGAATTATCATTTATGCCATTGAACAAATTCCTAATTCCTAATTCCTCATTTCTAATTGAAACCGAGTTCCAACCCATATGCGGGATTTTCAAATCGCCTGCGCGGATTTTTCTGACGCGCCCGCTGAAAATTTTCAAGCCGTCAACGTTCGGAGATTCTTCACTGCCCGCAAATAAAATCTGGAGCCCGACGCAGATACCCAAAATCGGTTTGCCCGCAGAAATTTCTTGCTTAATTGTCGGAATCAAGCCCGTTGCCGCAAGATTTTTCATGCAGTCGCCGAACGCACCGACGCCCGGCAAAATAATTTTATCTGCGCGCCGAATATCCTCAGCCGAACTCGAAATTTTCACGTCGCCGCCGACAAAAGCCGCCGCCTTCGCCACGCTGTACAAATTTCCCACGCCGTAATCAATCAAAACAATCATTTTTCCGCCTCCAACATTTTTTCTTATGCTATCAGCTATTTCTGTCAAAATCAATCGCCTTGTGCTAAAATCATTTGAAATTTAATCTGAAGGAGAATTTTCAATGGAAAAAGCCTCGCCGTTGCTGAAAAATAAAAATTTTCTCTACGCGACAGAATTTTTTTCCGGAATGTCGATAATGGCGGTCGAATTGGGCGCAAGTCGCCTGCTCGCGCCGTATTTCAGCTCGTCGCAAATCGTTTGGACGATTATAATCGGAACAATCATGATAGCGTTGGCTTTGGGAAATGTTTGGGGCGGACGCCGCGCAGATTCGGATAAAAATCCCGCAAAACTTTATCGCCGATTGATTTTCGCCGCGATTTGGATTGGAGCAATACCTGTTCTCGGAAAATATTTGATTTTGGGCATTGCGGGAGCTTTAATCGTTGCAATCGACACGAATTTATTGATTTGGGCGGCGTTTTTATCTTGCATGGCAATTTTTGTCCTGCCTTTATTTTTGCTCGGAACAGTGACGCCGTCTTTAGTGAAATATTCGACAGATAATCTCGAACACAACGGGCGAATCGTCGGAAATTTGAATGCGTTCAATACGATCGGGAGCATAATAGGGACATTTCTCCCGACTTTCGTAACAATTCCCGCCGTCGGCACCGCGATAACCTTTTTAATCTTTTCGGGCGTGCTTTTATCGATTGGAATAATTTATTTTTTGAGTATCGGCGCGAAAAAAATCTGCGCGGGAGCAATTTTTATCTTTATTGCAAGTTCAATCGCGGGAAATTCAAACAGCTTTGCATTTTGGGAGAAAAATATTTTGTACGAAGGCGAATCGATTTACAATTACCTTCAAGTCAAGGAAACACCGAGCAAAATAATTTTTTCTACGAATGTTTTGTTCGGAGTGCAGTCATTGAAGGTAAAAGGCGGCGGCTTGACGGGAATGTATTATGACTATGCGTTGGCAGCACCGCTTTTGACGGGCGGAAAAAAAATTTTGATATTGGGCATGGGCACGGGAACTTTTGCGGAGCAATGCGGGAAATATTTTCCCGGTTCGGAGATAAAAGGCGTGGAGATTGACGAAAAAATTACGTTTCTTGCCGAAAAATATTTTGATTTGCCCGCTGATGTCGAAGTTTTGACTTATGACGGGCGCGCCTTCCTGCAAAGCGACAAAAATATTTACGACGTGATATTGGTTGATGCATTTCAAGACATTTCGCCGCCGTTTCAGATGAGTTCGACGGAATTTTTTACGTTGGTTAAAAATCATTTGTCTGAAGGCGGCGTAATGGTTGTGAATATGAACATGCGGGCGAGCGGCGCGGGCAATATCAACGAATATTTGATTGACACGATAGGAAAAAGTTTTTCTGCGCTGAAAATTATCGACGCGAGCGGCGTAACGAACAAAGTTTTATTCGCAGCGGCGGACGAAAAAATTTTAAACAACCTCCGAGCCCGCGCAGAAACTCTTGACGACGAAAATTTATCGCGCTTGATGATTCACACCGCCGAAAATTGGACGGAGCCTACTCTTGGCAAAAATATTTTGACGGACGACCGTGCTCCCGTCGAAATGTTGAGCATGCGGGCTTTGGATAATCTGATTCAAAAAAATCTTGGGCGTTACAAAGAAATTTATCGTCGCGAAGGTTTGAACGGCTTGTTGAAATCTTTTTGAGATAAAAAAATCCCTCCGCTGTTTGGAGGGATTAAATTTTTTTCCGCGCTTTTATCAATTAGGAATTATGAATTAGGAATTAGGAATGGAAAACCTTCCTTCATTATTAATTCCTCATTCCTAATTCCTAATTAAATCAGCTCCGCTGATTTTGTAATTCGTGCCGTTAATGTTAAAAGTTGTCGCCGTGAAATTCTTCAGAGTAAGCGCATTTGAAGTTGAATCGACGGCGAAATAAATTTCTCTCTTTGAACTTTCGTAAGTCGAAGAAAAATTCCCCGTGATTTGCAACATGTCTTCGTTTTCAAAGCCGAAAATAACATCCTGCCCGTCGCCGCTCTCATAAATGAAAACGTCCGCGCCCGCATTGCCCCAGAGCATGTCATTTCCTTTGCCGCCAAGCAATGTATCATTTCCTGCGCCGCCGCGAAGGGTATCGTTGCCCGTGTTCCCGAAAATCGAATCATCGCCCGCACCGCCCAAAAGGGTATCGTTTCCCTTACCGCCCGTCATTGTGTTATCAAGCGCATTGCCCGAAATTTTTGCGGCTTTCGTCCTTGAGGCGGCTGTGACTGTTTTTATCGCCGAACCGACCGTTACAGGCGATTTTGTTAAATTTGTTACGGTTAAATTCGTCAAGACTCCGACCATCGTTGAAAAACTTTTGCCCGCAGGATTAATCAGATTAAGATTTTTGCCTTTCGCCTTTTTAATCGTCAAAGTTCCCGCGTCCGTCGTTAAAATTACATCCAAACCGTTCAAAGCAGTATCTGAAATATTTGCTCCGAGAGAAATTTTTTCCGTGACCGCGTAATCGGTTATCACATCATTTCCGCCGCTGTAAATGAAGAAATCTTTACCGTTGCCGCCGGTTAAAGTGTCGTTGCCTGCTCCGCCCCATAAAGAATCTTTACCGTTGTTGCCCGAAAGTTTATCGTCGCCCGCGCCGCCGAAAATCGAATCTGCACCCGCTTCGCCCGTGATTGTATCATTCGCGCCGCCTCCTTTTATCGCATTGTCGAGAGAATTTCCTGTGATTTTTGTGACTGAAGTTCTTTTGGACGCGTCGATAATTTTAATCGACGAGTCGACAGTCACGGGAGATTTTGTCGAGTCGGTGACGCTTAAGAGAGTCGGTTCCGACCCGCCGCCCGAAGAAGTATCTGCGGGAGTGGTATCTGTCGGAGTGGTATCAGAAGAAATTTCGGCGATATTTATTTTCGACAGAGATGATGCTCCGACTAAAGTTATTTTATTTTTGCCGACCGTAACAATTACATCATTAAAACTTTTTGCGGTTGAATACGAACTGCCCGAAATGCCGATTGTATCTGTTGCTCCGAAGCCTTCAATATAATCGTTGCCGTCGCCCGCCGCGTATTTGAATAAAATATTTGAGCCGCGATTTTTAATGTAATCATTACCTGTGCCGCCTTCGATTGTTACTTTGGAACTGCCGCCTTTGTCGTTGTGTTCGTTATTGTAGCTGTCATCGTAAAAGACATCCCAAGGCTCGTAATAATAATAGCCGTTGTAAATCAGATCGTCGCCTGCGCCGCCGTCGAGCATGGAATTTGATCCGCTGTTTATAATTGTATCGTTTCCCGTTCCGACAGTAATTTTTATATCCGTGCCGCCTTTACTGAAAAATTCTCCGTTGACTATAAAATTATTTCCCGACTCGGAATGAACGGTTACGTTATCTCCGTGATTGAAAATCCTGTCGTGTCC
Organism: uncultured Selenomonadales bacterium; assembly: GCA_937877655.1. Taxonomy (GTDB): domain Bacteria; phylum Bacillota; class Negativicutes; order Selenomonadales; family Selenomonadaceae; genus Quinella. Next base: position 14,699 of record CALFJC010000096.1, read on the forward strand.
TTCGCCGCCGTCTATCACAGCTTGATTATTGTAATTTGTGATGGAATCCGCGCCTTTGCCGCCGTTTATTGTGGCTTTGTCGTAGTAAGTATCTTCCCAAGAACGAGTATCCCAATTATAATCGCTTGTTTTATCGACAGTGATTGAATCATTTCCTTCGCCGCCATCTATTTTGACATTGGCTCCTTCACTCTGAATATTATCGTTGTCCTTGCCGCCCGTGAGTGTCACGTTCGATTCGCTATTTATTATGGGCTCGGCATCTTTGGCAGTATCGGTTGAGATGCTTGCGCCTTTTAAAGAGATTGCTGTTGTTAAAATTTCGTCCGCGCTTAAAGTTTCAACGTCATTTAAATTGCCTGCAAACATTTGCACCCAATGATTTTTCCATTCGGAACTTGAATCATAAGCATATCCGACACCGAGTTTTTTGTAATCGGAATTTAAAATGTTTGCTCTGTGTCCCGTTGAATTCATCCAAGAATTCATTACTTCTTTTGGCGAAGTCTGACCGACAGCAATGTTTTCTCCCAGCCTGCTGTAAGATTTTTTTACCGCCGTGAAACAACTTGAACCGTCGGGACGTGTATGACTGTACAGCTCGACAAGTTCCTGTTCACGAATCGATGTGGCGTCCATAAGTCCTTGAGCGAGTGTAAGCGGCGACAAATTTCTTTCTTCGCGCTCCTCATTGACAATCCGCAAAATTTCCCAAATATATTCGTTGGCTGTACCTTCGTAATAATCGCTTGCATCGGTCGAGCCCTTCAACGTGAGATTGAAATAACCTTTATCGTCTGTCCAAATAATGTCTTCGCCGCTGATCATGTAACTGAGTTGCGCCGTGTCCTTGTCGTCATTTGTGATAAAAATTTTGTCGTTCGTTGGATCAATATCTTCAATCACGACCGAAATTTTTTTATCAACGGAGTAAGACAAATTAAAAGTATCGGAACCTTTTCCGCCGCTCAATGTGCCCGTGCCGCCCGTCATATTCAAAATATCGTCACCGGAACCGCCGATTAGCAGAATATTATTTTTTCCGTTGCTCTCAAGTGTGTCATTGCCTGCCAAGCCGTAAATTTGTGTTTTGTCAGCTGCAACAACGAGTTTATCTTTTCCGGATTTGCCGACAAGAACTTCTGCGAAACGCTGAATATCAAAAATTATTTCCCGCATGAGATATTCTCCTCTCGATAAAATTTTTCTGCATTATACAATATCGAATAAAAAAAATCCCGCCGAATTTTTTCGACGGGGTTAATTTTTTATGAACGGATAAATTTTTACATTCCCGCTTGAGCCGCAACTTCAGCCGCGAAGTCAACTTCTTTTTTCTCGATGCCTTCGCCGAGTTGCCAGCGCGTAAATCTCAAAACTTTTTCTTTGCCCAAAATATCTTTGACGGTTTGTTTACTGCCAGGTTCAGCCTTAACAAAATCCTGTTCGACAAGGCAAACTTCCTTATAAAATTTGTTGATGCGTCCTTCGACCATGCGTTCGACGATTTTTGCGGGCTTGCCTTCTTCAAGAGCCTGTTTGCGAAGAATTTCCTTTTCATGTTCGAGTTCGGAGGCGTCAACGCCTGCGCGGTCAACGGCGGAAGGATTAGCCGCCGCGATTTGCATTGCGACATCTTTACCGAGTTCGTCTGAACCGCCCGTCATTTCGACGAGCACGCCGATTTTTCCGCCCATATGAATGTAAGTCGTGAGTTTGCCTTCGGTTTCGTAGGTTACAAAGCGGCGAATGGAAATTTTTTCTCCGATGGTCGCGGTCGCTTCGGTTACGAGCTCGGAAACTTTTTTGTCGTCAATAACGCTGTCATTAAGCGCGTCGAGATCGGCGGGTTTGGTTTCGGCAATGTGTTCGATAACTTTTTTCTCCAACGCACGGAAATTTTCGTTGTTGGCGGTGAAGTCGGTTTCGCAGTTGACTTCGAGCAGGACGCCCGTCTTTTTATCAGCCGAAATGTAAGCCGCAACGGCTCCTTCCGCCGCAATGCGTCCCGATTTTTTAGCCGCCTTCGCAATTCCCTTTTCGCGAAGATAATCAATCGCCTTTTGCATGTCGCCGTCCGTCGCGGTAAGAGCTTTTTTGCAATCCATCATGCCCGCGCCGGTTCTTTCGCGCAATTCCTTAACAACAGCCGCACTTATAGCCATTTATCTTTCACCTCAGTTTTAGGTTTTAGGTTTTAGGTTTTAGGTTATAGCTTATAGGTTTTTTTCTATCAGCTATTCCCTTGAATTAATCTTCATTTTCGGCGGACGCCTCTGCATTTTCCGCGCCTTGATTTCCTTCAAGCATGGCGTCGGCAATTTTCGCCGTCAAAAGTTTCACGGCACGAATTGCATCGTCATTGCCGGGAATAACATAATCAATTTCGTCGGGGTCGCAGTTGGTATCGACAATCGCGACAATCGGAATGTTGAGCTTGCGGGCTTCAGCAACCGCAATTCTTTCCTTGCGCGGATCGACTACGAACAATGCGCCCGGCAATTTGTTCATTTCCTTAATGCCGCCGAGATATTTTTCCAAACGCGCCATTTCGTGACGAAGTTGCATGACTTCTTTTTTGGTCAAAACTTCAAAAGTTCCGTCCTGTTCCATTGTCTCCAACTCTTTAAGGCGATTGATGCGCTTCTGAATCGTCTGGAAATTGGTCAACATTCCGCCGAGCCAGCGTTCATTGACAAAAAATTGTCCTGCGCGGACAGCTTCTTCCTTAACCGCCTCTTGCGCCTGCTTCTTTGTGCCGACGAACAAAATAGATTTGCCTTCTTCGGCAACCGAGCGGACGAAATTATAAGCTTCGTCGACTTTGCGAACGGTTTTTTGCAAATCGATAATATAAATGCCGTTGCGCTCGGTGAAGATGTAACGCGCCATTTTCGGATTCCAACGACGAGTTTGATGTCCGAAATGCACGCCCGCTTCCAAAAGCTGTTTCATTGAGATAACTGCCATTTGAAAATTCCTCCTGTTTTTCAATCGCGGAACATTTTCGCGCCGATTAACAGCTTATAGCTGATAGCTTATAGTTTTTTTCCTATAACCTATAAGCTATCCTCTATCACCTAAAACTGAACAGGCGACGCTCCGATTCCGCGTGATTTTTTTAAACGCGGCGCATTATATCACAGGAAAATTTTCACGGCAAGATTTATTTTGACAAATCCTCAACCGTCTTGAATAAAATTTCGTGAACGGAAATTTGATTCAATCAATGTAAGGCAACTTCAAAATAATTTTGCGCCGTTGATTTTGAAGGCGGCATTTATTATTATCGCCTGAAGGGTGGCTTAAAATTTTTAGGGGGTGGAAAAAATGGGGCTCAGTAAAGATGTGATAATGCAAAAAGTCCAAAGATTTGGCGGCGCGATGTTCACGCCCGTCATTTTGTTTGGCGTATTCGGTATTTTGGTCGGTCTCACGATTTTATTTAAGAATCCGATGATTTTGGGCTCGATTGCCGAAGAAGGAACGGCTTGGTGGAAATTTTGGTACGTCGTAGAGCAGGGCGCGTGGACTGTTTTTAGTCAAATGCCGATTCTTTTTGCAATAGCTCTGCCGATTGGTCTCGCCAAAAAAGAAAATGCTCGCGCCTCAATGGAGAGTTTTGTTATCTTCATGGTGTTCAACTACTTCATTCAAGGTATCTTGACGCTTGCGGGCTCGGATTTCGGCGTAGATTTCTCGAAAAATGCGGGGGCAGGCACCGGACTTGCGATGATCGCCAATATCAAGACTTTGGATACAGGTATCGTCGGAGCAATTATTATCGCTACTCTTTCCGTTCAGTTGCATGATAAGTTGTTTGATGTCAATGTTCCCGAATATCTCGGCATTTTCAAAGGTTCGTCGTTGGTTGTGCTGGCAGGTATCGGATTAATGTTGCCCGTCTCTTATATTTTCTGCCTTGTCTGGCCAAAAGTTCAGATGGCGATAGCTTCGTTGCAAGTCATACTTGTAAGTTCGGGCGTTTTCGGCGTGTGGCTGTACACATTCCTTGAAAGATTTTTAATTCCGACAGGACTGCACCACTTTATATACCTGCCTTTCCTTTTCGGTCCGGCGATTGTCGATAACGGCTTAATGGCTTATTGGATGCAACACATAACGGAGTTTGCACAATCGACAAAGCCGCTGATTGAATTATATCCTCAAGGCGGCTTCTCTCTGCACGGCTCAAGTAAATATTTCGGTTGTCCGGGCATAGCACTTGCAATATATTTCACTGCAAAGCCCGAACGTCGAAAGAAAATAGCTTCGTTGGTGGTTCCCGCCGCGATAGTTGCGGTAGTCTGCGGCATAACCGAGCCGCTTGAATTTACATTTCTATTCGTTGCGCCGATGTTGTTCTTTGTTCACGCATGTTTGGCGGCAACTCTGGCTTCAGTCTCGTATTTTTTCGGTGTCACGGGCAATTTTGGCGGCGGCTTGTTGGATTCTGCTCTTTTTCAAAACTGGGTTCCGCTTTGGGCGAATCATTGGGATACTTACGTCACGCAAATTATCATCGGCTTATGCTTTACGGCAATTTATTTCTTTGTGTTCAGATTTTTGATTCTGCACTTTGATTTAAAGACGCCCGGACGCGGCGACGAGCCCGGCGGCGATAAACTTTTCACGAAAGCAGATTATAAAGCTCGTGAGGCAGGTAAAGGCGGCGGAACAAGTTCAAACGGCGGCGGTAAAACTATGGACGAACGCGATTTCAAAGCGGCGGCATTTCTAAAGGATTTGGGCGGCAAAAATAATATCGTCGACGTGACAAATTGCGCGACTCGCCTCCGCGTAACCGTCAAGGACGACAGCAAAATTGCCGACGTGGGAACTTTCACCGAACACGGAGCGCACGGGCTCGTTCACAACGGCACGGCAATTCAAGTTATAGTCGGTTTATCGGTTCCGCAAGTTCGAGAACGTTTTGAGGCATTGCTAAACGCGCCCGACGAAGAAATTTCCGAAGTTGAAGAAGAAGTCGCCGAGTCAATGATTGTTAAAGCGGTTGTAAGCGGTAAAGTTGTCGACATAAGCGACGTGCCGGACGAAATGTTTGCAAAAAAAATGATGGGCGACGGCGTCGGCATTTTCCCCGAAAATGATACCGTTGTTGCGCCCGCCGACGCTGAAATTACAATGATCGCTGAAGAATCTCTCCATGCTGTCGGCTTGCATTTGAAAAACGGAGCGGATATTTTAATCCATATCGGCATTGACACCGTCAATTTAAAGGGAAAAGGTTTCAAAGTTCTCACGAAACAGGGCGCACAAGTCAAAGAAGGCGAGCCGCTCATCAAATTCGACAGAAAAATTATCAAGGAAAACGGTTATAAAGATGTTGTGATTGTCGCCGTCACGAACTCTGCAGATTTTCCGCAGATGAAAAAACAAATCGGCGACGCGGAAGGCGGAAAAACTCCCGTCATAAATCTGTAAAAGGAAAATTTGTACTTAACTCGAATAAAGCCGCGAGAAATTTTTTCGTGGCTTTTATTTTGGAGGTTTTTGGAAATGCAACTGGAAGAACTCGTCAACGCCAACAAAGATTCACTCAATCCTACCGACATGTTAATTTGGAAATACATTTCCAACAACAGAAAAAGTGTTGCGCATATGTCAGTTCATGAAATGGCAAAATTCTGCGCGGTATCGGATGCAACGATTGTGCGTTTCGCAAAAAAATTGGGTTTGCGCGGCTTCGGCGAACTCAAAGCGATGATTAATTTTGAAAAACATCAGCCCGCCGACTACAGAGGAAATATCATCAAAGACATGAAAGAATTTCATAACAAAACCTTTGATTATCTGACGAATCTCGATTATGGAAATGCCGTTCGGTTGATTTGCAATGCGCGAAATATTTTTACCTTTGCTTCCGGCTATGTTCAAAGCAATGTCGTTCAAGAAATGAAACGGCTTTTCTTGGGCAACAAGATTTTGACTTTCGAGATTTATAATTTGGGCGAGTTGGAATCGATAATGGATTCTTTGACGGAAGACGATTTGTTTATTTTTGTTTCGTTGAGCGGAGAATCGCCTGTCGTTGTGGAATTTGCCAAGCGATTGAAAATCAAAGGCGTTCCGTCAATTTCAATAACGCGTTTGAGTGCAAATACACTTGCCTCGCTCTCGACAGTCAATCTTTACATTTTGCCCGCGAGTTTCACAATCATTAACGACGACAGAAATCTTCAGTTCTTAAATTTCATGCCGTTTTTCATGCTCGTCGAATTTTTGTACTTAAATTGTCGGCTTTACCTTGATGAGCGGGAAACTTCTTAAAGGGAAAAAAATAAATCCCCGTCAGCTCTTCGCAAGCAACGGGGATTTTAAATTTATCGGGAAAGTTTATCTCAGTTCGGGCCAGAAATCTTTGTTGGCGGCGATTAAATCGTCCAAAATCAATTTCGCAACGCGAACGCTCGGAACGGTTTTTGACATCGCCAGTGCTTGCCACAAACTTTGATAAGAATGATTTATCCAAGCGTCGACAGTCAATTTTTCAACGGAAACTTGCTGTTCCATTAAACCCTTCTGAAATTGCGGAATTTCTCCCACGACCAGCGGCTCCGCGCCGTTGTTGCCGACGATACAGGGAATTTCAACCATAGCGGTAGGATCAAAATTGCTGATGGCTCCCTTGTTTTCGACAATCAGCAACATATTTGCTTTGGTGTTGAAGGCGATAGCCGTAGCAAGATCAACGATAAACGAAGCGTGCGCGTCGACTTCGATTGTTGTATCTTTGGCAGTTCCGACGGCTTTAATCCTGCGACATTCGGCGAAAACTTTTTTCTCGCGCCCTTCCATAACCTCATTTGTGCGCGTGTGATTCGGGTCGGAGTGTTTTACAATTTCATCTTGGCACAAATAATATTTCAGATAAGTATTCGGTAAAGTGTTCGGATCAATCGGCGCGAATTCTTTAACCATCTCGAAAGTCACAATCCAACTCGGATCAATATGCTGAACGCCTTCGTCACCGTTGAGATATTTCAAATTGTAGCCGTGCTTGTAAACGTATTCACGGATTTTCGGAAGCAATTCGTTGCCTTGCTTATCCTTAATGCTCGTCCACCAACCGAAATGATTCAGTCCGAAATATTTGAACTCCAAATCGTGCAGAGACTTAAAACCGGCTATTTGAGCCATTTTTTCTTCGATGTCAACGGGCATGTCGCAGATATTAATGATTTTGGAATTCGGACAGAGTCTGCGCGTCGCTTCGGCGACAATGGCGGCGGGATTGGAATAATTCAGCATCCAAGCATTGGGCGAATATTTTTCCATGTAGCCGACGAGCTCGACGATACCGCCGATTGAACGCATACCGTAAGCAATGCCGCCGGGTCCGCAAGTTTCTTGTCCGACGACGCCATATTTAAGCGGAATTTTTTCATCCAGCTCGCGCATTGCATATTTTCCGACGCGAATATGCGCCATAACAAAATCAACGTCGCTGAACGCCTGCGCGGGCTCGGTCGTCGCCAAGAATTCAATTTCGGGCGCGCGTTCCTTCAAAATAATTTCCATTGCGTCCGCTATAACTTTTTGCCGAGCGGCGTCATTGTCGTAGAGTTTAATTTTGCGGAGCGGAAATCTTTCTTGATGAGAAAGCAACATCAAAACAATTCCGGGCGTAAAAGTACTGCCGCCGCCCGCCACAACTACGGAAAATTTTTTCTCAGCCATAATCTTTCCTCCCAAAAAATTTTTATGCCAAAAGTTTACTAAAAAATTTTTTCCCGCGCAATGTTTCGGCGGCAAATTGATTCTATTATTCGCGCCATGAATTTTATTCAACGTTATGAAATTATTTTCGGCTTGAGAAATCAGAAAATAATCTGAAAGCTTATTTGACATTGAAAAATCAAGGTGGTAAAATTTTCGACGTTGACAGGCAGGAGAGGCAGTCGCGGGAAAAATTTTTCACGAGGAAAGTCCGGACTCCACAGAGCAGCGTGCCGGGTAACGCCCGGTGAGAGTAATCTTAAAGACAGTGTCACAGAAAAGAAAACCGCCGAAAAGCAATTAGGAATTATGAATGAGGAATTAGGAATTAAAAATGTTCCTTCATTACTAATTCCTAACTCCTAATTCCTAATTAACTTGACGGTAAGGATGAAAAGGCAGGGTAAGAGCCTACCGCAGGACGGGTAACCGTTCGGGCTGATAAACCTCACGCGGAGCAAAACTAAATAGGAAAGGGTTGAGGTTGCTCGCTGACCTTTCGGGTAAGTTGCGCAGACTTGGGCGGCAACGTTCAAGCAAGATAAATGACTGCCGTTAACAGAATCCGGCTTATTGACTGCCTGTCAACACAATGCGAAATTTAAAACGTCGCTGTCGAAGAAATTTCGCGGCGGCGTTTTGTCAATTAGGAATTATGAATTAGGAATTAGGAATGAAAAGAGGCGAAGAAAATTTTTATCCGTCAATTCAGGTATTAATCACGTCAAAAGATTATAATTCCATTAAAAAATTTTAGCAGAGAGGATGTGGCTGATTTTGAGGAGTTTTTTGCGAGCGTTGATTATGGTGATGTGTTTGCTGACTGTCAGCAGTTCAACAGGTAACGCGGCGACATATCGAGTCGGAGATCAAGGCGAAGAAATTGCAGAACTTCAAGGACAGTTGGTTAATCTCGGTTATGACGTTATGGCGGACGGAGCATTCGGTCCCGCTATGGCGGACGCCATTAAAGAATTTCAAAAATCTCACGGCATGAAGGCGGACGGCTTAATCGGTCCCGCAACTTATTCCGCTCTTCTCGGAAAAGAAATGCCTGCAATAAGCAGCGGCTCCAATTTCCTTTCCAACAGAATTATTTCAAATGCAATGGATTATCTCGGCGTCCCCTACGTTTTCGGCGGCACCAGCCCTTACGGCTTTGACTGCTCCGGTTATGTTCAATACGTTTTCGCCAACGCGGGAATTTCTCTTCCGCGTACTGCCGACGTTCAATACGAAGTCGGAACTCCCATTTCCACAACCGAACTCGTAAGCGGCGATTTGGTTTTCTTCTCAACCTACACTTGGGGCGCGTCGCACGTCGGAATTTATCTCGGCGATAACAATTTCATTCACGCCAGCTCAAGTCGCGGCATTGCCATCGATTCTTTGGGCAGTTCTTATTGGAGCTCGCACTATATTGGCGCACGCAGAATTTTGTAAGTCGATAACGACTTCTTCAAACAAAAAATGTCCTTCGATTCGCCGAAGGGCATTTTTTAATTAGGAATTAGGAATGAGGAATTAATAATTGTTTGAAGGAAATTTGCAAAGGCAACAGAAATAAACCGCAGAAATTTTTTATTTGGTTTTACGGAGGAGTTTTGAATGTCGCAGTTTGATAAAAGAAATATCAGCATGATGATGGATTTTTATGAGATGACGATGGCAAACGGCTATTTCGTGCAGGGCGGCGAAAATACTCGCGTTGCCTTCGACGTTTTTTATCGCCGCAATCCCGACGCGGGCGGCTTCGCAATTTTCGCCGGGCTTGAACAGGTTATCGAATACGTCGAGAACATGCAATTCAGCGCGAAGGACATTGATTATCTGCGCGGGCAAAAAATTTTCAACGAAAACTTTTTGGAGAGCCTCAAGGATTTTCATTTTCGCGGAGATATTTACGCCTTCCCCGAAGGTACAATCATGTATCCGAACGAACCTTTCATGACGATCGTCGCGGATTTGATTGACGCACAACTTATCGAGACGGCGATTTTGGCGCAGGTGAATCATCAATCGCTTATCGCAACGAAGGCGCGCAGAATTGTTCGGGCAGCGGAAGGACGTTTTGTTTCCGACTTCGGAGCCCGTCGCGCTCACAACATGGACGCCGCAACTTACGGGGCGCGGGCGGCTTTTATCGGCGGCGTCAACGGCACGGCAACCGTCAGCGCGGGACAACTTTTTAATATCCCCGTCAACGGCACAATGGCTCACAGCTGGGTTATGTATTTCAAAAACGAGTTCGAGGCTTTCAAAAAATACGCCGAAGTTTATCCCAATTCGACAACTTTACTCGTCGATACCTACGACGTAATTCACAGCGGAATTCCAAATGCAATTCGTGTTGCAAAAGAAATTTTGGAGCCGCAAGGTAAACGCCTGCGCGGCGTGCGAATTGATTCGGGCGACTTGGCTTATCTGTCGAAAAAAATTCGCAAGATGCTGGATGACGCGGGCTTAAACGATTGCAAAATTATCGCGTCCAACAGCCTTGACGAATTCACAATAACTTCTCTGATAAATCAAGGCGCGGCGATTGACAGTTTCGGCGTCGGCGAAAGATTGATAACCGCAAAATCCGAGCCCGTCTTCGGCGCGGTTTATAAAATTGTCGGCGTTGAAGAAGGCGGGAAATTTGTTCCGAGAATAAAAGTCAGCGAAAACGTCGAGAAAATCACAAACCCCGGCTTGAAAAGTATTTATCGAATTTACAACGAGGAAGGACATGCCGTGGCAGATTTAATCGCGCTGTTTGATGAGACAGTTGATTTGTCGAAGCCTTATCGTTACGTTGATCCTGTTAAGCCTTGGAAAAATCGTTACTTTGAAAATTTCACTGCCAAAAAACTTTCCAAGTTGTATGTCAAGGACGGGCGGCGCGTTGAAAATTTGCCGACGCTCCATGAAATTCGCGATTATGTTCGTCATCAGTTGGAGCACGAAATTTGGCAGGAAGAACAGCGTTTTGAAAATCCGCACCGCCATTATCTGGACATGACACCCTATTATTATGAAATGAAAATGTCTTTACTCCATAAAACCCGCGCAGGTATGGAAGGATGAAAAATTTTGTCGAAAGCCGCCGTCGTTATTCCGATTTACAAAGAAGAAATTGATGAACTTGAAAAAATTTCTCTGGCGCAGGTCAGAAAAGTTTTGGGAAATTATCCGATAATATTTGTCGCGCCCGAAGGCAAAAATTTTTCTTACCTTGCGCCGGGAGAAATGCTTGTTCAATTTCATCCGCAATATTTTCAAAGCGGCAGAACTTACAGCCAACTTTTGATGTCGCCGTTTTTTTATGAGCCGTTTTTGTGTTTCGACTACATTTTGATTTACCAGCTCGACGCCTTTGTTTTTTATGACGCGTTGGAGGATTTTTGTCGGCTTGGTTATGATTATATCGGTGCGCCGTGGTCTTATTATGCTTGGATGGGATCCAAGTTTAAGAAAACGCCGCGAGTCGGCAACGGCGGTTTTTGCCTTCGCAAAGTCAAAGCGTGTCACAAATTTTTGACGAAGGCTTCTTCCTTGCCGAATTGGAAAAATCTTCTTGAGAAATTTGATGAAGATGCCTTTTTTGCTGTCTGCGGCGTGACGAAGGGAACAAATTTTAATGTTGCGCCAGTTGAAGTCGCCAAGCTTTTTTCTATGGAATGGTATCCCGACCGTCACGTAAAAAAATTGGGCGGTGATTTGCCTTTCGGCTGTCACAACTGGCATAAATTCGACGCGGATTTTTATGTAGAGATTTTTTCGCGCTTCGGTTACGATTTGCGCCCGCTCAAAAACTTGATGAAAAATGATGATTACGAAGTTCATACGCCGATTTTATTAACGAAATTGGCAATGGATCGTTTGAATCGCAGGGCTGAACGCGGGCAAATGCTTTTTCAATATCTGCCGACAAAAAAATTTGCATCCGTCCGAGTAATTCGTTCGCCCGAAGCAATGAAACTTTTGGCAAAACTTTTGACGGAAGAAAATTCTCTTGCCAACAAAATTTTCGTTTATGATGAAAAAATTTTCTGCGATTTGATTAACGACGTTGAGCGAGAAAATTTTCCGCACCTTATAATTGTTTCGGATTATGACAAGTCGTTAATCAAGGCGATTGAAAGGAAAGGGCTTGTTTACGGCGAACATGTCATTTCTTTTCAGCGCGAATACATGAAGTTTCAAGAAAAATTATTTCACAACTTGGGGAGGTAAAAATTTTGTCGAAAGCCGCCGTCGTCATTCCGATTTACAAGGAAGAAATTGATGAACTTGAAAAAATTTCTCTCGCGCAGGTCAGAAAAGTTTTGGGAAATTATCCGCTGATATTTATCGCGCCCGAAGGAAAAAAATTTTCTTACCTTGCGCCGGGAGAAATGCTTGTTCAATTTCATCCGCAATATTTTCAAAGCGGCAGAACTTACAGTCGACTTTTATTGTCGCCGTTTTTCTACGAGCCGTTTTTGTGTTTCGAGTACATTTTGATTTATCAGCTTGACGCCTTTGTATTTTATGACGCGTTGAAAGAATTTTGTCGGCTCGGCTACGATTATATCGGCGCACCTTTTCCCGTTTCTTGGGGAAATACAAACGGAAAAAAGACATTGCGAGTCGGCAACGGCGGCTTTTCTCTTCGCAAAGTCAAGGCTTGTTTTAAACTTTTAAAAAATTTTTCTGCGCTGATTGATAAAAATAATTCGGAAGACAGTTTCTTTACTCTCTGCGGCGCGAATAAAAATCTTGCCTTCAAAACCGCGCCCGTCGAAGTCGCAGATCTTTTTTCTATGGAACATTATCCCGACCGTTGCATAAAAAGATTGGGCGGCGAGTTGCCTTTCGGCTGTCACGGCTGGACGAAACTCAGCGCAGATTTTTATGTTGAGTTGTTTACTCAATTCGGTTACGATTTGCGTCCGTTGCGAGATAAAATGCGGACAAATGATTATGAATTTTTTTTGCCGCAATCTCTGGAGATAATAGCGATGGAGCGGCTGATTCGCGAAGTAGAACGCGGAAAATCTTTGACTCAATATCTTCCGACAAAAAAATTTGAATCTGTCCGAGTAATTCGTTCGCCCGAAGCGATAAAGATTTTGGCGCGATTGTTGACGGAAGAAAATTCCCTTGCCGACAAGATTTTCATTTACGACAAAAAAAATTCACGCGATTTGGTTCATGACGTGGCTAAAAAAATTTTGCCGCATTTGATAATCTGCGCGGAATATGATAAATCTTTGATTGCGGCGATTGAAAGGAAAGGGCTTGTTTACGGCGAGCATGTCATTTCCTTTCAGCGCGAATACATGAGGTTTCAAGAAAAATTGTTCCACAACTTGGGAAGGAGTGTTTGAAATGGAAATTAAAAATCCGAGCGTGTTTGAAGTTGGAAATCCTTTGCCCGCGCAGTTCAGCAAATATTTTATCGGGCAGGCGTATTTGAATCCTCTGACGGACAAGGGCGGCGCAATTCATAACGTAACTTTTTCGCCCGGTTGCAGAAATAATTGGCATGTTCATCACAAAAGCGGACAAATTTTGCTCGTGACGGGCGGACGCGGCTGGTATCAGGAATGGGGAAAAGCTCCGCAAGCCCTCAAGCCCGGCGACGTTGTGAACATTGCGCCCGAAGTAAAACATTGGCACGGCGCGGCGGCTGATTCTTGGTTTTCGCATTTGGCAGTTGAAATTCCCGCCGAAAATTCTTCCAATGAATGGCTTGAGCCCGTTGACGACGAACAATATTCCAATCTCCGATAAATTTTTTTGCAAAAAAAATTGCCCCCGACTTTTTGTCGAGGGTTTTTTGTTTGAAAAATTTTCTGCGCGATCTCAAAAACTTTTATCTGTCGGGCTTCTCGCCGGGAATGTCCATAATCGCTTCCGCGCCACGTTGTCCCGTCCGAATTCTTACCGCGTCGCAGAGTTCGTAGACGAAAATTTTTCCGTCGCCGAATTTTCCCGTCCGCAAAACCTTCTGCGCGGTCTCAAGAACTTTTTCAACAGGAATTTCACAAACGACCGTCTCAACCTTGATTTTAGGAACAAGACTTATGTCGTATTCTTTGCCGCGAAAAACTTCCTTGTGCCCCTTTTGCAAGCCGCAACCGTAAACTTGCGAAACCGTCATGCCCAAAACGCCGATAGCATTCAGCGCGTCTTTAAGCTCTTCGAGTTTTGAAGGGCGCGTTATGATGTCAATCTTCGTAATTTTTCTTTCCATAAGCTCACCGCCTTAATCCTGCGAACTTTTTACCGTCGGGAAAATTTTTAAGCTGTAAGAATCCGAGTCGCCCAAAAAATTCGGCGTGCCCGTGAAAATCGGAGTGGAATAACCGCGCTCGCCGTGTTCCGACAAATCGAGCCCCGTAACTTCTTCCGCCTCGTCCGTACGAAGGGCAACTATCGCGCTTACAACTTTGTAAAGAATCGCCGAACCGACTACCGCAAAAATTACTGCGACGCCGATTGAAATAATTTGCGCGAAGAACAAATCCGTTTCGCCGTAAAAAAGTCCGTTCGCGCCGTCGGGATTAACCGCCGTCGTTGCCCAAAGCCCCGTCGCAATCGCGCCCCACATTCCGCCGATACCGTGAACTCCAAATGCATCAAGCGAATCATCATAACCGAATTTTTCTTTGACAACCGCAACCGCCAAGTAGCAGACAATGCCGCCGATTAAACCAATCGCAATGCTCGGAAGAATCGTAACGTAGCCCGCCGCAGGAGTTATCGCAACCAAGCCCGCGACGCAACCCGATACCGCGCCGATAACCGTCGGTTTGCCGTGACGAATCCATTCAACCAAAACCCAGCCTAGCATTCCCGAAGTCGCCGCCGCATGTGTCACGACAAAAGCATTTGCCGCAAGTTCATTCGCGCCGAGTGCAGAGCCGGCATTGAAACCGAACCATCCGATAAAAAGTCCCGTCGCTCCCAAAACCGTCATGGGGATATTGTGCGGAACCATTGCAGATTTTCCGTAGCCGTGACGTTTTCCGAGCAAAATACAAATCGTCAAACCGCTAACACCGCTTAAAATGTGAATCACAAGTCCGCCCGCGAAATCCAATGCGCCGAGCTGTGCCAAAAATCCTCCGCCCCAAACCCAATGCGCCATAGGATTGTAAATGAAAATCGCCCAAAGCAACATCAACAAGACAAATCCTTTGAACTTCATGCGTTCGGCAAATGCGCCCGTAATCAGCGCGGGAGTCAAAGCCGCGAACATGCATTGAAATGCGACAAACGCCAATTCGGGAATTGTGCCGCCGTCAAGAACATTGTAGCCGACGCCCGCCAAGCCGATTTTCGACAAGTCGCCGATTAAACCGTTCACGTCGGAGCCGAAAGCCATTGTGTAACCAATCAAAATAAATTCAACGCTGATCATGCCGAGAATAAACATTGACTGCATAATTGTCGAGAGAACATTTTTACTGCGAACCATGCCGCCATAAAAGAGAGCGACCGCCGGCGTCATGAGAAAAACCAACGCCGCACTGATTAAAACCCAAGCCGTATCGCCGCTGTTGATTATGTTTGCTGTATCCATTTTGAAACACCTGCCAAAAAAATTTCTGCAAATCGATTTACATTCCGTATTATAATTTTGGTATGATTAGCTGTCAACATTTCGCTTTCATGTATACCTAAATACATAACAAAAACCCTCCGACAATCGCCGAAGGGTTTTTTCGTTCGATTAAGCCTCATAAGTTCGGTACATGTGAATTTCTTCGGGATTATCCTGAAGACACCACACGCCGCACGGACAAACTCCCGCGCAGATTCCACAGCCGATACATTTATTTTCGTCGGAAAAATATTCCCAAGAGCCGTCGTCGTGCTCAATCCGAGTTATCGCTTTTTCGGGGCAAGAGTTCAAGCACATTTTGCAATCGCGACAGGTGCCGCAACTCACGCAACGCAAATGTTCATGCATAGGGTCGGGCAAATCGCAGTGATGACACTTCTCGAAATATTTTTTCGATAAATTTTCGTCGGGAACACGATTTTTTTTGACGGGTAAAGAAATTTTTTCGCCGCGCAAAAATTTATCAATCGCAATCGCCGTTAATCTCGCGTCGCCTATCGCGTCTGTCAATCTGCCGGGCTTAATCACGTCGCCCGCCGCAAAAACTTTCGGCAAAATCATTTTCTCCGCCGAAGGTACAAGCCAATCGCGGAATTTTTTTACTTCGGGCAAGAAATCAAGTACAGGAGCCTCGCCGATTGAAACGATAACTTGATCTGCCGCAATAAATCTGCCGTCGTCGGAGAAAATTCCTTCGTCGGTGATTTTTTTCGTCATGAACGGATAAATTATCTCGCCGCCAAAATTTTTCAGCCGTTTTATCTCTTTTTCAAACGCCGCAGGTTTCATCACGTCCACAACAATAACTTTTTCCGCGCCTTGTTCATAAGCCGAAGTCGCAACGTCCATTCCCGAATTTCCGCCGCCGATTACCACGATATTTTTTCCGATTTGAATTTTTTCACCGCGATTAATCGCCTTCAAAAATTCTATACCGTGAATTAACTTTTCTGCGCCTTCCCAGTTAAAATATCGCGCCTTATTTCCGCCCGTCGCCACCAAAACCGCGTCAAATTCCTCGCAAATCGCTTTGAACATCTCAAAATCTACTTTGCAATTACTTTTGAACGTCACACCGAGTTTTTCTACGCGATTCACTTCAGATTTTATTAATTCGGGCGAAATTCTCGAATGAGGTATCACTTGCGCCAATTTTCCGCCGATCTGCGCCGCATCATCAAAAATTGTGACCGAATGTCCGAATTTTGCCAGTTGCCAAGCCGCACTCAAGCCCGCGACGCCTCCGCCGATTATCCCGACTTTTTTTCCTGTGGAAATTTTCGGAGAATCAACTTCAACCCGCGCAGATTCCAATCCGAGCGCGCCGATTTGGATTGATTCGTCGATTTTTCCGCGTGTACAGCCCTCCATGCAAGGATTCGGGCATAAAGTTCCGCATACCGAGCCGGGAAACGGCGTATATTTTAAAATTAGCCTCAATGCCTCGTCGATTTTGCCTTGCCGAAGTAAATTTAGCCGTTTTTGCGTCGGTATTCCTATCGGACACATGAATTGACACGGCGCGGAAAATTTTTCATTGTCCCAACTCGGAACTCTCAGCCGATAAAGCCCGCGATTAACCGTATTCAGCACGATAAAATCATCTGTCGCTACGTTGTGGAAAATTCCGCCCTTAATCCAATCTTTTTTCCTGAAATCGGCAATGTTATGGACAATCGGAGGCTTTTTCTCCTCAAATGTCAGCGGACGAAGTTTTTTCCACTCTTTCCAGTCACTTAACTCCGCAATTAACTCGGATTTTTCTATCGCATTCAAAAAATGATTCATTCCGCCCTTTAAAAATGAAATATCATCAGAATCAAGCTCCAAACACAAAATATCGTCGGGAAAATCGGAAATTTGCCCGCGAACATAAACTACGCCGCCAACCATGCCCACGCAAGGTCTTTCGCCCGTCACCGAAGAAAAATTTTCGCAATCGACGCCGCAAATCACCGCTCGTCCGCCGCCCATAAATTCAAACGAAAAACTTCCAACATTTTTTAAAATCCAAAGTTCAGGCTCCTCGTAAAGCGGATCGTGCTTCATTAATGAGCCTGTTCGCGTTCCTGCACGCCCGCCAATATAAATTTTGCCGTCAGATGAGCAATGTCCAGCTGTATCGCCCGCGTCGCCCTTAATTGTGATAATTCCGCCCGCATTCAGCCAGCCAACGTCCGCAGAAGTCGAGCCTTCGACAATAATTTCCGTATTCGGCAAACACATCGACCCAACGCGCTGTCCCGCGTTCGTCACGTGAAATTTTAAAGTTTTTCCGTCCGGATGCCATAAAGGTCCGCCTATATCGTGTTGACCGCTTGCCGAAATTTCAAAATCGGTCTCGCCTTCGCGAACTGCATCTTCAATCATCAAAAGAAGGTCTTGCGTCGACATGCGCTCATGATTTTTGATTGTATCTATCTTCAACATCTCAAAACCTCCTTAACAAACATATTGAATACCCAGCTTATCGGCAATGGCTTTATCGGTCGAAACAAGCGCGTCGCTCCGTCCGACGGGCAACGAACTGTTGCCAATCGGAGCCATTAACTTGCGAAATTCGGCGTCGAAAGCCAAAACATAGTCAACAATTCGCTGTGCGCCCCTGTCAACGTCCAATCTTTTAACCAAACGCGGATTTTGCGTACAAATTCCTGTCGGACATTTGCCCGTGTTGCAGGCGTTGCAACGTCCATTTTCATTTCCGACACAACCGAGCAACTGAATCAAAATTTTTCCGCAAAAAACGCCGTTCGCGCCTAAACAAATCATTTTAAACGCATCAGCCGCCGCATTTCCCGTTAAACCGATTCCTCCGCCGCCGTAAAGAGGAATTTGTCCTTGCGAACCCTGTTCAACCGCCGCCAAATAGCAATCGCGAATTTTTGATACGACGGGATGCCCCGTGTGGTCTAAAGAAATTTCATTCGCCGCTCCGGTGCCGCCTTGTATGCCGTCAATGAAAAATCCGCCGCAAATTTTGTACGGGTCGCGCAAAAGATTGTTATAAACCGAAACTGACGTTGAAGACGCCGCGCATTTAATTGCAACGGGGATTCTGAATCCAAACGCCGCATTTAACGACAAATGCATTTTTTGAACCGATTCTTCGATTGAATACAGCCCTTGATGATTCGGCGGCGATGATAATGTCGCTTTCGGCACTCCGCGTATCGCTTGAACGTGTGGAGCAACTTTTTCCGCCTGAAGTAAGCCTCCGTCGCCCGGTTTCGCACCTTGACCGATTTTTATTAAAATTCCTGCGGGATCTGTCTTCATTTTCGGCATTGCTTTGATTATTCTGTTCCAACCGAAGTGTCCCGACGCAATTTGGATTATAAAATACTTCAAATAGTCCGATTCCATGAGCGGAACGGGCATTCCGCCTTCGCCTGAACTCATTCGCACAGGTAAACCGCATTTTTCGTTCAAATATGCCGCCGCAAGTGCAACTGCCTCCCAAGCTCGCGTCGAAAGTGCTCCGATTGACATATCAGAGAAAATTAGCGGATAAATCCACCGAACGGGCGGAATTTTTTTGTTTGCGACCAATTTTCCGTCCGAAATTGTAAATGGAAGTTCTTTTGGCGATAAAATTCTTCCTAAAGGCGAGCGAATGTCAAAAGTGTGCCGAATTGAATCTAAAGACGGGTCTGTCATCTGCGAAATTCTTCCGACGATAATTTTATCCAAAGTTCGTTGCGCATTTAAATTTGTGCGTCCGCCGCGCTTTATCGGGCGATTAAACAGCAAATTTCTGCGATTATCGGGATTTCTCACGGCGCGAATTGCATTATTCGGACAAACTCGCTCGCACATGCCGCAACCTCTGCACGCATTGTTAATTTCGGCAATTTGTTTGATTACGGGGATAGATTTTTGAATGTGAACTGGTTCGGGCTGATTTTCTTGCGAAAAAGTCATTGATTTACGCTGAACATCAACTTTAATCGCTTTAAAAGTGCATGAGGCGACGCAACTGCCGCACATTGTGCAACGCTCGGCATTATATTCAATTTTCCAAGGCAAATCGTTCGCCGAAATGTCTTGAACTCTTATTGTTTCCATCTCGTCACCTCCAAATTGTTATTTATGACGACAACTTCGCGCTCGTTCGGATAAATATCGCGCTCAAAGTTTCTGTCGGGCAAAATTTCGTTTATTCCGCAGACTTCGGAAGAAATTGCAATCGTAGTATCATCTCCGCCGACTACAACGGGTCTTAACTTCTTTGAATCGCAACAAGTCATCATTTTTCCGTCAGGCAAGCCCGCAATTATCGTATTCGGTCCGTTTATCTCCAAATGTGCCAGCGATTGGCGAATTGACAGTAAAATTTCTTTGTCGGGGCGATTTTCTATTTCTGCGAACGGTAACGGCGTAATTACGTGCTTATAATATGGAATTGACCATTTTAACTCGTGCAAAACGTAATGCAGCGTGTATAAAAAATTTTGCGAGTCAGATTCAAATCCGATGTAGCCGCGATGTAAATTCTTCTGAAACTCCTTATTTTTCGTGTAAAAAGTGTTTTCGCCGTTCGCGCACAGCGTATATCCTTGCAAAAAGAACGGATGAGCCGCATAACGCACGATTTTATAATTTGTATTCTGCCGACACTGCACAATTATATTTTTCGCCAGCAAAGTGCCGTTATCGTCCCAAAGTCGGAAATAAGTTGCAATATCTCGCGGGTCGCCTATCTCTTTTAGCGTCAAAACGTCTGGCCAAAAGGAATAAACATATCCTTGACCCGATTCAGTCAAAATTTTGCGCAATGCAAGCCGAGTATCGAGCAAAAGTGCCTCGCGACTGTCCTCGTCGTCGTAATGTTCGGGATAATCGTAGTTGCGGAAGATATAATACGGCATATTTTGAATATCAAGACCTTTTTTCTTGTCGGGAACCGGCAACCACTCCGCCATTTTAACAAAATTCTGCGCGGACATGTAATCTTCGACCAAACGCGCTCCTTGTTTCGTGCAAGCCATTGAAAGCAGCGGTTTATCCTTGTAAAGCGAAAAAACGCCCGCTAAATCCTGCATGACCATTGCAAATCCCGAATTATCGTGCCCTTCCTGTTGCGGAAGCATTAATCGCAACGCTGTCGACGGAAAAATCGGTTTTTTGCTCTTTACCGCTCCGATTCTACACATTCTAACCACTCCAAAACATTTTTATCGTACTTCGCATATCATATTCGTTGTAGTTAGTCAAAAACCCTTTAGTTTTTTGTATACTTGCTTTTCAGATTGATGTATACATAAAAAAACCCTCCGACTTTTGCCGAAGGGCTTTTTAATTGCCGAGACGAATTTTTTTTACTTGGCGTCGAAATTTTTCCAGAAATCTTCGCGACTTACGCTTTCACCGTTTTTGTTGAAGTATTCATTGTTTTTCGCGCCGAAAATCGCCAATCCGCCGTGATCCTTGTACTTGTAGCCGAGATTATGAATTGTCTCACGCACTTTGGAAGAACTCAATGCGTCCTCTGCGCTCAAAAGTCCGCGTTTAACCAGTTCTTCGCCGTCAGCGTACGTTTCGGCTCTGGTTCCGCCTGCCACGCCGTCAAGTTCCTCGTCGCTCATGATTTCGTCCGCGAATTTGTCTTTGTCAGCCATTTTTATCAGTCTCCTTTCTGTTTTCATTCCTTTATACGTCTCAAAATCCATTTCGTTACAACTTTAGCAGAAAAATGAACGAAATTATTTGGAACGGTAGGTAATTCGTCCGCGAGTCAAGTCGTTTGGGTTCTGCTCAATCGTAACTTTGTCGCCGGGATGAATGCGGATAAAATTCATGCGGAGTTTGCCGGAAATATGCGCCAGAACTTTTTGACCGTTTTCCAACTCCACTTGGAACATTGCGTTGGGCAGTGCCTCCAAGACTTTGCCACCTACTTCGGTGGCTCCGCCTACAACGCCGTCAAGTTCCTCGTCGCTCATGATTTCGTCCGCGAATTTGTCTTTATCAGCCATTTTATCAGCCTCCTTTCTGTTTTCATTCCTTTATACGTCTCAAAATCCATTTCGTTACAAGTTTAGCAGAAAAATTTTTGTTTTGGCAGTTAAAACCCTCCGACAAGTCGCCGAATGGCTGATTCGACAACTTTTTAAAGTTTTTGCGTCGTGTTGTTTCTCGCCTTCCGCAATATCAGTAAAAATTACGATTAAAATCGCGATTATGAACGATAAAAGCAGAATTAAAACATTTTTCAGCGTAAATTTAGCTTTCATAGACGTAACGCAACGCATTTAAGTTATCAGTGTTCAAATCTTTGTGCAGGACGCATTTTTTTGAGTTTAACTCCATAGTTTGGCGATTTTGAGCAGTATATTTCTCCCAGTGCGGAATAAATTCGTTGTTCGGGTTGCCCGTAGCCGCAAATGCCGCCCATGACGCTTGAACTTGCTTAACAAGATTCTGCGGAGGATTCTGATGAAGTATCTCCGGATTGTTGAAGGTAAAAGGCAAGTCAAGCGCGTGACATGAACGCAAAATTTCAATCGGCGATAATTCACTGAACAAATAAAAGTAAACGTCTTCAAATTTCGATTGATATTCCGCCGCAACTTCTTGACCAACGCGCCAATCAACTTGCGTCGCAAAGTCGCCGTAAGTATCATAGGTATCGGGACGATTTTTAAGCCATTTTTTATAAACTTCTTCGTTCGTTTGTTTTTTGTAGCTTGAAAATATTGGCGAACTTTTTTCAGGCTCTGCGCGGAAATGTTCAAAGAGTTTTTCATCAGCCATCAAGAAACAACGCCATTCGTCGGCAGTATTGCCCGTTAAAAATTTAATTCCACGTGCCGCGCCGTCTTTGAGTGCTTGCAAAGGATTTTTAGGCAAAAATTTCCCGTCGCATGTAGGAAAATAATCACCAAGACTTAAACCGCGAGCATCTGCCAGCTCAAAGTAAATATTTTTGATTTCGTCGGAAGATTTTTTCACAAGGTCGCCCATTTTTTTCGCACCGCTCATTTCCATGAACATTTCTGCAAGTTTTGCGGATTTCTCAGGCTTGTGATAGAAATCAAGATGACCGGACTGCATAATTGCTTTTTGGAAAAGATTTTTTGCGTCTGGCGTAACAGTCAGCAACATACAGGAGATTGAGCCGGCACTTTCGCCGAAAATCGTAATATTGCTTGGGTCGCCGCCGAATTGAGCGATATTTTCCTTAACCCAATTCAAAGCCGCAACTTGGTCTTTCAAACCCAGATAGCCGCTGTCCTCAAAGCTTGAATCAATCGCCGCGAAGTTCATAAAGCCGAAAACATTCATGCGATAATCAAAACTCACCAAAATAACGTCATTTGCCGCCGCAAAATTGCTTCCGTAATAAAGAGGGTCGCTCGCGCTTTCAAATGCAAATGCGCCGCCATGAATGAACACCATAACGGGCAAATTTTTCTTTTCGGAGCGTTTCCAAATGTTGAGCGTCAAGCAGTCTTCACTTTGCGGAATTTCAGAGGCATCCGCTATAGGGTCGCTGATTTGAATCTCCTTAAAGCCGAATTTTTTCGCGTCGAAAGTTTTATTTGACGGTTTTAACGGTTGAGGAGCTTGCCAACGCAATTTTCCGACGGGCGGTTGAGCAAATGGGATACCGAGCCACGTTTTTACGCCTTTTTCGTCCACAAAACCGTTAAAAGTGCCGTAACGAGTCTTGACAGCGCAATTATCGGCGGCAAAAACTTTTTCCGGCAAAATTCCAACCGTATTGACTGCCAAAAAGCCAAGCGCGGCTGTTTTTATGAAATCTCTGCGCGTTAAGTCTTGAAACATAGCCTCACAACCTTTTTAATAAAAATGTTCCATTCGCATTATATTAGCTTTCATTTCGTCAAGCAATGCAGGTTCCAAAATGTCACCTCCTTTTAGGCGGCGAAATTATTATTTTGCAACGAAAAAACCCTCCGACTTGCCGCCGAAGGGCTTTTTTATCATTTGTCTCCGTAATGAAAATTGCGCCGACATGCAATTTTCACTTCGCCGATTTAAATATTATTTCTGACGTATTCTTCATTAAGGCGTTTAAGTTCCTCAATCTTGTCGTACATTTCAACCTGCAATTTTGACGCCGTTGCGAAGTCGCCGTTGTTCAAAGCGTTGGTAAGGCGCGTGAAGAGCGATTTTTTATCGATAGAATCCTTCGCGAGGTATTCGCGAGCGTCTTTAAGCTTGTTCCAGTTGTAAGAATCTTGGTCAGTGCGGGAATTACTTTCGATAAGGCGAGCTTTGCGAACGATATTGCGCATTTCGGGCAGAATTCTTGCGATAATTTCAGTTTTCCAACGAAGCAACGCGCCTTCCTTGAAAGATTTGATAATTTGGTTGCGAAGAGCTCCGCCGGCAGTGATAACCTTAACTTTTGCGGGATAATTGTCGAAAGCCTGCATATTTTCCCAAACGGTGGCGGGCGGTGCTCCAAACATTGCGTCGCGCTCGTCTGCCGTATAATCCTCAAAAACATCAGCCTCTGAACGGTATGCGCGGGCTTTTTCGAGATAAAAACCGTCCTGACCCGCCTTTTTGCTGAGTTCGGTAAGCAAATCAACCGAATTTTTCTCTACAGCGTAGCGAATGCCGTCCAAAATCGCCGAATAACACGCCGCAAGCACAAGATAAGTGTTTGTGTAAGGATTGCAGGCGCGAAGTTCAAAGCGAGTTGCCATCGGATTTTTCAAGTCGCGAATCAAACCCGCCAAAATCGTTCTGTTGCGGCTGGGAATTTTTGGCGTATGTCCAAGTGAAGTCACGATACAAACGGGAGCCTCAAAACCTGGTTTTAATCTGTTCAAAGAATCGTTTGTCGCGCTGACGAAGGGATTTATAACTTCATAATTTTTCAGCAAGCCCATAATCGCGCCGTAACCGACTGCGTTCATAAAATCTTCGTAAGGATTCTTCGCGGCGAACAAATTATGGATTTTTCCGTCTGAAGTAATTGCCGCAAGCCCGATATGCGTATGTTCGCCGTTGCCCGCGAGTCCGATCATTGGTTTTGCCTTAAAACTGACTTCGAGCCCTTCTGCGCGGAAAATTTCTTTAACAATCGTGCGAACAAACATTTCATTATCGGCGGCTTGAACGGCATCCGCGAATTTCCAATCAATTTCGAGCTGTTCGCAGACGTGAGTTAAATGACCCGCCTCGTCAATCTGCGCTTTGAGTCCGCCAACTTCTTTATGACCCATTTCGACGCCGAAACCGTATTTATCAAGTTCAATAACGCATTTTTCCAACGCACAACGAACCGCGCCGTGTGTCCTTTGCCAATATTGCTCCTGCATGACTTGCGACGCGCTCATTTCTTCGATTGCGGCTTCTTCGAGCGGAGTTTTTACCCAAAATTCCAATTCAGTTGCCGAAGTGAAAACAATATCGGTTATGTCGTTGCCGCTGACTTCCAAGCCGTCAATTTCGGGCTGTTTGTGAAATAAATCGACGAGTTCACGCTTGACGAAGGCTAAAGTATCGGTAAGAATTGCGCGGGAGTCAACTCGCTTTCCTTCATGAATCAAAAAGCTCGGAATTCGGAGCGTCCCGACGGGGCAATCAGTTTCTTCGTCGAGATATTCGTAATTGTAATCTACGAACCAATTAACCGACGGGTCGACAGGCATATCGACTTTTGCGTTGTTCAAAGTGGCAATTCCCGGCAACACGACGCTTGAGCCGTCCGTTTGAACTGCGCGCCCGGCGTAAAATTCATCAATGTCCTTGAGAAAAAGGCGCACGGGAATTTTTTCATCGGTATCATTGCCCGCGAGATCAATCCCGACCAGCGACACGAATTTTATTTCGGGGTGTTCGCGCAACTGTTTGATAATCTCTTCCTTCGGAGTATTCGCTTGGATTCTGTAAAGCAAATTTTTCATTCAAAACACCTGCCTGCAAAAATTTTTATCCTAAATTGATTTACAAGGCGTATTATAATTTTGTTATGATTGACTGTCAATCTTTGCAAAAATGTATACGCTAATACATTGAACATAAAAAAATCTGCGACAGACTTTTTGGTCTGCCGCTTTTTTATTCCGCGCTTGCTTGAACAGAAATTTTTCTGCGCTAAAGTTTTCTTGACGAAAAAACTCTGTGTGTGCTAGAATCAATTTGCAAAAACCAACAGCAACACGCAGAGCAACAATTTTCGTTAAGAATTCTAACACGCTCCGCGCCTTGCTGTCAAGAAAGGCGGCTTGATATTATGGCTTACGGTATCATTTACAAACTCACGAACAAGCTCAACGGAATGCCTTACGTCGGGAAGACGACACGTGATCTCGACGTTCGTTTCAAGGAACACGCCAAAGCTGATTCTTATATCGGCAGAGCGATTCGCAAATACGGCGAAGAAAATTTTTTGCGTGAAGTAATTGAAGAATGCGAAACTCCCGAACAGCTTGATGAGCGCGAAATTTTTTGCATTGCGCATTTTAATTGCAAGACTCCAAACGGTTACAATCAAACTGACGGCGGCGAAAGCGGCTGGAAACACACACCTAAAACACGAGCCAGAATGTCGGAGTCCCACACAGGCAAACCACTTTCTGTTGGGCATCGTGTAGCAATTAGTGTAGCGCATATGGGCGAGAAAAATCCTAATTTTGGTAAACCTCTTTCAAAAGAACATCGAGCTAAAATAGGAGCAAAAATGTCAGAGATCAATAAAGGTATTCCTAAATCATCCGAACATTGTGCAAAAGTTTCTGAGGCAAAACGCGGTGAAACTCCTTACAAAAATTTGTCGAACGCAATAACAGAGAAACAACTCACATATAGAAAATTAGCTAAGTTAATGAACATAACTCACCAATCACTCTCTCGCAAAATGAGCGGCAAACGCAGATTTCATGCTAATGAAATTGAAAAACTCGTCGAGATTTTCGGCAAGCCCGCAGAATACCTTATGGCACGCGACGACTAATTATTTTCAAGAAAAAAATTTGGCGACAAGCCTTTGAGCCCGTCGCCTTTTTTAGTTGCTAATTACTAACTGCACATTGCTAATTGCTTTTTCAATCTTGCGGTCTGGGTTTTCTGATAAAGCCGAGAATCACACCGCCGACAACTGAACCTATAGCGATCGCCGCCAAGTAGCCGAACGGGTTACCTATAGTCGGGACAACGAAAATTCCGCCGTGGGGGGCCATCAACGTACATCCGAAAAGCATAGTTAATGCGCCCGTCAAAGCAGAACCGACGACGCAAGCAGGTATGACATGGAGCGGATCTCCCGCGGCAAATGGAATTGCCGCCTCACTGATGAACGATGCGCCCATTATAAAATTTGTGACCGTCGTTTTTTGTTCATTCTTTGTAAACTTGTTTTTGAAGAAAATGATGGCAAGACCAATGGCAATCGGGGGAACCATGCCGCCCGCCATAGCCGCCGCGATAACGTAATAGTTGCCGTCAGCCAAAAGTCCGACGCCCGTAACATAAGCCGCCTTGTTCAAAGGACCGCCCATATCGACAGCCATCATACCGCCGATAACCGCACCCATAACGAGTTTTGCGGAAGGATCCATGTTGCCGAGAGTATCTTTAAGAGCTTCGTTGATACCCGCGACAGGAGGACCGATAACGAAGTTACAAATCAAGCCGATAATCAAGACGCCGAGCAACGGATAGAAGAGAATCGGCTTTGTGCCTTCGAGTGAGGGCGGGAAGAAGCTGAGAGCTTTTTTAAGCCAGTTGACAATAAAGCCTGCAAGAAAACCTGCGAGCAATGCGCCCAAGAAACCGGAGCCGTTGGAAGCACTCAACGCGCCGCCGACAAAGCCCGCCGCCAAGCCGGGGCGGTCAGCGATTGACATTGAAATAAATCCTGCAAGAACGGGCAACATAAATTGGAAGGACGCGCCGCCAATGCCCATGAAGGTTGCGGCAACAGGAGTTATCGAACCGAATTTTGAACGTTCTTCGGGCGGCAAGCTGTTCAAATCAACGGCGAAACCGTCAATCAAGAAAGAAATTGCAATTAAGATACCGCCGCCGATAACGAAGGGCAACATATGCGAAACGCCGTTCATCAAGTGCTTGTAAACTTGACGCCCGACACTTTCATTTTCGCCACCGCCGCCGCCGGAGTCGCCTGCAGCTTCTCCAGCTTTCGCGTGATAAACGGGAGCATTTCCGCCAAGTGCTCTATCAATGAGTTCATCAGCCTTGTTGATACCGTCGGCAACTTTTGTAATGACAACTTTTTTGCCGTCGAAACGAGCCATTGCAACGTTTTTATCCGCCGCAACGATAATGCCGTCCGCCTTTGCAATTTCTTCAGCCGTCAAAACATTTTTCGCGCCTCCGGAGCCGTTTGTCTCAACCTTAATCGAAATGCCGCGTTTTTTGGCGTGTTGCTCCAAACTTTCAGCCGCCATAAAGGTATGCGCAATACCTGTCGGACAAGCCGTGACTGCCAAAATCTGAATATGATCGGCAGTGGGAGCGGGAGCGGCATTCGCACTGTCGGCGGGAGCTTGGAACTTGCCGTCTTCCTTGTCGTCAATGATTTTAAGGAATTCTTCTTTGGTTGTCGCCTTAATCAAAGCTTCCTTAAAATCTGGATCCATAACCATTGTAGCGAGCTTCGACAGAATCATTAAATGTTCGTCGTTGCCGCCGTCGGGAGCCGCGATAGCAAAAAATAATCTCGCGGGGTTGCCGTCCATTGACTCGAAGTCAATGCCGTCGGGAATGGTCATTGCGGCGAGACCGGGAGCCTTAACGCCCGCCGATTTTGCGTGCGGCGTTGCAATGCCGTCGCCAAGACCTGTGGTGCCCGACGCCTCGCGAGCAAAGACATCTTTTTTGTACTGTTCTTTGTTCTTGAGGTTGCCGCCTTTTTCCATCAAGTCGACAAGATGCGAAATGGCATCTTTCTTGTCCTTGACGTGAGCACCGAGATCAATGCTCGCATTTTTGAGCAGATCTGTAACTCTCATGGTACACTACTCCTTACAAAAAATGAATGAATAATTTCTGCCCGCCGCTTTTTCAATTAGGAATTATGAATTAGGAATTAGGAATGAATCAAAACCTAAAACCTAAAACCTAAAACCTAAAACCTAAAACCTAATTGCTTTTCGGCGGTTTATTTCAATCGGCACAAAGCCGACTGTTGACGTTATGAGAAAATGCTTTTAATTTTGTTGAAGAGTTTTTCGCCTAAAGTTTCGTCGTCTTCGGTTGCTTGGAAAGGTTGCGCTTGTCCTTCCTTAATGCGTTTGAAAAGTTGTTCGGGCTTGCGAATACCGGTACCGACCGCTGTTTGAATCATCAATTTGCCGTCAAAACGTTTCATGGGAATTCTTTTGCTTGCCGCGACAATGACAACGTCGGCATTTTTAATTTCTTCGTCAGTCAAGGCGTGATAAACGCCCGCCGCGCCGTGAACTTCAACGCGAATACTCAAGCCCAATTTCTCCGCGCATTGCTTGAGAGACTCGCGAGCCATAAAGGAAGAAGAAATTCCCGTCGGACAAGCCGTGACTGCGATAATTTTTGTATTTGAGGAAACGTCGGGTTCGGGCGTCTCACTCTTGGCGCGTTCAATTTCCTTGTCGTCGATAATCTTAATGACTTCGGCGGGCGATTTCGCTTTGATGAGATTTTCTTTGAAAGTGTCGTCCATCAACAAAACCGCGAGCCGCCCCATGTTCGTCATTGCGGTATCATCGGCTTTTTCGGGTGCCGCAAACAACATTAAAAGCCGCGCAGGTTTTCCGTCCAGCGAATTGAAATCGACGCCTTCAGGTACCGTGATTATAGAGATTGACGGCTTTTTAACGGAAGAATTCTGCGCGTGCGGAGTAGCCAAGCCGTTCGCCAAGCCCGTTGAACCTTGAGCCTCGCGCCTTAAGACATCGCGCTTGACGATTGCTTTATCGCGAATTGTGCCCGCCGTCATCAGCAAATCAACCAACATGTCAATCGCTTCATTTTTGTCGGCAGGGTGAACGTTCAGCGCGACAGATTTTTTGGAAATGTAATTTGTAATTTTCGTTGCCATTTGGAACACCGCCCTTTGTCAATTAGGAATGTGGAATTAGGAATTAGGAATGGCAACAAAGATAATTCCTCATTCCTAATTCCTAATTGAATCAGCCGGGGTAAATTTTTAAATCGTTTTCAACAAAGCCTCGACTTCGGGACGAGTGGCAAGATTTTCAGAGAAAGCGGACGCTGAGCCCGTGCAGAGTCCCATCTTGAAAGCCTTTTCGTAATCGCCGTTACTTTCAATGTAGCCCGCAACGAAGCCCGCAACCATTGAATCGCCCGCGCCGACAGAATTAACAAGCTTGCCTTTCGGAGCAGGGGATTTAAAGAATGTCTCGCCGCCTTCGGGAACGAAAATCGCGCCGTCGCCCGCCATTGAGATAAGAACATTTCTCGCGCCCATTTCCTGCAACTTCTTGGCGTATTTAACGATCTCTTCGTCAGTCTTGAGTTTGACGCCGAACATGTCGCCGAGCTCGTGATTATTCGGTTTGATAAGCCAAGGATTGAATTTCAAAATTTTGAGGAGCAAACCTTTTTCCGCGTCAACGACAAAACGAATGCCCTTTCCTTGAATGCGCGAAAGAGTTTGTTCATACATATCGTCGGGGAGAGTGTTGGGAATTGAGCCGGAAAGAATCAAGGTATCGTCCGCGCCGAGTTTTTCGAGCTTTTGGAAAAGCTCTTCGCGTTTTGCCTCGCTGATTTTGGGACCTTGACCGTTAATTTCGGTTTCGACATCGGCTTTAACTTTTACGTTAATGCGGGAGAAACCTTCTTCGAGTTGAACGAAATCATCTGCGGCGTTGAAGTCGCGGAGCTGGCGAACAATTTCTGCGCCCGTGAAACCCGCGAGAAATCCTGTTGCCGTTGACTTGTGACCCAAATTGCCGAGCACGATTGAAACATTAACGCCCTTGCCGCCGCCGAGCACTTGTTCGTAAGTCACGCGGTTAATCGCGCCCGTCGTCAACTTGTCGAGACGAATGATATAATCAATCGCCGGGTTAAAAGTTACAGTGTAAATCATTTACAGTTTCCCCCTTACAGAAAATTGATAGAAAATTCTTTTGCGATTATACAACAGGGAATATTACATTTCAAGGCGGCAAAATATGATATTTGTAACAAAAAAATTTCGGCGGCGGCAACAGAATTTATCTGCGCGGGAAAATTTTTTGAGAAATTTTGTTTCGCATGAAAAATTTTTTCGGTATAATGCCTTCGTCATGAAAAAAAATTTTTTAAGGAGGCAACCGATATGAACAGGGCGATTTTTGATCTCCAAAGATTCGCGCTCAGCAATTACAACAAAATTTTAGCAAAAAATTTCATTGGCAACAGAGAATTTCGAGGAAAAACTTTTTTGATCTCATGAAATTTTAACCTGCCGTTCTTTTCGGCGAAAAAATTTTTCGGTATAATGCCTTCGTCATGAAAAAATTTTTTTTAAGGAGGCAACCAATATGAACAAGGCGATTTTTGACCTCCAAAGATTCGCGCTCAGCAATTACAACAAAAACAGTTTGGTCGGCGGCACGTCTTCGGCAGATACAATCAGAAATTACGCGGGCGGCGCAACCGTTCGCGGCGCAGGCGGCAACGATTACATTTACAACAGCACAAATTCCAATTACACGATAAAAAACGGCTTCGGTTATGTCACAATCGACGGCGGGAGCGGCAACGATACAATTTTAAGCTATGATCCCAACGTTTCAATCAGCGGAGGCGCGGGAAATGATAAAATCAGCTTGCGGAGCAGTGACTTCGGCGGCGTAACAATCAGTGGCGGCACGGGTAACGATACAATTTACGGCGACAGCCTCGGCGGCGGCGTCCTTTATCAATACAAAAAAGGAGACGGCAACGATTTAATCTACAATTACAATTCCCGCGACTCAATCACTGTCAGCGGCGCAACTTATTCCACTTCGACGAGCGGAAACAATATTTTGGTGAACATTTCGGGCGGCGGCAAAATTACTCTCGTCGGAGCAAAGGGAAAATCTGTCAACATAAATCCTTCCAAAGAAATTTCTTCCTCAACCGTCACTCAACAGGACGTTATAAAAAAATTTATGGCGTCTCTCGACACAACAAACAATTCCGGGATGAGTGCGATTAATCAAGCCGTCAAAGAGGCGTCGGGCGGATATTTTTCAAATGCAAACGAAGTAATTTCCAAAATGATTGCCGATTGCCAAGCCTCAAGCGATTATAATTCCTTTCTTAAAAATTATTGCGGAATAATTCTCGACAACACCGACACGGGAGCCATTACGGGCTCGGATTCGGGCGGCAAGACTGCAAAAAATGCGTCCAACATTGTTCCCGAATCGGGCAGTTTGCATTCTTTTACCGGAAATTCTTTCACAGTCAACGGCGTAACTTTTCAACTCGCCTCTTTCGACAGCGGTACTCCGAAAAATTTAGATTTCAGCTCTTTGACCGACAGCAGACAAAAATATATCTGGCAGGCACTTGAAACTTGGTGGGCGAAGAATGCTCTCGACCTTATCAAGCAATCTTACGGCGATAATTACGTTTTCGGTTCGGGAGCTATGGTTAAAAAAGTTTATTTCGGCTTTTACAACAGCGGCACGGCATACGGCTCCACCGAAGGTTGGTTCGCCGACTCTTCCCGAAAAACAATCAGCAAATTGGCTGTCAAAATCAATATGAATCAATACAACTCGTTGATAATCGGCAACCAAAACGGAAAAATTTCGGGCAAAAATACTTTTTACCTTGACCGCGTCATTGCGCACGAATTAACTCACGCCGTCATGTATTCCAATATCAATTACAGCGACGATTTGCCGAAATTTATCAGAGAAGGCATGGCGGAATTGACTCACGGAGCAGACGACGACAGAAAAAATGAAATTATTGCTTTGGCTAAAAATCCCTCAAGGCTGAAAGAAGCTCTGCTGTTCGATTCGTATGATTATTATGCGGGCGGTTACATGTTCTTGAAATATTTGGCGAAACAATCTGCCTTGCATTATCCTTCGGCGGGCAAAAGCAGTTTGGTTTCCGCTTTGCGAAATAAAACAGTCAATGCAAGCAGTTCTGTTTCGGTAAAAGGTTCCGTTTTGACGGCGACGAAAAATTTTTCCAAAAACATGCTTGACCTTGCCGATTATTCGTCCGTTAAAAGCGTCAATGCAAGTGCTGTTACAAAAGGAATTATGATTCTCGGCAATCAAAATGCCAATTCCATCTCGGCGGGCAAAGGCGACGACACAATTTTTGCAAACACGGGCAAAGATACTATTTTCGGCGGCGCGGGCAACGACATTATTTACGGCGACGCGGGAAATGATTCTCTTTTCGGCGACGCGGGCAACGATTCATTTTACGGCGGCTTGGGCAACGACACTTTGACCGGCGGCGACGGATCAGACGTTTTTATTTTCGGAACAAATTCCGGTATCGACACCATAACCGACTACACGCCGGGCGAAGATAAAATTCGACTTATCGGCGGCAGTTTGACAAGCGCAACAGTCAGCGGCTCCGATGTCACTCTTTATTTCGGAAAAAGTACTTGGGCTCGCGTCAAGAACGGCAAAAATAAAAATATCACCGTCATTGACAAGGACGGCAACTCGACAACGGAAAAATATTCCTATGATGTGACAATAACCGATTCCGACAATTCGCCCGTGACTGTCGCGGCGTCCGTCAAGGTCATCAAAGCTTCTTCGCGCACAAAAGCCGTTAAAATTACGGGCAACTTGCTCGACAATTCGATTTTGGGCGGCAAAGGCAACGATACACTTAACGGCGTTGCGGGTAATGACTCCATTTGGGGCGGCGCGGGCAATGATACGATATATGGCGGCGAAGGAAATGATAAAATTTTCGGCGAGGAAGGCACAGATAAAATTTACGGCGGCGCAGGCAACGATACTTTGACGGGCGGCAAGGGCAATGATTCACTTTGGGGAAATTCGGGAGCCGATAATTTTATTTATGCTTCGGGCGACGGGCAGGATGTCATTTTCGGTTTTGAGGATGACGATCTTTTAAAAATCACGGGCACTTTTTCCACGTCTTACAGCGCGGCGAAGAAAGAAATTTATTTCAAAGTCGATTCGACTTCAAAAGCAATTACTCTGAAAGATTTTTCTGCAACGAGCTTTAAAATCAACGGCACGAATTACAAAATCAGCGGCTCTAAATTAATTAGGAATTAGGAATGAGGAATTAATAATTGTTTTTTCTATCCTAATTCCTAATTGATAAAAGCGCGGAAAAATTTTTAAATCCCTTCCAAAAATGGAGGGGATTTTTTTTATTCAATGTTGTATAATGAGAAAAAATTTTATTGAGGAGATGATTTTATGGCAACGTTTGGAAATTCAAATTCAAATACTCTCATAAGCGGCGGAACAGAAAATGATTCGATTTACAACAGCGGCGACTCCGTCACGATAACGAGTGGCGGCGGCGATGATACGATTGAAAATATCGGTACAAAAGTTTCAATCGACGCGGGCGAAGGTGACGATTCTGTTTTTAATGCTTGGGGCAGCTCCAATGTTTCAATCGACGCAGGCGACGGAGCCGATACAATTTACAATGGTGGCGACAATGTGACAATCAGCGGCGGCGAAGGGAATGATTCAATTTACAGTTATGGCGCGAGTTCAAGAATAAACAGCGGCGATGGTGCTGATACTATTTCCAACGAAGGTGACTCGGTTACGATTGATGGCGGTGACGGCGATGATTCCATTTCAAACAGTGACGACAACGTTTCGATTAACGGCAATGATGGAGATGACACAATAGACAACACGGGCAATAACGTTATAATTCAAAGCGGAGATGGCAACGATTTTGTAAATAATTGGTATGGATGCATGAATACAAAAATCGATGGTGGCGCAGGCGATGATTCCATTTGGAGTAACAGCTCAAAAACCTCAGTCGCGGGCGGCGCAGGCAACGATTCCATTATCAATCGCGGCGGCTTAAGTTCAACAATCGACGGTGGCGACGGCTCTGACACAATTTCTAACAGCGGCAACAATATTTCCCTACTCGGCGGGCTTGGTGATGATTCAATCAAAAACAGCGGCTCGCAAGTCACAATCGACGGCGGAACAGATGACGATTACATTTACAACAGCGGTGCAAACGTTTTAATCAACAGCGGGGACGGCAACGATTACATTTGGAATTGGAACGACAGCATCACAATCAAAGCAGGCGCAGGCGATGATACCATTGAAAACGAAAGCTCGAACGCCACAATCAACGGCGGCGAAGGCGATGATTCGATTTCCAACAACGGAGCGAGTTCAACACTCGACGGCGGCGCAGGAAATGACACTTTGAGCGGAAGCATTTTTTTTGCCGACGTTTTTGTTTACGAGAACGGCAACGACGTTATCACAAATTACAGCGGAGAAGATACTGTTCAAATTTCCTCGGGAAAAATTGACAGCTACTCCTTTGACGGCGGCGATTTGATTTTTCATATCGGCGACGGCTCTTTGCGCCTTAAAAACATGACCAATCACGCCGTAACCGTTAAAGATTCTTCGGGCGAGACAACGAAAATTTACAGTAACGGCTATTCTCCGCAACAGGTTATAAAAAATTTCGTTCAATCCTCCTCACGCAGCATTATAAACAGTAAATTGATGCTGGATGAAGCAATTAAAGCTTGTTCCAATTTTAATTCCATGCAAGAAGTAATTGATAAAATGGTTGCCGATTGTGAGAAGGCAAATAGTGCTGCAACTTTCCTGCAAGATTACTGCGGAATTATACATGAGAGTTATTACGATAACGGCTACTGCGATAACGGTTCTGCAGTCGGCTGGGCTACAGGCGGCTTAACAATGAAGTCTTTCAAGGATCTTTACACAGCCGACGGCGACGCGGTATATCCCGAATCGACTACGTTTACCATTCGCGGTTTGACAATCACCGTTCCGGAAAAAGATACTCTGACCGAAGAGGAACAGTTGGTAGTTAAAGGCTTTTACTCTTGGTGGGCTGAAGATGCAATTAAATTGGTTGAAGAATCATATGGAGTTCATCTTGACGGACAAAAGATGAAGCTGGAGTTCATGAATGATACAAAAACAAGTGCCATAGCGAGAGGCGGTGCATACAAAATAATTGTAAACATGGCGAAAGTAAATCCGACGGAAGAAAATCTCAGGTATCATCTCAGCAGTACAATTGCTCATGAAATGACTCACGTTATGCAGGGGAATTTCGGTATCATGGAATATTCCACTTCTTATATGGACGAAGGAATGGCTCGTCTCACTGAAGGAATTTACGCTAACGATTGGGCTGACAATCCCGAAAAACTGGCGTACTATTTAGATTTGAACAATAAATTCATACCCGATACCATGGATTACGGTTACATGTATTCTGTCGGTTATATGTTTTGGCGTTATTTGATGAAACAAGCTTCCGACTCTTACGACAGCCTCGCCTCTTACTCTTGGAAAGAAAAATCTTCAATCGTCGGGACAAGTGCGGATGAACTTTTGACGGGCAACGGAAAAAGCGTAACGATCTCGGCGGGCGCAGGCAACGATACAATTACGGCTTACGGAAAGAAAATGAAAATCTTCGGCGAAGACGGCGACGATTATATTTTAGTCAGTTCTCTTGCCGGCGGCACGAGTATTAACGGCGGCGAAGGCAACGATTCAATAGAAAATTATTACAGCGAAAAAACTTCAATCAACGGCGGCGCGAATGCCGATTATATTTACAACAAAGGTAACTCCGTGACAATCAACGGCGGGGCTGGTAATGATTCAATCAAAAATTACGGAGAAAAAACTTCAATCAACGGCGGCGCGGATGCCGATTATATTTACAATGAGAAAAATTCCGTGACGATTGTTGCAGGTGAAGGAGACGATACCGTTGACAATGAGGGCGGACAATTTCTTAAAATCACGGCAAGCAAGGGCGACAATTTCATTTACAACAGCACTCGCTTAGAATACAGTTATAATTCGGAGACACAAGAACGTGAGACGGAAACCATTTGTCCCGACAAGACCACCATTGTGACGGGTGCGGGCAACGACTACATTCGCAACTTCGGCGCAAGTGTTTCAATCAACAGCGGACTCGGAAATGATACCATTGACAATCGCGGCGCAAGTTCAACAATTCTGGCACTCGGCGGCAACGATTCTATTCGCAATTACAGCGGCTCCGAAGTCACAATCAACAGCGGCGCAGGCGATGATTATATTTTTAATTGGTATGGAGACAATGTTTCTGTTAATGTCGGCGCAGGGAATGATTCCATTGACAATCACGGCGGCGAAAATGCGACAATCAACGCGAACAAAGGCGACGATACCATTAATAATCATTACGGAAAAAATGTTCTTTTCCAATACGCGGCGGGCGACGGCAACGATTCAATCAGCGGCTTCAACGAAACTTCGACACTTTCCATTTCCGACTTTGAATATTCAACGACAAAAAGCGGCACGGATATTATCGTGACTGTTGACGAAGACAAGATAACTTTGACGGGCGCGACGTATCTCTCGGCTCTCAATATTGACGGCGTTGAAAGAGATCCGAAGCTCTTAAGGTTGACGAACAATTCTTCCGCAAAAATTACGCTCGATTCAACAGTTGAAACTATCGATGCCTCCAAGCGCACTAAGGCGGTAGAAATTGTCGGAAACAATTTGGACAATACGATTATCGGCGGCAAAGGCAATGATACTTTAACGGGCGGCGAAGGAAATGATGTCTTCGTTTATACTGCAGGCAATGATTTTATCGCAGATTATGCGGCGGGCGACAAAATTTCTTTGAACGCGTCAATCACTTCTTCTTCCGTGAAAGGTTCCGATGCGACGTTTAAAATCGGAAAAAATACCTTGAGCGTCAAGAACGGCAAGGGCAAAGAAATTGTTTTCGCAGACAAGGACGGTAACGAGCGGACAATTTTGGGCGGAGCATTTTTGACAGACGATTCCACAAAATCGAAAGTGACGTTGTCGGCGGCATGGAGAGAAATTGCCGACGCTTCGGCTCGGACAAAATCAATAAAAATCGTGGGCAATGCTCAAGACAATTCCATTTTCGGCGGAAGCGCAAAAGATTATCTCTACGGCAAAGACGGCGACGATTTGATTCTGGGGAACGCGGGCTCCGATAAAATTTACGGACAAACAGGCAACGATACCTTGATAGGCGGCGCGGGCAACGATACTTTCACGGGCGGCGCAGGAAATGATTTGTTTGTTGTCGACGCAGGAAATGACGTTATTTCCGATTATGCGGCAGGCGATAAAATTTCTGTCACTGCCGAAATTATTTCTTCTTCTGTTAAGGGTTCCGACGCAACGTTTAAAATCGGAAAGAATACTTTGACTGTCAAGGACGGCAAAAGCAAAGAAATTACTTTCATCAACAAAGACGGCAAGGAACGGACAATTTTTGGCGGCGCATTCTTGGCTGACGACTCCACAAACTCGAAAGTAACGCTTTCAGCCGCATGGAGAGAAATTGCAGACGCTTCCGAAAGAACGAAATCAATAAAAATCGTAGGCAATGCCCAAGACAATTCAATTTTCGGCGGCAGTGCAAAAGATTATCTCTACGGCAAAGACGGTGACGATTTGATTCTCGGCAACGCGGGAGCCGATAAACTTTACGGGCAAAACGGAAATGATACGCTAATCGGCGGCAAAGGCAATGACTCGTTGTGGGGCGGCGACGGTGCAGATACTTTTATCTACAACAGCGGCGACGGCAAGGATGTCATTTTCGGCTTTGATAACTCCGACATGTTGCAAATTACGGGCGAATTCTCGGCGACTTACAATAAGACGAAGAAGACGATTGCCTTCAAAGTTGACGACACTGCAAGCGCAATTACTTTAAAGAATTTCACGGCAACGACTTTCAATATCAACGGCGATATTTATCGAATCAGCGGAACAAAATTAATTAGGAATTAGGAATGAGGAATTAATAATTAAAAAGCGTTTTTCCATTCCTAATTCCTAATTCATAATTCCTAATTGATAAAAGCGCGGAATAAAAAAGAAAGCTTCCGATAAATTCGGAAGCTTTTTTTCTGCATGGCTTTTTATCCCAAACGTGATTCTTGCTTAGTCAATGCTTCTTGCCAAACTGCTTTAAGCGGCACGGAATTTTTTTCGGCAAGGCGGCGACAATCTTCGTATTCGGGCGTTATCGAAACAATTTTGCCGTCATACGCGCTGACTTTGCATTGAACTTCGCCGAAACGAGTTTCAACCTTGGCAATTTTTCTTACGGCTTCGACGCGCCGCGCAATTTCAATCACACGCAAACCGATTGTCGTTGTCTCCTCGAAAATAATTTTTATGCAAAATTCTTTGTGTTCCTTGTCAACCAAAACGCTCAGCATCTGCGCGGGACGATTTTTTTTCATGAAAATGGAAGTCGTCCACACGTCCAGAGCTCCCGCCGCAAAAAGTCGCTCGTAAAGCCAGCCGTAAATTTGCGGATTCATGTCGTCAATATTAGCCTCAAGCTTTACCAAAT
Organism: uncultured Selenomonadales bacterium; assembly: GCA_937877655.1. Taxonomy (GTDB): domain Bacteria; phylum Bacillota; class Negativicutes; order Selenomonadales; family Selenomonadaceae; genus Quinella. Next base: position 53,601 of record CALFJC010000096.1, read on the forward strand.
GTTTTTCGTTCTGCCCGCCGAATTCTCCGAGATAAATTCTTAAGACATTGGGAATATCCAAATCCCAAGTGCCCGCGCCGTAACCGATTTTCTCTGAAGAAAAATCTTCGGGCAAATCCGCGCTGTATTCGGCAAGAGCTTTGACAATCGCCGCGCCCGTAGGAGTAGTCAATTCTTTTTCCGCGCCGAAATGATAAGTTTTGAAACCCTGCAAAAGTTCGGCGGTGGCGGGAGCGGGAACCGGCATTAAACCGTGAGCACATTTGACAAAACCGCTGCCCGTGTTGATTTTCGAAACAAAAATTTTTTCCGCGTCAAGATAATCAAGACAAACGGCGCAACCGACAATGTCAACAATCGAATCAATCGCGCCGACTTCGTGAAAAGTGACTTCTTCGGCGGGACGTTGATGAACTTTTCCTTCCGCCGCCGCTGTCACGGAAAAAATGGCGAGCGCACGAGTTTTAACCGACTCGCTCAGCTCCGCCGCCTCGATAATTTTTTTTATGTCGGAAAAAGTTCTGTGGCTGTGATTTTTAATGTGTTCGTGACGGTGCAAATGCCGAATGTTCGGGCGGTCAAATTCCGAATCAAAATTTTTCGGGAGCTTGACGTTGACATAAGCCGCGCCGATTCCGTTTTTGCTGACGTTGGAAATTTCAAGTTCAAATTCATGCGGCAAATTGAGTTTATCGAGTTCCTTGCGCAAATATTTTTCGGGCACGCCGAGTTGAAGACATGCGCCGAGAAACATGTTGCCGCTTATGCCCGCCGCGCAGTCCAAATATAAAGCCTTCATGAAATCCTCCTGTCGAATATTTTTGCGCAGTTTAACAAATGCCCGCTTGCTTGTCAAAATTGGAGTGCAGTCCCCGGAATATCTTTCAAAAATCTATCGGTATAATTCTGTCCTTCTTAATTTCTTTCAGAACTTTTGAGTAATAATCGAAGACTTTTGGATTGATAAACGCTCTTGTCAAAGTCGCAATCAGAAGATTTATCGCGGAGTAAGGAAAAATTTCGGCTTCAAAATGTTTCAAAACTTTTTCGTCTTTCGTGTTGAAAAATTGTTGTGAAAAACTTTTCCAAAAAATTTCCGGCATAACTTTCGGACCCGGAACATTTTTCCCGTAACGCTGTCTGATTTCATACATGTAATAAATCCACGAGACATCAAAAATGCTGTGACCGCAACTTATTTCTCCCATATCAATCATTATGAAATTTTCGTCTTGAACGATAATGTTGCTCAAGTTTAAGTCGCCGTGCGAAAAATTTTTGCACTCCGGCACTTGCTCCAGAATTTCAAAAATAATTTCGTGCGTCTCGTCATCCAGATTTTTAATCCTTTTTGAAAGTTCGATTCGCGTTTGTTTGCCGCTGATGCCGTCAAACTCAATTTCATTTTGGCTTTTCAAAAAATCTGCAAATTTTTTTGCGTAAAACTCGGTTTGTTCGGGATTTTCCGAGATAACTTTTTCCAAAGTGTCGGCGTTGAGCATTTCATAAACAATTCCAAAATTCTTTTCGACTTTCACAACGTCATAAGCAATCGCCGTGTCCAGCCCGCTTAAAAATGCTTTCCGGCTGTTTTCGCGTTCGATTTTTACCTTTTCAAACGTCCAATCGTCGTTGTAGACCTTCAAAATATTTTCGTCGTCGAGTTTATAAACCGAGCCGGAGGTTCCGCGTCCGATTTTCCGCAAATTCTCTGCAGAAATTCTGCGTAATTTCTTTTGCACGTCGAAAAAGTTCGTGAAGCCTGACGTTTCAAAGACTTCCGCAACTTCTTTTGAAACATTCCCAATCACCAGATTTTTCTTGAAAATTTTCCTGAACTTCAGCAAAATCCTTAACCCGACGCTTGAAATATATTCCAAATTTTCTGCGTCGAAATTCAAAATCTTGTTCGGATTTTTTTCGATAAAATTCTTAATTTCTTTCTCGACTTTAGCCGCATTGTTCGTGTCGACTCTGGAATCAAAAAAAATTATCAAGTTTTCGCCTTCAACTTTTGCCTCCATTTAAATTCCTCCAAAAATTTTTTCCCCTTAAGTTTTTGAAGAATATCAGAGAACTTTATAACCGTCAACAATCGGACGGAAACCTAATGAGGTTTTAAATTAAAAAGACATTGAAAAAAACCCCGCTCCAAACGGAACGAGGTTTTTTGGTTAATGCGTTCAAAAATTATTTGTCGAGATGAGGACCTGCCGCAACGAGTGCTTTGCCCGCCGCGTTGTACTCGTATTTCTTAAAGTTCTTGATGAAACGGCTTGCCAAATCTTCAGCTTTACGATCCCACTCGGTTGGGTCGGCGTAAGTGTCACGAGGATCAAGAATATTTGTTGCGACGCCTTCAAGTTCCGTCGGGATTTCAAGATCGAAAATGGGAAGTTGTTTCGTCGGAGCATTTTTAATCGCGCCGCCAAGAATTGCATCGATAATGCCGCGAGTATCTTTAATCGAAATGCGTTTGCCCGTGCCGTTCCAGCCGGTATTGACGAGATAAGCTTTCGCGCCGCTCTTTTCCATGCGCTTAACGAGTTCTTCGGCGTATTTTGTCGGATGGAGTTCAAGGAACGCTTGACCGAAGCAAGCCGAGAAAGTCGGAGTGGGTTCGGTAATTCCGCGCTCGGTGCCCGCGAGTTTCGCAGTAAATCCGCTCAAGAAATAATATTTGCATTGTTCGGAAGTCAAAATGGAAACGGGCGGCAACACGCCGAAGGCGTCCGCGCTGAGGAAGATAACGGACTGCGCGGCGGGACCGTGACTGTCGGGGCGAACGATATTTTTAATGTGATAAATCGGGTAGCTGACGCGAGTATTTTCCGTAACGGATTTATCGGCGAAGTCAATCTTGCCGTCCTTGTCGACAGTTACGTTTTCAAGGAGCGCGTCGCGGCGAATTGCGTTGTAAATGTCGGGCTCGGATTCTTTGTCGAGGTTGATAACTTTCGCGTAGCAACCGCCTTCAAAGTTGAAAACGCCCGTATCGTCCCAGCCGTGTTCGTCATCGCCGATAAGAAGTCTCTTCGGGTCTGTCGAAAGAGTCGTTTTGCCCGTGCCGCTGAGTCCGAAGAAAATTGCGGTGTTTTCGCCGTTCATGTCGGTATTTGCGGAGCAGTGCATTGAGGCGATACCTTTAAGCGGCATAAAATAATTTTGGAGGCTGAAGCAGCCTTTTTTCATTTCACCGCCGTAAAGCGTATTAATTATGACAGCTTCTCTATCCGTGACGTTGAAAACTACAGCTGTATCCGAACGCAAACCAAGCTCTTTATAATTTTCAACTTTTGCATTGGACGCATTGTAGATAACGAAGTCAGGCTCTTGATCGAATTCTTCTTGATTTTTCGGGCGTATGAACATGTTGGTGACAAAATGCGCCTGCCAAGCAACTTCAACAATGAAGCGCACTTTCATTCTGGTGTCTTTATGAGTTCCACAAAAACCGTCAACAACGAAGAGGCGTTTGTTGGAGAGTTCATTGATCGCAATTTTCTTAAGTTCTTGCCAAACTTCAGGGGAGCATTTCTTATTATCGTTCGGAAATTCGGGAGTCGACCACCACAATTCGCCCGGTGCGCCTTCTTTTGTCGTTTCGTCATAGACAAAATATTTATCCTTGGGACTGCGTCCGGTGAACACGCCGGTCATGACATTGATTGCGCCCAACTCTGTTTCAACGCCCTTATCGTAGCCGGTAAGATCGGGACGAGTTTCTTCGTTGAACAAAACTTCGTAAGTCGGGTTGTAAAGAACTTCTGTCGGATTTGTAATCCCATATTTTGTGAGATCCATCATCGGCATAATTGTTACCTCCAAAAATTTATTTCGTTAATGATAAACTTTTGCGCTGTAATTGTCAATTAATAATCCTGCGCGGATTTTTTCGCAAAAAAATTGACCCGCGCCTGATTATGTGCTAAGCTTATCTTGTTAAAAATCCACATAGCACGTCGAAACATGGATCAAAAACCTTTCGCAGTTATTCTAATCGTTTCGGCGGTTTCTGTCAAATTAAAAAGGAGAGATGCATTATGACAATCGACGAAGCGAAAAAAATTTTGCTGTCGGCAAAACTCAGCCCGCTCGAACAAAATGCGTTACATGTTTTTCTTCAAGAAATTGACTACAAAGACCTGCCCGGCGAAGAATGGCGCGATGTTGTCGATTACGAAGGACTTTATCAAGTCAGCAACTATGCCCGTGTCAAATCGCTTATCAAAAAAAAAAAGCAAAAATTCTTAAAGCAAATCTTGGTATCGGAGGATACTTGCGCGTTGTCCTTTGCAAAAACGGAAAGAAAAAAATCATTTTGTTCATGTTTTCGTTGCCAAAGCGTTTATTCCAAATCCCGAAAACAAGAAACAGGTCAACCACCGCGATGGCAATAAGAAAAATAATCATGTATCAAATCTTGAATGGATGACAGCAAAAGAAAATATCGAGCACGCCTTCAAAAACGGTCTGCGTAAAATCGGTTGCGAACATTTCAGATCAAAATTGTCTGTCGAACAAATTCGCGAAATTCGTAGCGACTGCATTCCAAACGATAGAAAACGTGGATTTACAGCCTTCGCCAAGAAATTTAACGTGAGCCATAACGTTGTCCGAGACGCTTATTATCGAAAAACTTATAAAGACGTGATTTAATCTCGTGACCTGCGCGGGAGTTTAATTTTCAAAACGCAACGTCGTTGACATGCCGTCCTTTCCGCAAATCGTATTTTCAAAAACGGCGGTAGCATTGGGCAGATATTCTTTCGGATCTGCGATCATTTGCGAGAAATGCGCCAACCAAAGCTGCTTAACGGCAGCTTTTTTTGCTGACTCGGCGGCTTGCGCAAAAGTCATATGCCCGTGCCGGTTTGCAGTCTCCGCCTGTTCATTTTCTCCGAAAGTCGCCTCGCAAATCATTAAGTCCGCGTCCTTCGCCGCCGCAATTAAATTTTCGCAAGGCGCGGTGTCGCCCGTGAATATGAATTTCAAACCCTTGCGCGGCTCGCCCAAAACTTGTTCGGGCAAGATGACGGCGTCGCCAAGCTGAATGCTTTTTCCTTTCTGCAAAATTCCCCATTGGTTCACGGGCACGCCCAATTCTTTTGCGCGTTGCGGCAAAAATTTTCCTGCGCGGCTCAACGTGAAACAATATCCTTGACTCGCCACACGACGATGATCCGTTTTAAAAGCCGTCAATTTTGCTTCCGTCGCCCAACCTTTAATCAGCTCGGAAAGTTGCAACCCGTCCGAAGGAAACTCCAGCAATTTTATTTCGTAAGATGTCCAGCCCGTCAATTTAAAAATCGGCTCCAATTCTTCTTTTAAGCCTTCGGGTCCCGTTATGTACAAAGTTTCCGTTCGCTCCATGCAGGACATTGTTTGCAACAATCCCGACAAGCCGAAAATATGATCGCCGTGATAGTGCGTCAAAGCAATTAGATCCGTTTTCATCAGGCTGACGCCCGCTTTTCGCGCCGCCGATTGTGTTCCTTCGCCGCAATCGAATAATATCGAGTGCCCGCCGCAATTTAAAAATACCGCAGTTAGTGCTCTGTCGGGAATGGGCAAAAGTGCGCCCGTTCCTATTAATGTAATTTCTATCATGATTTCTCATCTCCGTTCCTTTGAAATTTTAGCAGAAAAATTTTTCGGCGTAAATGCGAATTTTGCAAAGTCGGGCGAAAGGGTGTATTATCTGCGCGAGGTGATTGGAAATGTGTTTGGCTTTTCCCGCAAAAGTTTTAAATATCGAAGGAGACTTGGCAACGGTGGAGCGTTCGGGCGTAAAAAGAGCGGCGAGTTTGATGCTCCTGCCCGAAGCAAAAGTCGGCGATTACGTTTTGATTCACGCGGGCTTTGCAATGCAAATTATTGACGAAAACGAAGTTCAAATAAGAGATGCTCTCGTTGCCGAAATGAACGGAGCACCGAGAACAATTAGGAATGAGGAATTAGGAATTAGGAATGAATAAGTTGATAAAAAAAATTTCTCGGCTTGCCGAAGGCAAAAAGCATTTGCGGCTTATGGAAGTCTGCGGAACCCACACGGTTGCGATTTTTCGGTCGGGCATAAGACAAATTCTCCCCGAAAACGTCGAACTTGTTTCGGGACCGGGCTGTCCCGTCTGTGTTACCTGCGATGATTTTATCGACAAGGCGATTGCTTATTCAAAACAAAAAAATTTTATCGTTGCAACCTTCGGAGACATGTTGAAAGTGCCCGGTTCGCGCTCAAATTTGGCGGCGGCGCAGGCTGAAGGCGCAAAAATTAAAATCGTCTATTCGCCGCTCGATTGCCTAAAACTCGCGCAAGAAAATCTCGACAAGAAAATAATTTTTTTTGCTGTCGGCTTTGAAACAACCGCTCCGACGGCGGCGGCAACCGTTTTGGCGGCTAAAGCTCGCGGAATTAAAAATTTGTTCATGCTTTCCGCGCAGAAATTGGTTCCGCCCGCATTAAAATTTCTGCTGAACGATTCGGCGGTAAAAGTCGACGGATTTTTGTTGCCGGGACATGTTGCGGTAGTTATCGGCGCGAATGCCTTTAATTTTTTGGCTGAAGATTTTAAAATTCCAAGCACGGTCGGCGGCTTCGAGGCTGAAGAAATTTTAGCCGCGCTGAAAAATATTCTTGAGCAAATCGACAGCGGAAAAATCGAAGTTGCCAATGAATATCGCTCCGTCGTCAAAGCCGAAGGAAATTTGTCTGCAAAAAAAATTCTCGCGCAGGTTTATGAAATTTCTGACGTTGAATGGCGCGGCATGGGAAAAATTCCCGCGTCGGGTTTGAAAATGCGCAGTGAATTTGCAGATTTTGATATTGAACAGGTTGCGCCGATTGAAATTGAACATTTTAATAAAAAAACTGCTTGCAGATGCGGCGAAGTTCTGCGCGGAATCATAAATCCTACGGAATGTCCGCTTTTCGGCAAAATTTGTACGCCTTTGCACGCCGTCGGCGCGTGTATGGTCTCGGTTGAGGGCGTTTGCGCGGCTTGGTTCAAATACGGAGGGAGAAAATTAATTTGGAATGAGGAATGAGGAATGAGTAATGAGCAATGAAAAAATTCTTATGGCGCACGGCGCGGGCGCAACTTTTGAAAAGTTGACAAACAGCGGTCGCGCTTTACTACTCAAAAATTTGAATGTGTAAGCCGCGATTGTACGAAATGCCTGCGCATTTCTAGTTTAGAAACTTTTATAGGAGAAATTTTTATGAATGAAAAAATTCTTTTGGCGCACGGCGCAGGAGGCAAATTGAGCGAAAAACTCCTGCATGAAATAATTTTGCCCGCCTTCGACAACGAAATTTTAAATGAACTTCATGACGGCGCGAAAATCGGGCGATTGGCAATGACGACGGACAATTATGTTGTGCGTCCGATTTTTTTTCGCGGCGGAGACATCGGCAAGCTGTCAATTTGCGGAACCGTTAATGATTTGGCGGTTACGGGTGCCGTGCCGAAATATATTTCTGTCGGATTTATTCTGGAAGAAGGTTTCGACTTCGACGAGCTGAAAAAAATCGTCGGATCAATGGCGAGTGCCGCGCAGGAAGCAGGCGTTAAAATCGTCACGGGCGATACAAAAGTTGTCGGGCGCGGGCAGGCGGACGGAATTTTTATAAACACGGCGGGCGTTGGAGAAATTATTGACGGCGTCGACATTTCGGCAAAAAAAATCTGCGCGGGTATGAAAGTTTTAATTTCCGGCACTGTCGGAGATCACGCCACAACAATTCTAGCCGAACGGCACGGCTTGGAGCTCCCCGAAAATATAAAATCGGATTGCGCGCCGCTGAATAAAATGATTTTTGAAATGCTTTCAGCCGAAAAAAATATTGCAATGCTCCGAGATGCTACTCGCGGCGGAATTGCGGCTGTCTTAAACGAAATTGCGCAGGCGGCAGGCGTCGGAATTCTTATCGACGAAGAAAAAATCCCGATTCGCGAAGAAGTGCGCGGCGTCTGCGATATTTTGGGCTTCGACGCCCTTGAACTTGCCAACGAAGGTAAAATTATCGCCGTCGTGCCCGCCGAGTCTGCCGAAAAAGTCTTAGCCGTCATGAAAAAAAATATTTACGGCATCAACGCGGCGATTATCGGCGAAGTCGTCAAAAATTCTGCGGGCAAAGTCGGTTTGAAAACTTCGCTGGGCGCAATTCGGGTTGTCGACATGCCCGCAGGTGAATTGGTGCCCAGAATTTGTTAAGGAGATGATTTTATGGAGCAAAGAACTCGCGACATTTTAAAATTGCTCCTTCACGAAAAAATTTTCATAACAACAAGCGACATAGCAACAAAACTTTCAGTCAGTTCAAAAACAATTTCAAGACAACTGCCCAAAGTCGAAGAAATTTTAAAAGCCGTCGGCTTGCAACTGGAAAAAAAGTCGGGCGCGGGGCTTTTGGTAAAAGGAAGCGAAGTTAAACGCTACGCACTCGCAAAACAAATCGAGTCGAGCGAAAAAAGAGAGTACACGCCCAACGAACGCCGCTCAATCATAATCAGCAAACTTTTGGCAAGCCGCGAGCCGATAAAATTATTTGCGCTGTCTTCGGCGGTTCACGTGACAGATTCGACGATAAGCAACGATTTGGACAAATTGGAGCCGTATTTTCGCGAACAGGGCTTGAAACTTTTGCGAAAACCGGGCTTGGGCGTGAGTTTGCTCGGCGATGAACGCGATTTAAGGCGCGCAATCGTCCGTTACATCTATGAACATGTCGGCGAAGAAAATTTATTGAACTTAATGCGGGATAATTTGCCCGAAGAAAATGAATCGGTCGCGCAGGTGTCGAAATTTTTGTTGGAACTTATCGACGCGGGCGAATGGCGGCGGTTGGAGCAGATGATCCGCGTCACAGAAAACGATTTAGGTTGCAAACTCTCCGATAATGCGTTTATCGGCTTGATGGTTCACTTATCGCTGACGGTTCGGCGAATAAAAAATCACGAGGCGATTAAACTCGACGAAGAAAATTGTTCACGCCTGCGCGGAAGTCGGGAATTTTCGGCGGCGAAGAAATTGGCAGAAAAAATTTCGGCGGTTTTTGAAATTGAAGTGCCCGAAAGCGAAATTTGTTATATCGCAATGCATATTCTTGGCGCAAGAAGCCGTTACAGCTCGGCAAGTCTCGGAACAATTTCCATGATGGATAATTTCCGTGTCGTGAAATTGGCGCGGAAAATTATGAAGAATGCCGCGAAAATTACCGGACGCGACATCGATAAGAATCAAAGTTTGCTCGCGGGGCTCGTAAATCATCTCGCGCCGTCAATCAGCCGCTTAAAAATGCATATGGACATCAGAAATCCGCTTTTGGGCGAAATGCAGAAACATTATCCCGAACTAATGACTTTAACCAAAAAATGTGTCGGCGAAATCGAGGCGGAGCTCGGAGAAATTTTGCCGGACGCGGAAATTGCCTATATCGCAATGCATTTGGGCGCGGCACTCTCGGACAGCGAAAAATTTTTACATGCAATTCACAGAGTAGTGGTCGCTTGCCCGACGGGAATGGGAACTTCGCGGCTTTTGGCGAGCAGACTCCGCGCAACCTTTCCAACATTGAAAATCGTTGATGAAATTCCGATTCTGGAGATAAATTCGGAGTACATTGCGGCGAAAGACTTCGATTTTATAATTTCAACCGTGCCGATTCCCCGCGCAGAACGCCCGGTTTTGGTTGTAAGCGCGACTTTGACGGAAGACGACAGAAAGAAGATTGAGATTGAACTTTCGCGGCAAAATAAAAGTTTTTTGGCAAGTGCGGAAGAATTTGAGCCGCGCCCTTCGTTTATCGAAGGACTTTCCAAAATGAATTCTTACGGGCGGGCAATTTCGGAGCTGATGGCGAATTATTTCTTTGTCCGCGAAAAAATTTCCGACATAAACGCGGCTTGCGACTTGGCGGGGCATTTGGCTGGCAAAAATCCTCAAAGCCGCGCAGAAATTTCAAAGGAATTGCTCCTTCGCGAAGACAAAGGCTCAACTTTAATCGTCGGGCGGCACATGATTTTGTTGCATTGCAAAAGCGCGGCGATTAACTCGGCGGCATTCGGCATTTTGCAGCTCGGCGAAGGTTTCAAATACCCCGAAGACGGAGAAATTGTCCGAACGGCGATTGTTTTGCTCGCGCCGCAGGATTCGGACGAATTTACGCTTGAAACTATCGGACATATTGCTTCGGTATTGCTCGACCGCTGGGGATTTATCGAAATTCTTCACGAAGGCGACGGCGCGGAGATTCAACAGGAAGTTTTAAAGATTTTTGAAGACTTTTACAAGGCAAAGTTCAAAGAATTGATATAAAAAAAGCGACGGGCTTAAAAAAGCTCGCCGCTTAATTTTTTTTCTGTGATAAGCTCAATAATTTTCAGCGTTGACTTCAAAAAAAGCTTTTGGATGCTTGCAAACAGGGCAAAGGTCGGGGGCTTGTGTGCCGACAACAATATGTCCGCAATTTCTGCACTCCCAAACTTGAACGCCTGCTTTTTTGAAGACTTCCTGCGCCTCAACATTCTTCAAAAGCTTGCGATAACGTTCCTCGTGATGTTTTTCAATCGCCGCAACGCCTCTGAACTGCTCCGCCAATTCGTGGAAACCTTCTTCATCAGCCTCGCGTGCCATGCGAGCATACATGTCCGTCCACTCAAAATTTTCTCCGTCCGCCGCGTGAAGGAGATTTTCTTCCACAGTTCCAAGCTCGCCCAACGCTTTAAACCAAAGTTTGGCATGTTCCTTTTCGTTTTCGGCAGTTTTAAGGAAAAGCGCGGCAATTTGTTCGTAACCGTTCTTTTTCGCGACGGAAGCATAGTAAGTGTACTTGTTTCTGGCTTGCGACTCGCCCGCGAACGCCTCTTGAAGATTTTTTTCTGTCTTTGTGCCGGCATATTTATTTTTCTGCGCGGGAGCTTCGGGAGTTTCGACAACTTTTTCAAAATCTGTCGAAGGATGCTTGCAGAGCGGACAAATTGCGGGCGGTTCGTCGCCTTCATGAACATAGCCGCAGATTCTGCAAACCCATTTCGTCTTGCCCGCCGCTTTTACTGCAGGTTTCGGCTTGATATTCGCTTGATAATAGTTGTATGTCGCCGAAGGAACATCGGAAAGTTTTTCCATGTCGACAACTTCCGCGATAAAAATCGAATGAGTATCCAATTCGACTTGCTGAATCACATTTGCGCTGATAAATGAGTTTGTGCCTTCGGTTATGGCAAGTGTTCCGTTCGCCGTGCGCTGAACTTTATCGAAGTTGGCAAATTTATCGACGTTGCGCCCGCTTTGAAAGCCGAAATGCTTAAATAAATCGAAAGTCGCCGCCTCGCTGATGATTGAGACGGTAAATTTTTTTGTTTTGGCGATAATGTCGTGCGTGAAGTTCGATTTGTTCACTGCGATTGAAATTCTGTCCTTCGAGACGGGCGCGGCGGTTACCTGAGTAACTGTATTGATAATGCAGGCGTTATCTTTGCCGTTTTCGTCGCGTGCGCTGAGCACAAACAAGCCGTATTGAACGTTGAAAAGAACTTTGCTGTTCATTTTCGTCACCTCTCCTAAAAATTTCGTTCATGATAGCAAAAAAAAACTGCCTTCGCAAGTTCAAAGGCGGCTGATTATTTTTTTCATCAGTTACAACCGATTTTTTTGCTTTACGGCTTTGAACGATAAAATTTTTTCCAAAAAAAGTTTTGAGGTGCTTGTTCTTCTGAAATTTTGGCTTTGAAGTTGATTCGGAAGAGATTTTGATAGTTGAAAAGGAGTTAGGAAGCAATTTTGAGGCTCGAACTGCCTTTGCAAATGATTTTGAAGCTTGAAAAAGATTTTGAAAGGCGATTTGGAAGGGCAAAATGAAAATTCCGCTGTAACGGAATTTTTCATTTGGGCAAAAAAATCCCCCGACAACGTTGCGAGGGATTTTTTGGTTAGCAATAATTAATTCGTGCGCTCAACGCGAGCAACCCGTATTTGTCATAAAATATTTTGCATAAGCAAGATGAATTTTATCGTACGCCGCGCAGATTGTAAATTTTTATTGGAAATTCTGAAGTTCATCGGGAGCGGCAAGCCAATCCTCAAGTTTGGGATTATTCGTCGGCTCCCAATCGATTTTCCGACATTTTTCCGAACACCAATAACACATTTCGACATTGCCGTTAAGATGTTCGAGCAGAGCGGAAAAATTTGGTGTGTAAATATCAACGGCTGTCGCCGCAGGAAAATTTTCTATTCCGAATTTCTCTGTGAACTTGTAATTCAAAGCATCAATCGGGCATTTATAAATTTTTCCGTCACGCAGAAAGCGACACTCATTATTAAAGCAGACGGCACGAGATTTTTCGGGATTATTGCCCGAATGTAAAGTTAAAAACACACCAAACTTATCTTTGACGAAATCATTCAGCTGAAAGAGAATATTATTTGAAGTTAGAATGTTTTTCACTTTATCAATGATTTGCACGGTAATTTTGTAAGAAGAAATATCCACAATGCAATTATTTTTTCTGATTGCGTCGAGAACTTTTTGTGAAAGTGAAGGAATAAGTAAGCCGTTGGTCACAAGTCGCAAATTGGTTTTCGGCAAATATTGTCGAGAAATTTTTATATACTCGTCAATATTTTTCAAAAGCAACGGCTCGCCGCCCAATAAACGAAACCTGACAATATCGCAAGTTTGAGAAAGTTTGCTGACATCGCGACGAAAATTTTCAAGCGGATAAATTTCATCGCGTTCGAAAAGACCGGAGAAATGTGTACAACCTCTGCAATTCAAGTTGCAAGCATCAGCAATATTTGTTTCAAGATAACCGACGTAAATTTTACTCGGATCAAGCATGTAAACGGGGTTAAAAGGATTAATGTTAATGAAATCCGCAATGCCGATTTTTGAAATGCCGTAGAGTTTACAAGTTTGAACACAAGCCTTTGTAAAATCGCTGCGCGCTTTATCGGCGATAATAATACCGTCAAGCTCGCCTTTGTTTACAAGCCATCTGAATTCAAAAAAGTTTATCTGCGGAAGATTTGTAGATAAATTGTCCTCCTCTGCTCCGCGAAATGGTACAAAGTCTCTAATGAAAAATTTAAACTCGATGTCGCTGTTTTTCAAGCTCTCCTGAACCTGCAAGGCAAGCGGCGGATAACCGCAAATAGCAACTCTCATTGCCGCGCCTCCTATAAAATTTTTGACAGGAATAATTTCGTTCGTTCTTCCTTCGGATTCTCGAAAACTTCTTTAGGTTTGCCCTGTTCGACGATATAACCGCCGTCGACAAAAAGGAGCCGCGTCCCGACTTCGCGGGCAAAACCCATTTCATGAGTAACGACAACCATAGTCATTCCGCGTTCGGCGAGGCGTTGCATTACGTCGAGGACTTCGCCGACCATTTCGGGATCAAGTGCGCTTGTCGGTTCGTCGAAGAGCATAACTTTGGGTTGCATAGCCAATGCGCGGGCGATTGCGACGCGTTGTTGTTGTCCGCCGCTTAATTGATTCGGATAAGCGTTCGCCTTGTCGCCCAAACCGACTCTGTCAAGCAAATCCTGCGCGGTTTGCTCGGCTTTTGAACGATGTATTTTGCGAACTTTCATTGGCGCAAGCGTAATGTTGTCAAGAACGGTCATGTGCGGGAAAAGATTAAATCTCTGAAAAACCATCCCGACTTCTTCGCGAACTTTGTTGATATTTTCGTCGCTGTCCATCGGAATTCCGTCAACAGTGATTGTGCCGCCCGTCGGCTCCTCCAAAAAGTTTATGCAACGCAAAAGAGTAGATTTGCCGCTGCCCGAAGGACCGATTATAACCACAACTTCCCGTTCATCAATGTGAAGATCAATTCCCTTCAAAACATGCAGATCGCCGAACGATTTTTTTAAGCCTTTAATTTCAATCATACTGAAAAATTCCTAACTCCTCATTCCTAATTCCTAATTGCCTTTAGCCGACGGCTCCGATTTGATTAACCGACGTATCAAGCATTGTGTCTTGAGTTTGAACAGCTTTTGCATTTGCTTCGTACATTCTGTGATTGTGAATAAGCTCAACCATCTCGGAAACAATCGCAGTATTGGATTTTTCCAGCGAACCTTGCAAAATTTCTCCCGACGCGGGGCGCGGTTGAAGATCGGGATTCATTATTCGTTCCGAAATATTATTTTCGACGCCCTGCGCGACAGGTTCATTGCCTTCGTTATCATTTACGAGATAATAAAGGTTATCGCCCTGTTTTTGAGTGGCAAGACGATTTCCGAACTCGACGAATTGAATTTGTGCGAGTGTTTGTTGATTATCCATGTCGCCGACGGCACTCCAACGATTTATTTCGACATCAAGCCGCGTTTCTGTGCCGGGAATTGAAATTGTTCCGTTGCCGGTTATCACAACCCGCGAATCGGGAACATTTCCCGGAATTCTAATCGGATTTCCCTGCGTATCGAGCAAATTGTAGCCGCGAATGTCTTGAATGTAGCCTTGAGTGTTTTTAAAAAAAGCTCCGTTGCGAGTATAGCGGACGCCTTCGGGAGTTTGAACGGCAAAAAAGCCGTCGCCGACAATCGCAAGGTCAAAAGCGTTGCCCGTCGATTCAAGCGCGCCTTGTTCGTAATTAACGGCTATTTCATCGATATAATCGCCCAAACCGAGCTCGCCGATATTCGGTTTGTAAAAAGGATTCGCGCTGAAACCTTTTATTTGAGTGACATCCTTTTTCGACGTGCCCAAATCAGTCAACGTGCCGAAAGGTGCTCCGCCGACGCCCAAAATGCCGCCTTCGTTGAAATCGTTGACGCGCTTAATCAGCATTGCGTGAAATTCTTTGTGAACAGCCAAATCTCGTTTATAACCTGTCGTTGCGGCGTTGGCAATGTTGCTTGCGATAACGTCTGTGCGTTTTTGTTCGCTGATCATGCCTGTTGCCGCCGTATAAAGTCCGCGCCACATTTTTTATCACTCTCCCATTGAAATTTCTTTAGTTTGCTTAGACGCCGCCAATCTTGGTATAAATCATGCCGCTTTTACCTCGCGTGGAGGACATAAGCGAGACGGATTTAACTTCCATTTCGCCGTTTGGAGGATTTTTTATAAGTTCTTCGATACTTCCATTGAATTCTGCTCTGCGAACTAAGGTTATATGCGGCGAAAATCTTTTTCTGTCGTATGGAATATTATTTTCAGCCAAAGTTCTGCGCAGTCGGCGAACATAATTTGAAAGTGCAACGTTTTCCGAAATTCCAGCCCAATAAATATCTCTGAAAGTTCCAATTCCGTCAAGACTTATGGAAAATGGGGCGAAAGAAACAGAATTCATGGCTTCCAAGACAGAATTAGGATTTCCGTACTCTCCAATGAACGCTAAAGTCAAGTGAAGATTCTGTGCGGGTGTGAAATTACCGCGCACACCCAAAACTTTCCATTCCGATTGTAATTTTGTCAGTGCTTGTAAAATTTCTTCGTCAAATTCTATTGCAACAAACAGCCGCATGACATCATTCCTCTGCAATTTATTTGAAATCACTCTGCGCAGGATTTTAAGGCTTTATACAGAATTTTTCAAGGAAATATTTTCGCGGGAGGTTTAAAAATGGCGGATGAACGATTGATAGTAGCTTTGGACTTTCACACGGCGGACGAAGTAAAAAATCTCGTCAAAACTTTGGGCGACAGCGTGAATTTTTACAAAGTTGGTATGGAACTTTTCTATTCGGCGGGCGCGGGCGTGGTTGAGTGGCTTAAGTCGCAGGATAAAAAGATTTTTTTGGATTTGAAACTGCATGACATACCGAATACGGTTGCGGGCGGCTTGTGTTCGCTGATGAATCTCGGCGCGAACATTTTAAATGTCCATGCGGCGGGCGGATTTACGATGATGAAGACGGCGGCGTCGGCTCTTCATAAAGAATCTGAACTTCGCGGCGTCGAATGTCCGAAATTGATAGCAATAACGGTTTTGACGAGCATAAATCAGGCGGAATGGTGCGGCGCGTTGAAAATCTCGGAGCAGGTTGTGGAATTTGCGAAGTTAGCGCAGGCGGCGGGGCTTGACGGCGTAGTTTCTTCGCCGCAAGAGGCAAAATTGATTCGCGAGGCTTGCGGAAAGGAATTTTTAATCGTGACGCCGGGCATAAGACCTGCGGGAGCCGCCATTAACGACCAACAGAGAATTTCGACACCGCGAGCGGCACTTTTAAACGGCGCGACACATTTAGTTATCGGGCGACCGATTAGATCGGCTGAAAATCCTCGCGAAGCGGCTTTAAAAATTTTAGCGGAGATGGAAGAAGTTGCCCCCCCTTTGTCAAAGCGTGGGCACGCGGAACCGACTGTTTCTGCTTGAGTTCGCTCCTTCGATTAGGTTAATCATAAATTTTATGTATTAAACTTCTTTTCTTTGCTTGCCCAAAGAAAAGAAGCAAAAGAAAAGGCACCTCGCAGGGGCGTCCGATACTCGCTCGTCGAAGTAGCAAATAACCCTTGCCGTGTGTGCCGGCAATAGAAACATCCTGTTTCTGTT